>JAISXG010000041.1 GCA_031270605.1 Oscillospiraceae bacterium | reverse complement strand
TCGGTGACTATAGTGATGAGGGTCCACCCGTTCCCATCCCGAACACGGTAGTTAAGCTCATTTACGCTGAAAATACTTAGCGGGCAGCCGCTTGGGAAGATAGGTCGTTGCCGACACACGCGAAACCGCTCAACAGGGCGGTTTTTCTATTTGCAAAACCCGCGATTACAAAGACCCCGCCCCGGCCTGCTCCCACACAGGCCGGGGCGTTTTTTTGCGCGTCCCTCAATCTCCATTCGGAAAGAAGACCAGAAGGGGAATGTTGCGCTTTTCACAGTTGTCAATCACATGCTTTGTGCCCGAAGAGGCGCCGTCCCACAGCGCGACCACAAAGTCGGCATATTCAATAATGGCGATGTTGCGCCGCAGGGGCGCGGTTCTGCCGAAGCGGGCATAGTTGGGCAAAAACTCCGTCAGCTTGATATTGTGCCGCAGCGCATAGTCGCGGGCGCACGCGTCAATGCCCCGCGCGCCGCCGCTGACGATTTCGGTGATCTCTTTCGGCAGATACGGCTCAAGTGTGTTGACCGCAAGCCCCCTCGAGCCAATGACCGCCACTTTCATAGACTGCCCCCTTAAAATCTTTTTTTTCAATATTAAGTATATTATAGATTTCTGTCTATAGAACATCCCGAACTCATCATGGTTCACATAATCTTTTAATCAAAAAATTGGAGCACGATAGACTTGTTGATACATTGAAGCTTTTTATATAAAAGTAAACTTCTTAATTGTTTCATAAAAAATATTCACTAAATTACCACCATTATAGCACTATTTTGGTTTTCATGTCATGAATGATGGTACAATGGCATCATAACAACATCATAGAGGTGACTTTGAAATGGATAGAATTTTAAGGTATACTTTTCGTGTGAACCGCGCTTTATTCAAAAAGTTCCGTTATATCGCCGAATATGAGGGACGTTCCGCAAACAAAGAAATTGAACAGTATATAAAACGGCGTGTGCGTGAATTCGAGAAGCTGCATGGTGAGATTTCTGTGTCAGAAAAAGAGGATTGATTTTTTGCAAAACAGCGGCGCAAAAACCCCCTTGCGGCATGCATCAGCAGACCGCAAGGGGGTTTTATAAACAAATTTCTATCATGGGAGCAGAACAGGCGCGATCCCCCGCCCGACGGCATCAACTCTCAGCAATCAGCTTGACGGTTCTGTCCACCGCTTCCTTTGCCTCTTTGAGCGGAAACAGAAAAAAACAATGATAGAGCTTCTCATAAACATGCAGCTCAATTTCCACCCCGCATTCCCGCGCCAGCTTTTTGAAAAGCCGCACGTCCGGCAGCAGAATTTCGTCTGACCCGATGAACACCGTCGTCGGTGGCAGCAGCGACAAATCCGCATACAGCGGGCTGATCAACGGGTGGTTGAGCGGCGCGCCGCCCGCCCATGCCTTTATGAATACCAGCAGGCCGTCGACGCCGAGGATCGGGTCTTTTTTCCTGAGCTTTTTTGTGATGCCCGGGTTGTTCAGCTGCAGATCCACACAGGGCGAAAAGCAAATGACCTTTGCGGGCGGGGCAAGCCCTTGCCCCTGAAGCCAAACAGAAAAGGCCAGCGCGATGTTCGCGCCCGCAGAGTCGCCGACAAAAATTATTTCCTCGCCGTCTGCGCTTTGCAGCATGTCACGGTATAACAGCAGCAGCTTTTCAAACGTTTCGTCATGCGTGTGCAGGGGCGTTTTGGGATAGACGACAAAGGCCAGCGAAGCATGCGTGCGCTCCACAAGCTTGTCCGCGAACCGCCACTGCAAAAAAGAGGGCTGCCGCGCGAACGCGCCCCCGTGCAAATATAAAATTTGCTTTTTGCCGCTCCCCGTTTTGCTCGAGAGCACAAAGTGATGCAGGCCGTGCGTGTTGCTCTCACGCACCTGAGAGCACAGTCTGCCCGCCTTTTTGAACTGGTATGCCCTCGGCCGTTTCGCCATTTTTTTCAGCTCTTTTTCAGCCTTTTTCTCTTTTGAAAAAAGCCGTTTGCTGCTTCTGAGCAGCATCGCAGTGCGAACGATTTCACGCATGACGCTTTCTTTCATTGTATCATCCTCCAGGAAAAGCCGTTTGATTATAAACTGAAGAAGCAGGGACTAACTGCGAATACCCTCAAGCGAAAGCACCCGGGCGGCAACCTCGCCGCTTTCACGGTTCAGCGTGATGCGTACTGCGGAATTCTCCCTCAAATCCACGTTCATATCGGTTCTTTTGCCCCCAAATTCAAAGGCAATCGCATGCACACCACTCTGTGTTTCAACAAACACCGTCTCGTCGTTTTTCACATTGGTGCACTTTTGCCCATCAAGAAAAAGAGCCACCTCTTGATCTTCGGCAAATTCTTGATTTTCTCTGATAATATAAATTTTTATGGGCTTCTTCCCTTCAATTGTGCGAATGAACACGCCCGCAAACACCACGTTTTCAAAAATGCGCAGCGTTGGCACAGAAGGGGCATCGTCATCAAAATCCTTTTTTCGCTTTTTTTCAGCCTTTCTCGCCTCGTTGTCAAGCACCCGCCAACCCTCAGGCACAAACAGCTGCACTTTTCCAAAAAAGCCCATAACAGCAACATCCGCACCGTCCGGGCTCAAAGCCGCCTCGTCAAAACGAACATTGAGTGAGCTAAACGAGCTCGAAATATAGGCCGTTTCCAAGCTGCGGGAGGTCACCTGCTTTGTGACGGAGTGAAAAGCGTTTTTACAAACGACAGCGGCATCATGCCGTTCATATTCCCCGTTGCTCTTCGATGAGCCTTTGGGAAAAAAGCGCGCATATCGAATGCGAAAAAACAAGCGATTTGAAACCGCGCCCAACACAAGAGCACAGATAAGAAACACCCACAAAGGCGTGCCTGTTAACGCAATCGCAGCATCATAACAATAGAGCAACGTTCCTAACGAAAGAAAAAAGCCAGTGAACTCCAAATAAAACAACGAGACAATTGCACTGGCGATAAAGCCGCAAATCACCACCAACCCGAATAGCCTATCTACTGAAAAAGAGTCAAAACCAAAAAAAAGCATCGCCGCCAGCGAAAGCACAACCGTAAGAATCAACCCGCTATACTCTTTCCACTTGCCATTTTTTTCCCCCATTAACATCCCGCACTTTCTAATAAAAGAATAAACATAACCAGAATCATATTTTCAAAAATTATTATATAAAATATTTTCGGTTCTGGCAAGCAAAAAAACAAATCAGCCTGAAAACAGCCCCTTTTGAGGGTGTTTTCAGGCTGATTTGAATGTTGGGAAGGAACGAAAATTATCCTCGTAATCTACACATAGAAAATCTTAATCCCGCCAAAGCTGCAGTCGCCCGTCAGCGTAAGTGTCGGCGCGCCGGGCTGGTTTTCGCGCTGATAATGATCAACGCTGCCAAACGACGGGTCGATGCGGTTCACCACGTTCCAGTAGCGCGGCACATAAAGCTCCATACCGGCAAACGAGCACGAAAGCACGATTTCCGCGCCGCCGGGAGCGAGAACGGCCTTGTCAAAATAGAGCTTCATCGAGCCGAACGAGCACGAAAAATAACCGCGCTCAAGATCTTGCGACGTGATGAATTTTGTGCTGGAGTTGAACGACTCGCTGAACGAAACAACATTCCCGCCGTCGCCCAAAAGGCTCTTGCCAAATTTGGGATTCGTGTGCATAAACTTCTCAAACCGCCTGCGCTTGAAAATGAGCGAAAAGCCGATGCTTAAAAACAGCGTGGCGAGCATGAGCGGCCAGAAGCGCACATTGTCGAGCAAAAACAGGGGCTCGGCATAAATATAGAACAAAAACGCCAGCGGAAACAAAAAACCGTAGAAATTCAGCTTCACAAGATTGCTGACCATCACGGGAATCAAAAACACAGTCAGCAGGATGCTGAACCAGCCGATTTCAAAAAACATACCCATCTGCGAGAGCACGACCATCGCGGCCGCGCAAATAAAAAACAATCCCCAAAACACATTTTTAACCTTCACAGTAACCAATCCTTTCAAAAAATGATATTAAAAAAAGCGTTCTCCTGTGGTCGTTACCTATCCGCTCCCCAAGCGCTGGCGCAGTTGCTTGTAATACATCCGCGAGGCATACACCTGCTTGTGGCTGCCCTGAAATGAAATCAAAGCGGAAGACGACAAATTGCGGTCAACAGAAACAATGTGCCGCACATTCACAATGGCCGATTTTGAAATGCGCACAAACTCGCCGGGCAGCGTTTGCTCAAGCTCATACAAACGGGCCTTTACGCGATAAACCTCGTCCGCCGTGTGGGCGTGAACACTGTCGTTCCCGGTTTCAAAGAACAAAACGGACGCGGGGGGAAGAAAGACCTCCTCTTTGTCCCTATACATCTGGATGCTCGATGCTTGTGAAACAAGAGCCCGGGCATATGCAAAAAGCGCGTCTGCCAGCGCGTTGCCCTCACCCGCGCAAATAATGATTTCATCTTCGCCCAAATCCGGGTCGTGTTTGATCCGAACCTCCAACATACCACCCCGCTTTCATCCTGAGCTCACTGTTACTATAACAGTTTTGACAGAGTTTGAACAGTGTTTTCAGGCAAGAGGTCTTTTTTTTGCCCTGACACGCTGTGAAAAGCATCCCCTTAAAAAATACCCCCACGGCGAACTCGCTTTTTTGCGCGCTTGCCGTGGGGGTATCATCTTATAAAAAACCGGATTATTCGCGAATCTGCCCGCTGCCGCGAATAACATATTTCACCGAGGTCAATTCCTCAAGCCCCACCGGCCCGCGGGCGTGCAGCTTTTGGGTCGAAATGCCGATTTCGGCGCCAAAGCCGAACTCCTCGCCGTCTGTGAAACGCGTGCTGGCGTTCACATAAACAGCGGCGGCGTCCACCTCGCCGATGAATTTTTCCGCCGAGGCATAGTTCTCTGTTATGATCGCCTCGCTGTGGCGGGTGCCGTATTTATTGATGTGCGCAATCGCTTCATCAAGCGTTTTTACGATTTTCACGCTGATTTTATAGTCACCGTATTCCGTCGCCCAGTCCTCTTCCGTTGCGGGGGCAACGCCGGGAAGAATGCCGCAGACCGCTTCATCGCCCACCATCTCCACATTCATGGTGTCAAGCCGCTCTTTGATGCGCAGCAGCGCGAAGCCCGCAATGTCCTTGTGCAGGAGCAGTGTTTCACAGGCGTTGCAAACTGACGGGCGCGAGGTTTTTGCGTTGAACACAATGCGCGCGGCCATGTCGATCTGCGCGTTTTTGTCCACATAAATGTGGCAGTTGCCTACGCCCGTTTCAATCACGGGCACGGTGGAATTTTCAACCACCGCGCGAATCAGCGCGGCGCCGCCGCGGGGGATGATGACATCCACAAATTCGTTCAGGCGCATCAGCTCATTTGAGCGCGTGTGATCCGCGTCGTCAATAACAAGCTGCACGCAGTCCTGCGGCAAACCCGCGTTCTGCAAGCCCTTGCGCATGGCGTTGACCAAAGCGACATTGGAGTTGATCGCTTCTTTACCGCCCTTTAAAATAACGGCGTTGCCGGACTTCAGGCAAAGCGCGGCACTGTCTGCCGTGACATTCGGGCGCGCCTCATAAATCATTGCGATAACGCCCAGCGGCACTGTGATTTTGCTGATTTTCAGGCCGTTTGGGCGCACGGTGCCCGAAAGGATGCGCCCCACAGGGTCTGGCATGGCGGCAAGCTTGTGAAACATGGCGACAAGCGCGTCAAAACGCTGCGGGTTTAACAAAAGCCTGTCAAGCAGCGCGGCGCTCAGGCCGGCTTCACGGCCTGCGTCCACATCCAGCTTGTTGCGGTACAAAATCAGTTCGCGGTCAGCGGCGATCGCGTCGGCAACAGCCATGAGCGCGTTGTCTTTTTTCATGCTGGGAAGGCCGGCCAAAACTCTTTCCGCATCTGCGGCTCTGCGCCCGATCTCCCTCAATTCCAGTTGTTTTTCCATAAAAGACCATTGTCCTTTCCGGGGTTTGCCTCAAAAACGCAAAACCCACTTTAAAATTTGGATTACAAAGCGAACAACCACCGCTTCTCCCAGCAAAATCCCCCACAGAATGTTCCACTCATTGCCGTTCTCTTGCGGCCGGCACTCGGCCGCAGACTTTTGCTTTGCTTCTATTGCTTTTTAAACCAGGTACCCACATGCCGCATATCAAACAGCTTATAAATCTCCTCAGGATTGCCGCCGTTCATAATAACGGTGTCAATGCCCGCGTCAGTGGCTGTTTGCGCCGCCTGCAGCTTTGTGAACATGCCGCCTGTGCCGCGCGCGCTCCCCGCGCCGCCCGCGAGAGCAAAATGTGAGTCGTCGATTTTTTCAACCACCGGAATGATCTGCGCGGTTTCATCCTCATGCGGGTTTGCGCTGAACAGGCCGTCGATGTCTGACAAAATCACCAGTGCGTCGGCATTCACAAGCTTTGCCACAATGGCCGAAAGATTGTCGTTGTCACCAAAAACCGCGGGCACCGCAAGCGAGCTTTCCGCGTCGCCAAATGCCAGCTCCTCCACCGCTACAGAGTCGTTTTCGTTTAAAATCGGAATAATGCCATAGCCCAGCATTTTGTCAAAGGCATTGATCAGGTTTTTGCGGTGCTCCGCATTCTCGACGTCATACCGCGTAATCAGCAGCTGGCCGATCGTTCGGCCGTATTCAGAAAAGAATTTGTCATATAAAAACATCAGCTCGCATTGCCCCACGCAGGCCGCCGCCTGGCGGGAGGGCGTGTCCTTCAAGGGGGCGGAAAGCCCGATTTTTCCGACGCCGACAGAAATCGCGCCCGAGGACACAAGCACGACCTCCTTGCCGGAATTCGCAAGATCCGCAAGCACACAGGCGAGCTTGCTCATTCGTCTTAAATTTGTTTTTCCGTTTTCATATGTAAGCGTCGACGTGCCGACTTTAAACACGATTCGTTTGGCATCCCTTAGGCCAATCATATAATACCAACTTTCCAGAAAATGTTTTGTTTATTGCATGTATCATAACGCTCCACCCGTTTCGGGATTGCGGCGCATGCTTTTTTTTGATATAGTATTCAGTATAATAGAAACGAGAATCTTTCGCAACACATCAAAAGAAATAAAAAACATGTTGTTGCGTCAACAACAAAAAAGGAGCTGCCGCCTGTGCCAAAAGAAACCCTGCGCGCGCTTTGGTGCATTCTGTTTCCCCGCCGCTGCTTCTTCTGCAATGCCGTCACCGCGGTGGAAGACAGGCTGTGCCGGGAGTGCGCCGCTGTGCCCGAAGAGGAATATGTGGTTGCGGAGCCCCGCTGCAAGCACTGCGGCGCGGCTCAGAAAAGCTGCCCCTGCGGCGGCAAGGCCATGTTTTTTTCAGACGTGCTCTCGCCCTATTATTATGTGCAGCCCGCGTTCAGCGCCGTGCGGCAGTTCAAGTTTCACGGCAAGCGCGAGAAAGCCGCGCAGATGGCGGAAGATATGGCAAAGCGCATTCTCGACTGCTTTCCCGACAGGCCCTTCGACTGCATTTGCTATGTGCCCCAAACCGAAGACGAAATGCGCAAGCGGGGCTACAACCAGTCGCAATTGTTGGCACAGGAGCTGAGTGAGCAAACGGGCATCCCTTCGTGTGACGCGCTTGTGAAGCTCTATGACACCAAAAGGCAGCAAACGCTTTCATCCACCGCGCGCTCGGGCAATGTGCTGGGGGTGTTTGACGTGCGCAGGCCGGGTGCGGTTTTTGAAAAAAATGTTCTGCTTGTGGACGACATCAAAACCACGGGCACAACACTGAATGAATGCGCGAAAATGCTGCGAATCTACGGCGCGAACACCGTGATTGCCGCCGTGTTTGCCCTGACCAAAAAAGAAGAACCGCGCGCATAGGCGGCATCAAGCCCGCGGCACAATGTCGAACCGCTTGAGCTCCCGCGATGTTTGCGCAATGGGCAGGCCCATCACGTTGAAATAGTCACCGCAAATATGCTCAACCAGCACCGCGCCCCGCCCTTGAATGCCATAGGCCCCGGCCTTGTCAAAGGGCTCGCCGGTGTCGATATAGTCCGCAATCTCCTGCCTGCCGAGTGAATAAAAGGTCACTTCTGTTTTTACAAAAAAACATCTTTCATCCTCTTGCCCCAAAAGGCAGACGCCGGTGTAAACTTCGTGTGCCCTGCCCGAAAGGCACGCGAGCATCGCCGCCGCGTCCTCTTTATTTTTTGGTTTGCCCAAAACAGCGCCGTCTAGCACCACCACGGTGTCCGCGGCCAGAATGACCTCGCCCGGCTGCCTTTCGGCGGCCCGGGCTTTTTCTGCGGCAAGGGCCGTCACGATCTCCCCAGGCGCAAGGCTGAAATCGGGGTTTTCTGCTGTTTGCGAAACACGCACACAAAACGAATAGCCCGCGTTTGTGAGGATTTCGCTCCTGCGGGGGGATTGCGACGCCAGAACCAACTGCATATAAAAAACCATCCTTTTTGTTTCGTTCGTTATTATTTTCCCACACAAAACCGTGAAAAAACTTCGTTCACGACCGCCTCGGTCGCCTTTTCACCTGTGAGCGTGAGCAGATGATTGATGGCATAGTCAAGGCTTACATTCACTGCGTCGAGCGTCATGCCGCCTTGCAGCGCCAAAACCGCCTCGCGAACGCCGGCAAGCGCCTCTTCGCAGCAGCGGCGCTGCCGCTCCGTTGCAAGCATGGCGGCTGACGGGTCGATTTTGTCTGTTCCCAAAAGGGCGGCAATGGTCTTCTCGAGTGACTCCTTGCCCGCGCCCGAAACCGCCGAAATCTCAACCACATGTTCGATAGACCGCCGCACAAGCGCAAGGTCAAGCTTTGCGTCAAGGTCAATTTTATTCACAACCGCCACCGCTCTCCTGCCCGAGCAATAGGTCAGCAGCTCGTTGTCTTCCCTGTCAAGCGCAGAGGAGCTGTCAAACACGGCGAGAATCAACGCGGCGTTGTCCATGCGCTCTTTCGCGCGCGCCACGCCGATTTGCTCGACAAGGTCGTTTGCCTGCCGCAGCCCGGCGGTGTCCGCAAGGCGCAGCACAATGTTTTGCAACCGCACGGTTTCCTCCACAATATCCCGCGTGGTGCCCGCGACGGCGGTCACGATCGAGCGTTCGCGCCCTGTGAGCAAATTCATGAGAGTGGATTTGCCCACGTTCGGCCGCCCGCAGATCACGGTATCCACCCCTTCGGTGACGGCCTGTCCCGCATCGAAAGCGTCAAGCAAGGCCTGCAGCTCATTCTCTGCCTGCTGCAATGAAACAAGCAGCGTGCCGCACGCGACGGCGGGCACATCCTCGTCAGGGTAATCTGCCCAAACCGCAAGCTCGGCCGCACGCGCCACCAAAAGGGAAGCGATTTCACCGATTTTGCGGCTTAACGCGCCCTCCTTTGCCGCCCTCGCGGCGGAAAGCGCCTGCTCGCCGTGAGCGGAGATGATGCCCATCACGGCCTCGGCCTCGGCAAGGTCGATTTTGCCGTTCAAAAAAGCGCGTTTTGTGAACTCCCCCGGCCCGGCGGGCGCGGCGCCCGCCGCCAGCACAAGCCGCAGCACCCGCTGCGTCACATAAAGCCCGCCGTGGCACGAAAGCTCCACGACATCCTCGCCCGTGTAGCTTTTCGGGGCGCGAAACACCAAAGCGACGGCCTCGTCCACACGTTCTCCGTTTTCCACAATACCGCCGAAAGCGGCCCGGTAGCCCGGCAGTTCACAGAGCTTTTTGCCGCTCCCGGCGCGAAAAACCGCGTCCGCCACCGCAAACGCGCCCTCGCCTGAAATGCGCACAATACCGATGCCGCCCGCAGCCTGCGGCGTTGCAATCGCTGCGATAACCGCCATGCATGTCGTCCTCCTAAGGAATTTAATTCTAAACAATTAGTTTACACCTTATGGAAGCCACTGTCAAGATTTTCGTTTGTTTCAAAACAGAAAAGAACCGGATCCAAAAAAGAACAACGCAGCACAAAAGCTCTGCGTTGCCCTTTTCAAATGAAACTCACATATTTTGCTTGCGTCAAAATAGTTAATGATATTTGGGAAGCCAGTCGCCGTGTCTTTCAATCAAATCGTCGCAAAGGCGCACGATGTCGTCGATGGAAAGCTCGCTGGAAGTGTGCGGCTCAAGCATGGCGGCCTGATAGATGTGCTCTTTTTTGAGCGTCACGGCGGCCTCGATTGTCAGCAGGTGCACGTTGATCATCGTCATGTTCATCGCGGCGAGCTGCACGGGCAGCGCGCCCTGAATGCAGGGCTGGATGCCATAGCGGTTCACAAGGCAGGTGACCTCAACGTTCGCCTCACGGGGCAGGTTGTCGATCAGGCCTTTGTTCATGACGTTGCCGCCGATTTTATAGGGCACGTCGGTCACAATGGCGTTCATGATGCCCGAAGCATATTCACCGGTTTTGTTGTGATTGACCTCATCATGCAAATATTTCTCTTTCGCATCCTTCCACCGTGCGATTTGGTTGACGCAGCGGCGGGGGTATTCGTCAAGCGGAATATTATAACGTTCGATCAGCTCGGGATATTTGGATTTGATAAAGAAATTATTATATTCGGCATTATGCTCACTCGATTCCGTGCAATAATAGCCGAAACGGCGGATATATTCATAGCGCACAAGGTCGTGATGATCGGTCACGCCGCTTTCAAGCACTTCAATCGCGCGGCGGCGGATTTCGGGGTAAAGGTCGTTGCCATATTGGTCATAAACCTCTAAAAGCCAGCCCATGTGGTTGATGCCCGCGATTTTTTCTTTGAAGATGCCGACTTCGTCAAGGTCAAAATCAAGGTTTGAAAGCAGGTGCTTTGTGCAGCCCTGCACGCTGTGGCACAAGCCGACGGTCTTCACGCCGGTATAACGCTGCATAAAGCCCGCAAGCATGGACATGGGGTTTGTGTAGTTGAGGAAATAAGCGTCGGGGCAGACCTCTTCCATATCGTCCGCAAAGCCTTTGAGCACGGGAATCGTGCGCAGCGCGCGGAAAATGCCGCCGATGCCGCAGGTGTCGGCAATGGTCTGGCGCAGGCCGTAACTGTTGGGGACCTCAAAGTCTGTGATGGTGCAGGGGTCATAAAGCCCGACCTGAATGGCATTCACAACAAACACTGCGCCGCGCAAAGCGTCCTTGCGGTTTTCCACGCCGAGATATTTGTTGACCTTCGCCCTGTTTTCATTGATGTTGCGGTTAAGAGCCGTAACCATGATATAGGACTCTTCCAAACGCTCCGCGTCAATGTCATACAGCGCGATGTCACATTCGCGCAGGCTTTCTGTGAGCATAACGTCGCCCAGCACGTTTTTGGCAAACACGGTGCTGCCCGCGCCCATAAAAGTGATTTTCATAAAAGCTACCTCCAAAATATCAACACGCCGCGCCCCGCGGTGCAGGTCTTGCGGCAAATGTTTACTCTTTTTTCACGTCGATTTTATTCGGGTTTACATCTGTTTTTTTGCGCGTGAGAACTGCCACGACCACAACAATACCCACTGCGGCCACCACAATGATGCACGCAATCAGCATCACCCTGCCGTAGTTCGAGTTCTCCTGCGCCGTTGCGGGGTCTGAAACGCCGGCCCAGTCAAAATCGGAACCGTTTTCGCCCGCAAGATGCTCGGAATCCACATCGGCGCCAACAGTGACAGTTGCCGAAGCCTTTTTGATTTTGGAATCAATGCTGGCGTCCTGCGCACTTGTGCGCAAATCGGTCATGTCCAGCGTCAGCTTGCTCTTGCCCTCGGACTTGGCCCTGAAAACAATTTTCGCAAGGTTGAATTCGGCAGTTTTTGCACCCGTTTCACCGGTATGGACAAAGGCGAAAGAAACAGCGGCCGAAATGTTTCCGCCTTCGATCATCACGCCGGCATCCGTCGCTTCTTCAGGCTCTTCAAAGCTGACGAACTCCAGCATTTTGCTGTCATATTTGATTTCACCGTTGCCCGACAGCAGCCCCACGGCATTATAAATGCGCAAGAAAACGATCACCTCTTCACCCGGCTTGCAGGTGACCGGCGTCAGATAAAACGACGGGATTTCCGCCGCGGCAAACGCAGGCGCGGCAAGGCCGGGCAGAAACGCCGCCGCCATGAAAAAAACAAGCACACATGACAAGAGACGCTGAAAAAGCTCCGGCAACAACTGTTTTTTCACTTGCTTCATTTTCTCAACTCCATTGATTGATTTTCCCGTTAAAGGCTTGCCATCTGCTCCCGCAGGAAGGAAACGGCCTTGCCGATGTCACCCTCGGGATTGTCGCCAACCTCGCGTTCAATCGTGAGGAAGCCGCGATAGCCGATGTCCTTGAGCGCCTTGAGGTAATTCGGAAAATCCACGCTGCCCTCGCCGAGCGGCACTTCAGAGAAGGAGCTGCACGTCACAATGACTTCCTTCACCATGCCATAGACGATTTCGGGATCTTTATAGAAAATCTGCACGCCGTCTTTCGCATGGGTGTGCACAATGTAGTCCCTGAGCGTGTGCACGGCAATCACAGGGTCGTCGCCCGTCACCATCACAAGGTTTGCGGGGTCAAGGTTCACGCCCACGCCCTTTGAGTGCAGAGAATCCAAAAAGAGGCGCAGCACGGCGGAGGTTTCGGGGCCTGTTTCAATTGCGAAATGCGCGCCGATCTGATCGGCATAGGCGGCCAGCTCGCCGCAGGCCTCCTGCATAATCTGATAACGCGGGTGCTGCGGGTCGTTTGGCACAACGCCGATGTGGGTCGTGACAACGTCTGTTTCAAGCTCTTTTGCCAAGTCAAGAATCCGTTTGGATTTTTCGATTTTTTCGGCGTTCAGCTCGGGGTGCGTGAACCCGCCGCCGCCAAGGTCGCCGCACAGCGCGGAAATCACAAGCCCGTTTGCTTTCACATAATCCAAGAACTCGCGCCGCGCGGCTGCGTCAAGGTTTTCAGGCGCCATCGCGCCCCTGGTGGAATACACCTGAATGCCCTGCGCCCCAAGAGCCGCGGCCTTTTGCACGCCGGTTTTGATGTCGGTTCTGAAACTGTCAACGATCACGCCAATGGAAAAGTCAGCCATATGTCTAACATCCTTTCATATCGCAAGGCGGAGCTTTGCCGTGCAGCCGGCGCTCTCACCAATAAAACTGAACCTGAAATGCTTCAATCAATCGGCAAGCCCTTCTTTTCACAAAAGGGCTTTATCCTTTTAAAGTATATACTACCGTTTCCCATTAGTCAAACACATTTTTTTGAATAGTTCAAATTTTTTGAATAGTTTAAAACCGCGCAACATATGAATAATTTTGATTTGAAATGCAAGCTGTTTTATGATAGAATAAATGAATATTTTGGAAAACGCAGAATTTATTAATATAAAGGGGCAAAATACATTCTATGAAAAAACTCAATGAAATCAGGGCCGTGCCCATGAAGCACAAAATTGTCTGGTGGGTCGTGCGCGGCAGCCTGCTCACTTTCGGCATTGTCGGCCTGTTCACAAACAACGTCACTTATTTTTTAATGGGCGTGTTCTCGATCGCGTTCACGCACCTGTGGGATATGTTTCAGCTGTTCGGCGGCAAATCCTTTATCACCCGTGTGAGCTATTCCATGCAGACAATGCTCAGCCTGTTCATTTTTGTGGGCTGCATTGTGGGGCCGCTGCTGAATGACAAAACCGATTTTAACCACATCGATGTGGTTGAGCATTTTGCCGCGGGCGTGGTCGCGGCCACCTTCGGCTATGATTTCGCGGTTGTGGTGCAGGGCAAAAAAAGGCCGCTGAGCGCAGCGCTTGCTTCGCTGTTCAGCCTTTGCTTTTCAATGGCGATCGCCGTTGCGTGGGAGTTTTATGAGTTCACGATGGACAGGATCTACGGCTACTCCCTGCAGGTTTCCCACGCGCTCACAGAAGCCGGTTTGGTCGACACCATGTTTGACTTGATTTTGTGCACGGCGGGCGCCCTTGTCGGCATGTTCGCCATCGCTTTTTATCGAAACGGCATTATCGGAAAGAACAGGAAGCGGCTGCGCGCAGAAATCAAGGCGCAGGAAAAAATCAACAGGGCCGATGAGCTGGCGTTGCTGGCGCTTGAAGAAAGCTGAGCGCCCCCTGCCGGTCCTCACAATTGCAACAGGGAAAGGAATGGTTTTTTGAACAAAAAGGTAATTATTACGGCAGACAGCCCCTCTGACATCAGTCTGGCTTTTCAGCAGCAAAAGGGCATAGACGAGATTGTGCCGCTGCACATTGTGCTCGGTGACGATGTGTATGACGACGGCAGCACGATCAGCGTGGATGAAATGCTCAGCTTTTATGATAAAACCGGAACGCTGCCCAAAACAAGCGCGGTTTCGATTGCAGAATATAACACCGTGTTTCAAAAATATCCGGCGGAAGAATATGACGTGGTGCACTTTTCTCTTTCTTCAAAGATATCGGCGACCCATTACAACGCGGTGCTTGCGTCAAAAAACTTTGAAAATGTTTATGTGATTGATTCTGAGGCGCTTTCTCTGACCATCGCGCTCATGGTGCTTGACGCCTGCGATATGCGCGGCGAAGGCCGCGCCGCGCAGGAAATCTATGACTATTTCACGCAGCACAAGGCAAAATACAAAACCGCTTTCATCATCGACAGTCTTGAATTTCTGCACAAGGGCGGCCGCTGCAGCAGTCTGACGGCGCTCGGCGCGAACGTGCTGAAAATCAAGCCCTGCATTGTGATGGAGAACGGCTCTCTTTCTGTGGGCAAAAAATACCGCGGCAAGCTTGAGCTTTGCCAGATGCAATATCTCAAAGACAGAATCGAGCTTTTGGGCGACGCGCTTGACAAAAAGCGTATGTTCATCGGCTATACCAGCGGCATGAACCCAAAACAGCTTGAAACAATTCAAAAAGAGGTCAAACGCTACGGTTTTCGTGAAGTCAACACCCTTCAGGTGGGCTGCACCATCACCGCGCACTGCGGCAAGAACACCTTTGCCGTGTATATCAAAGAAAAGTAATGCTCCCGCCCCGCCCCGGAAAGGACTGACACGGCAATGGAACAAAAAAAGGTTTATATTATTCACGGCTACAATGCCGGGCCGGAAAAACACTGGTTTCCCTGGCTGCAAAAACGATTGGCCGAACAGAGCGTCGCGGCAGATATCCTCAAAATGCCCTCGCCCGCCCAGCCGCGCCTTGGGGAGTGGGTCGCGCACATCGCGCAAAACGTGAACACACTTGACGGCAACACCTTTTTTGTCGGCCACAGCCTGGGATGCATCTCGCTGCTGCACTTTTTGCAGCAGAACGCCGGAGGCAAGGCGGTCGGCGGGCTGCTTCTCGTTTCGGGCTTCGCAAAGCCCTTGCACGGGCTTACATTACTTGACGAATTTTCAGAGCCGCCGCTTAATGAAGACTTGCTGATAAAAACAGCGACGAGGCGCGCGGTGGTCGCTTCGAAAAACGACCCGATTGTGCCGTTTTCGTTCACAAAAGAATTGGCAGGGCTCTTACAGGCCGATTTTTTTGAAGTGGAGCACGGCGGCCATTTTCTTGGGGCCGAAGGGTTCACCACCCTGCCACTTGTGTATGACATTCTGATAAAAATGATAAAAACATAACCGAAATAAATGTACAAACTCCCTTGCATGCAAAACGCAGGCAAGGGAGTTCTTTCGTTTGTATCCAATCTACAAACTACTGATCACAATGCTTTCAATCAGCAGCTCACAGTCATAGCCGGTTGAAAACAAAAGCGGCCCGCGTTTGCTTTTTGCAGAAGAGGACGCCGCGAGATACGGCGCTTTTGTAGTGTAGGCGCGCAGCTCCCCATTCACAAAAACCGCTTCAAAATCCTCCGCCAGAATCCATTTCAGCTCAAAGGTCTGCCCGACGGGCACATCGCCCTTGCCCGTGTAAGTGAGCAATCGGTCCTTTTTTGTGAAGTCAGACACATCAATGAAGTTGAAGCTTTCCTCCGGGTAATTCACGATCTGGGCATAGCCCTTTTGAAACCCAATGAACGGGCTGATTTCATCACTTTCGCTGCGCGCCCGCATGGTCACCATCAGGGGAAAGGCGTATTCCTCCTTTGTGGCAAGGCCGCAGGTCTCGCCCTGTGCGTTGAGCTTCAGCCCTTGCTCCGTTACCGAATAGGTCAGCGTTTCATCCTTTTTCTTCTGCTCCACGAGCGTGTTAAAATCCACCGTGACCTCAGAGTTTGGCACGGCTTTTGCCAAAACCTCCGCCGCCGGGGGGTATGCCTCTTCACCGATGGAAGCGGTCAGCCCGGCAAGCTTCGCCTGCGCGTCCGGATTTTCGGGCAGGGGAGCAGCACTCACGCCCTCGTTAAAAATACGGTAGATCTGCTTGCTGTTCATGCTTCCGTCCGCCGTAATCGCCACGACCATGTCCAATTTTGGAAAGATAATGATATGCTGCCCGTATGCGCCGTTGGCTTCAAAATTTTCAGGCAGTTCTTTGGAATTATTCCAGAATAAAAAGCCATATGCCCCCCTGCCGTCTGTCGTCGGCGGAGTCGCCGCCACCCAGTCTGCGGAAAGAATCTGCTTGTCTTCCCACCGGCCGTTGTTTAAATAGAGATAACCGAAGCGCAGCATATCCCGCGGGGTCATACTGATGCCGAAACCGCCGAAATTGTTGCCCTGATTGTCTGCCCACCAGGAAACGGACTCCATGCCCAGCGGACCAAACAGCTTTTCTTTCGCATAGTCAAACAGGTTTCTGTTCACAGCCTTCGCAACAACACAGCCGAGCAAATGGGTGGCAATGCTGTCATACTTGAACGCTTCACCCGGTTTCTTTTTTTGAGAAAGCAAAAAGATAGCCTCCCCGACGTCTTCGGCATTTTCAAATTCATCCCAGCGGTCGTCGCCCCGAATGCCTGAGGTCATTGTGAGCAGGTGGCGGACGGTCATGTCCTTTTTATAAGCGGCATCCTCGGGCAATACGATACCGGGGAAAAACTCAATGACTTTTTGATCGACAGATTGAATATATCCCTCCTGCATGGCAATTCCCACAAGGGCGGAAAGCACGCTTTTGGTGACCGAATACATCTCATGCGGCGCATCCTTCGTGTAAGGGGAGCGGTAAGATTCATGCACCAGTTTTCCGTGCCGCAGAATTAAAAGCCCGTCAATCATCTTGTCTTTGTCAACACAATTTTGCATTGCGTCCAAAATCACTTCTGAATCAATACCCTGCGATTCCGGTGTTGCAATCTCAAACTCCCGCGTGGGCCAAATCCCGTATTTGTCTTGCGCGAGAGTCATGCTCATCGCCGCGGGAACGACCGGCTTGCCGCTGACAGGCTGGCCGGAGGAGTTGCCGCAGGCCGTCAGCAGCACACAAAGGGCAAGCGCCGCCGCAACAGCGCGCAAACAGCGAACGTGTTTCATAATATTCTTCCTTTCATGGGGCAAATCTGCCCCTTTTTTGCAGAGCCATCTCCGCGAACAGAAAACCCCTTTGCCCCTCAAAAAAAAGATTATGCGAAACGGGCAAAGAGGGCTTGACGCCCGCCTTTTAAAACGACATATTTCTTGCGCATGCAAACCCTCCTTTCTTTTCCGCCGATTCCAATCAAATAATTTCTATTGTCTTTTCAAATTGGAATTGGTATTTTATTACAATTACTATAGCATACTCTCTTTCTTTTTGCAACAAAAAACAGAGTGCGCGCAAGCACACTCCGTTTTGCTTTTTGAAACTTTATCAAGGCATTTTTTCAGGCGGAACATAAAGCGCAATCGTGCTGTTATCGCTGAACACAAACTGCACGACATAGCCGTCGGGCTGCGGATAAGCGGTCATATCCGCGTTGCTGAAAAGCCGCGCTGTCTCCTCGCCGTTTGTTTTGATTTCCATCCCCATGCCCTTCAGGTGCTCCTGCCAGTCGCCATATTGGCTGATGTCATAGAATATCGGGGCAAACATCGAAGACTCTTTTCCAAAATACCACGCGTAATTTTTGCGCTGCATCTCATCAGCCAGATTTGCGACCTGCACGATTCCCGCGCCGACGATCTTCAAATCGGAATCAAAATATTTGAGCAAGTCTTTTTCTCTCAAGAAAGCGACGGTTTCGCTCATGTCCTCCGTCACCTGAACGGCCCTGCTGGAATACATAAAATCGATCGCCGAGCTATAATCAGGGTGAGTGATAGTAATCTCCTGACTACGCTGCTGCGAATAAAAATAACCGTTGAAGACAATTGCGCCCAGCACCCTGTCCTGCGGAAAAAGCACCCTTTGCGCCCCGAGCCTCGCATAATCGTTCAGGATGCACTGCTTGAGGGCATTCATGCCCGCGTCATCAAGATACTGCGAGAGCGCTCCGCCCGTTTGCCGGCCGTTTTTCGCGATCAAATAGAGGTTGGAGAGGCTTTCAGGCGAAGAAAACTGCGAATATGCGTTCAACCGGGAAAAGATGTTATATTCTTCGGCGCCCAGGGAGTAAGGGTCTTTGCCGTTTTCATAAAACCCGTTGATTTTCGTCTGCAGTTCTTCATAGGGCATCAAAAAATATTCTTTCAGGCTCTGCTTTGTGTATTCGCTGTCGGCGACTTTAATCACCGCGTTTTGCAGCGTTTCACCCTCAATGGGATAATAGCGGTTGATGCTTGTTCCGTCCTTGAGGCGGTACTGCACATAATAGCCCGTCTGGCGTTCATCACTGTCTTCGCTCGGGAACTTGCTGTCAAACGCCGAGCTTTGCTCAATAAGTGTTTTATGCAGATCCAGCAGCATCGCAATGTCCGATTGAGAAGTGAACGGGCCGTAGGCCGTGCCGTATTCCGCCCCCTCAAAAAACAGGTTGTTCTGTGAAAGGTGAGAGATATAAATTTTGTCAACGTCCTTTGCGTCAGGCAGCTTTTTGCCGTAACCGAAAGCGCCCGTGAAAGGAATTGCAAGCACGCAGAGCAAAACGCCGAGCACAATGGGCAATTTGATTAAGCCGCTTTTTACCTCCCGGAAACTGCGCAGGATCGCAAATTCCAAAATAAAATAGACGGCAAAGAACGCCAGCACACTCAGCGCAATCGCGAGAACCCGCTGCTGGCCAAACTTGGAGGCCATGAAGCAAAACGCGAAGATGGAAAGAATCGTCACCGAATAGCCTCTTGCGGCGCGGTTTTTGCCAAAGCTGCCGGCGTTTTCGGCTTTTCTTGCGTTGAGCGTTTTCGCCGCGGTGAACAGAAACAGGGCCGAAATGCCAAACCAGAGAAAAATCGGCCAATATTGCGTGATTCCCACGTCGATCGCCGTGCCTTTGTTTGCCTTTGCAAGAGCCGTCAGCCAGCTGCCGCCCATATAGCTGCCGGAATCCGCTCCCGTATCTAAAAAAGTAAAGGGGTTTAAAAAGCCCAGTTGGTTTTGAATACCGACCTCTGTGCTGATGATCCTGGGGGCATAGCCCATACCGGAAGACACACTGTTTATCACCGGAAAACCCTGCAAAAAGGTGCCCAGCAGCAAATCCGCGCCATAGAGCAGTATGGTGGGTGAAAACAGAAAGATCAGGCTGTAAAGGGCGCTTTCAAAAATGCTGCCCGCGCAAATTGCCGCAAGCACCGCGACAGAAAAGCCGATCAGCGCATAGCTGAACATCGCCACGACCAAATAGAACCACGGCACCAGAATGACGCCCTCAAAGCCCAAATAGTGATTATTGATCAGCAAAACGGCAAGCATCGGCAGCAGAACGCCCAAAAACAGATAGCTGACAGAAGCGATGCACCGGTTCACAAACAGGTCTTTTCTTTTGATATTGAAAGAAAAGAACACGTTTGACATCTTTTTGCTGTTTACAAAGTTAAAGGCGCTGACACCCATCAGCACGCCGAAAGCGAACAGAAGCACCACCAGTATGCCCTGCGAATAGATGAGGTCGGAAAAAAAATAACGGTAGCCGGGCGTCCTGTATTCCTCCGCCTGCTGCATATAAGACTTCAGGCTTTGATAATTGTTGATCAAAAACAGGATCATCAAAGAAAAAAGAGCCGGAAGGGCCGCGCCCGAGCGGAAGCTGTGCTTCAAATCTTTCAAAAGGGGCTTAGTTAAAGATTTCCGAAATATCATGCTCCTTATCCTCCATTTCATACATAAATACTTCCTCAAGACTGAGCATAACCTCATCCACCGAAACCGGCTGCATGGCCGCAATGCGCCCGTTGATTTCTTTGATGTCGCCGCGGGCGGTGAAAACGGCAAGCTGGTTCTCAATGCTCATCTGCTTATAGGCGATGCCCTCAAAGAGCAATTTGTCAACCTCACCGTTAAACAGGATGCGATATTTGCGGTAGTCGCGGCTCACGTCGTCAACCGAAGTGTTTACGATCAGCGATTTGCCGTTGATGATGCCGACATGGTCGCAAAGCTCCGCGATTTCTGGCAAATTGTGCGATGAAATCAAAATGCTGCACCCGCTCTCCGCCGCATATTCAATGAACAGCTTTTTGACGGAGATACGCTTTGCGGGGTCAAGGCCGTCAAAGGCCTCGTCGAGCAAAATATATTTCGGGTGCGAGGCCAGGGCAAACACAAGCTCGGCCTGCCGCTGCATGCCCTTTGAAAAAGCGCGGACCCTCTTTTTGGTGTCCAGCCCGAAAAAGCTTGAGAGCTTCTCAAACGTCTTCATTGAAAACCGGGGGTAATAGCCCTCATAAAACTTCGCCATGCCGCGCATTGTGGCGCCCGGCAAAAAATAGAGGTCATCGGGCACAAAAAACAGGCGGTCACGCACCTTGTTGCTGTTAAAGGAGTCCTCGCCGCCGAGCATCGCCGTGCCCTCCTCGGGGCGGTAGATGCCCGCCAAGGTTTTCAGCAGTGTGGTTTTGCCCGCGCCGTTATAGCCGATGAGGCCATAAATCGAGCCGGGCTCCACACGAAATGAAACATCTTCCACCGCGGTGAAATCACCGTACCGCTTTGTGATGTTTTTGGATTCGATCATTTTATCACCCTGTTCCTTTATAATAGGTTTTTCATGTCTGTTTCAAAATAGCCGCATGTCATGAATTTGGCTTCCCGGCAAACACAGCCGCCGTCAGCGTTTCCACCTCTTGCTTTGACAGGCCCTTTGCCTTTGCGGACTGCATTGCCGTTTTCAGCTTCGCCGCCGCGTCCTGCTTGATCTTTTTGTTGCCCAGTGCGTTTTCACTCACAAAGACACCCCGCCCGGGCAAGGAATAGGTGACCCCCATCTCCTCAAGCTCCCCCAAAGCACGCTTGACGGTGTTCACATTCAGCCGCAGCTGTTTTGAGAGAACGCGAATGGAGGGAAGCTGGTCGTTTGGCTGATAAAGCCCCTGCTGCACCAGCAGCATAATTTGCTCTTTTATCTGCTCATAAAGGGGCACCCTGCTGTGAAAATCAATGATGATCATTCATTGACCTCTTTTCATTACAATTGGCACGAAGCTATGATTTTATGCCGCACCCAAACTGTGCTATCACATATATCACAGTTAAAGGATACCATCAGAGATTTCTGTTGTCAAGAATCTTTCCTGATTTTAATATTTTTGTAAAAAATCGTTGTATGTTTTTTAATAATATGTTACAGTTGCGATGATAAGGCAAAAAAAACAAGCGTGGCCTTCGCCGCGTTTTGCGGGGAGATTTAAATTATGGGTCTGCTGCAATTTGCAATGGTGGGCAACTACAGCCGTTTTTGGAATGACCTCAAAAATCTGCGCGGGCAGGCGCACAAGCCGGCGTCCTGGATGTTTTTTGACACCTGCCTTTGCACGCTTCGTTACGGCAGCGGCATGCAGGATTATCTGAACTACCGTTTTTATGAAAAGAAACACAAGCAGCGAAGAGAATATCTGACCATCGGTTATCAGGCAAGAATGGACCGCTATGTCGCCAATACAAAGTATTCCTCTTTTCTTTCTCTCAAACCAAACTTTCACCGCAATTATTCCGAATTTACCCGCCGCGACTGGTTCAGCACGGAGCTTGGCTATGAGCGCTATCTTGCGTTTCTTGAACGGAACCCCGTGTTCATCTATAAACCCAAGCTTGGTCTGGGCGGAACGGACATCGAAAAAATATCGGTTGATGAAATCGCCGACAAAAAAGCTTTTTATGACCGCCTTGTGCGCGAAGAAGCCTTTATTGAAGAGCTGATTCGGCAAAACGACGCTTGGGGAAAGCTCTGCCCCGCGAGCATCAACACCCTGCGCGTGATGACGACCGCCGTAAACGGCAAAAGCGAAATTATTTTTGCGGCCGCGCGCATTGGCAACGGCTCAAATGTGGCCGACAATTTTCATCAAGGCGGCATGGCCATTCTTGTGGACATGGAGCGGGGCAGGCTCACGGGCACGGCGTTCAACAAAAAGCTGGAGCGTTTCACCCATCACCCCCTCACCGGCGTGAAGCTGGACGGATATGAGATCCCTTTCTGGAAAGAGATTCGGCAAATGTGCCTGAAAGCGGCGCTGGTGAACGAGGGCATCAACCTTGTGGGGTGGGATGTCGCCATCACGAATGACGGCCCGCTGCTTATTGAGGGCAACCGCGGCCCGGGGTGGGACCTTGTGCAGGTGCTGCTCGGCAGGGGTACGAAATATATGGTGCAACCGCTGATCGAGGAGATGAAAGCAAGCGGCCTGTGGGATACAAAATAAACAAATACACCGAATGATAAGGAGGACGCACTATGCCCAGAGTTTCAGACATTACATTGCTGCAAAAAAGAAAGCAGCCGACCCTGTTCGTGCGAACGACAACACAGGTGGAACAGCTGCCCGCATTAATTGGCAAAAGCTACGCGGCCATGGCCGCATACCTCAGCGAGTTGAGTGAAACCCTTTCGGACATTCCCTACGTCGCCTATCACAACATGGACATGCAGAATCTCGATGTGGAAATCGGCTTTCCCGTGGCGCGGGTTTTGCCTGCGAAAGGCAATATCCAGGCGGGCCTTCTCCCCGCCGAAAAGGTTGTTTTTTGCATGTACCGGGGCGCGTACGGTGAAATGACGCCCGTTTATGCCGAAATGGCCCGGTGGACGGAAGACAATGCTCTGGAGCCGACGGGAATCGTTTATGAATATTACTATAACGGCCCGGACTTTCCCGAAAGCGAGCTGCTTACAAAAATTGTTATGCCCGTCAAATAAAGATATTTCAAAAAGAACAAAATCGGAAAACGGACGCCCTCGGGCTGTCGCTTTCCGATTTTTTGTATTTATAGAAATTTAGGACGTGTTAACACTAATACGCCCTAATATATAGTCGATTAACCCAAAAATCGATACATCTTTGCGGTCTTATTTCCGCCGACCTGCGTTGTCGTCCTTGCCTTACGCCAGTAAGGCTGTGTCCTCCGCCTTGTTCGACAAAAATAATCCTCGCAAATCTTGTGCCGCTTTTTGAGTTAATCGACTATAACAGCAGGCTATTCCGCCGCGCGCAACAGGTCGCTTGTGGCAATCACGTCAGCCCCGAGGCCGAGCACATTCGGAATAATGATATCTCCCCTGCCAACGCGCTCGCGCACCAGAACTTTATTGATTTCAGCCATCACGTCAAAAATCCGCCCTTTGGGAATGTCGCACGACACGCGCACGGGCAAAACGGGAACATCATCAAACGCGGTCTTCACCGTCGAGCAAATGGTGCGCATGGGGTTTGTCAGCTCACGCACGGCAAACTGCTCGCCGCGCCGGCAACGGTTGCCGCTCACCGTAATTTCGCCGCCCCGCTCCCAGACCTCCAAGGCGCAGCCCGCGGGGCAAACAATGCAAACCATCGTTTTTTCCATGCCCTTCTACCCCCTTTCTTCGGGCGTTTCAATGTCAAACACCACTTCGCTGCCCTGACTGAGGGCATATTGTGAAAAATCCATCACGAGCCGCTCCATTTCGGGCGGGCGCAGGAACGCGTATTTCTTTTCAAATACGATTTTGCCGTCTATCTTCATGCACAGCCGGCTGTTTTGCAGGTCGCCGCCGCTGCGGAAAAACAGCACCGCCGTTTGCGCTTCGCTCTGCAGATCCAGCGTTTGGGGCACAAGATAAAGCATATTTTCTCCCGCCCGCAGCGGTATGAGCGTACGATCCCGGCCGCTGAAAGCCGCGGCGGCCTCCCCCGCCGCTTCGCCGCTTTCAGAAACATAGTCCACAAGGTCGTTCACATGCAGCGCGTTCCCGCATGAAAACACGCCCGGAACGCTCGTCATATATTGCCCGTCGCACACAGGCCCCCGGGTGCGCGGATCCATTTGCACACCAAGGCCCTCCGCAAGCTCGTTTTCGGGAATCAGGCCAACAGAGAGAATCAGCGCGTCGCAGTCAACGCGGTATTCTGTGCCCGCGATGGGCCGCATGCGCTCATCCACCCGCGCGATCTCAACGCCCTCAACACGCCCGTCACCGAACACACGCGTGACGGTGTGCGAAAGATAAAGCGGGATATCATAATCATACAGGCACTGGTGAAGGTTGCGCGTGAGGCCCGACGGGGTGGATTTTGCCTCAAACACCCCGAGCACCTCCGCGCCCTCAAGTGTGAGCCGCCGCGCCATAATCAGGCCGATGTCACCCGAGCCGAGAACCACACAGCGCCGCGCGGGCATCTGCCCGAGCAGGTTCACATAATGCTGCGCGGTTCCAGCGGTGAACACACCGGCCGGGCGCGTGCCGTGAATTTGAACCTGCTTCGCCGTGCGCTCGCGGCAGCCCGTGGCAAGAATCAGGGCCTTTGCGCGAATATCCGCAAGCCCCTCGCGGTTGACGACGCTCACAAAAAAGCCGCTATCCATTTGCGCGATTTTCGTCACGAATGTGAGCGTGAGATGCGCGATCTTCGCGCCGAAAAATTCATCAACAAACCGCTCGGCATATTCGGGCCCCGAAAGTTTCTCTTCAAACCGCACAAGGCCGAAACCGTCGTGAATGCACTGCTTCAAAATGCCGCCCAGCCGCGCCTCGCGCTCAATCAAGAGCACCGACGCGCCCTTTTTGTGCGCCGCAAGCCCCGCCGCAAGCCCCGCAGGGCCGCCGCCGATCACAATCACATCAAATTGCCGCATGCACGCACGCCCCCTTTGTTTCACCATAGCAAATCACCGCGTCCGCGCCGCTTTTTGTAACCGCTGAAAGCGTCACGCCCTGATGCTCCGCAATGATTTTTGCGACAAGCGGCGCGCAAAAGCCGCCCTGGCACCGCCCCATGCCGGGGCGCAGGCGTTTTTTGACGCCGTCCAGCGTGGGCACGCAAAGGGGGGAGTTGAGCGCGTCGAGAATCTCGCCGCGGCTGATTTCTTCACACCGGCAGACAATCACGCCGTAGTCGGGGTTTTGGGCAATCAACGCCGCGCGTTCCTCGCGGCTCATGTGCCGCAGCTCGGGTACCGCCTTGCGGCGGGGGTTAAACGCGGAATTTTTCTTGACCTCGCCGCCCTCTGAAAGCGCCTCTACCGCCATTTTTTCAACATCCAGCGCAACCGCCGGCGCCGTTGTCAGCCCCGGGGACTGGATACCCGCGCAGTGGATCAGGTTTTTGGTTTTGCGCCCTATTTCAATAATATAGTCCTCTTCAAAGGTGGGGGCGCGCACACCGGTGAAATAAGTGATGATGTCACGCTCAGAAAGTTCCGGCAAAACTTTTTTTTGCTTTAAAAACACCTTTTCTATCGTTTCGCGGGCAGTTGCAAAATTTTCTTTCTCATAGGTTTCCACAGCGTCCGGCCCCACAAGCAGGTTGCCGTGCACTGTGTGCACAATGCCGCCGCCCTTTGTGTGCGTTTTTTCCGTTGTCAGCTCCTTAATGCCCGCAATAGCGCGAAAGGCCTCGCCTTTTTTCTTGTCAAGAATCGTGTTGGTGCCCCGGCGGGGGTGGATCGAAAAAAACCGGTCGCCCGCCATTGCCGCAACGTCCTCCGCAAACACGCCCGCCGCATTGACGACAAGGCGCGGAAAAACCGTGCCCCGGTTGGTGAGCACGCTTGTAATTCTTCCGGTTTGCACCTCCATGCCCAAAACAGCGGTATTCAAAGAGATTTTCGCGCCGTTTTGCACCGCGTTTTCGGCATAGGCGATCGTCAGGCCATAGGGACACACGCTGCCCGCAGAGGGGTTATAAATGGCAAAACGGGTGTTCGGGTTCGCGTTTGGCTCACGCCGCAGCACCTCTTTGCCTGAAAGGAGCACAGAGTCCTCTATGCCCGAATGATATCTGCGCCACCGCACATAAAGCCGCACAAGCGGCCGCAGCCAGGGCTGGCTGAACAGCACATACTGCCCGCAGCGGTCAAACGGCACCTCGAGCTCGCCGCACACGCGCTCAAACATGGCGTTGGCTTTTCGGATGTAGGAGTGCTTGAGCGTCCCCCTGCCGAGGTCAATGCCCGGGTGCACCTCGCCGTCGTTTCTGCCCGAGGCCTGCAAGGCGACATCCGCTTCTTTTTCAACCAGCAGAATGTCAAGCTCCCATTTTGAAAGCTCACGGGCGATCGTCGCGCCCGAAATGCCGCCGCCAACAATCAAAACATCCGGCGCGCGGCCGTCAAGAGAATTGTCTTCTATGGCGGGCAAGCGCATTTTTGGCTTTTCGGCGCCCGCAAGGCAAATGTCGTTGACCACATGCACGCCGCCTTTTTTCTGCACGGCCATAGAGCACGCGCGCACCACATCGCCCCAGTCGTTAAGCGTACCACGCAAAACGATGCAGCCATCTTCAACCGCAACGTGGACACCTCCCGCAAAGGCATTGTCCAACTTCTTTTGAATTTTCTTTGTGTTCATAGTGCAATCCCCCCGTTCGTGCAGTCTGAACATTTCCGCAACCAATCCCAAGTCGGTCAATCAGCCGACTATCTGATTACATCATACACCCGAACAAAAAAAAAGTCAATCATGCGATTTTAAATTCTTTGAAAATAACAAAAAAACCGTTGTGCACCGCATCGTGTGCAAAACGGCATCTCTTTTTTATTGGCACTACCGCAACCAATCTAAGACCGGTATTTTGCGGCGGCAAGCCCGGCCACCGCGCCGTCCGCCGCCGCCGTAGTCAACTGGCGAATTTCTTTTTTTCGGCAGTCCCCTGCGGCAAAAACGCCGGGGACATTCGTATGGCAGTCCTCCCCCGCGTCAATATAACCATCCGCATCCAAGGCTATCAAGCCTTTGAAAACCGCGTTTTCAGGAATCTGCCCAATTGTCACAAACAGACCGCCCGCATCCAAGCGGAAAAACTCCCCTGTCTGCACGTTTTGCCCCTGAACGGCGGCAAGCTCACCCTCACCCTCAAGCGCGGTGAGAACCGAGTCGAGCACCAGCTCCACATTCGGGATTTTAAGCAAAGCGGCAACCTGAGACTGCTCTGCGCGAAACGCGCTTCTGCGGTGAATCAAAAACACCTTTTCACAATAGGCCGCAAGAAATTCCGCACTTTGCAGGGCAGAATTCCCGCCGCCCACAACGGCGACCCGCCTGCCCTTATAAAACGCGCCGTCGCAAATCGCACAATACGAAATGCCCGCAAGCTCATGCTCACGCGCAATTCCCAAATGACGATGCTTCACGCCCGTTGCAATGACCACGCTTTTGCACGCGTGCTCACCGGAGTCGGTTTTCACAACGTGCCTGTCCTCACCGGGGATGATTTTCGTCACGGTTTCAAGCTCCACCTCGGCGCCCAGCGCCACGACCTGCTCAAACAGGTTATTAGAAAACTCAGCGCCGCTGATGCTCGCGATGCTCGGGAAATTCTCAACCCGCGGCGCAAAGCTGATTTGCCCCCCGATGCCCTCGCCCTCAAGAATCAAAACAGACTTTCCCGCCCGCAGGGCATAGACGGCCGCCGTCATGCCGGCACAGCCGGCACCAATCACAATAACATCCTTCATGTTTTCGTTCCTTATCCATAAAAAAGCCGACTTTCGCCGGCTTTTTTGGTTTTATTTTGGGGAGCGGATTATTGCGCCTCCGCATATTTCTTAATATTGGAAACCGTCGCGTATTGCTCGCAGTTGCCGTCACTGTCAACCACCATCAGCGTGGGGGCCTGCTTGATGTTGAACTGCAGGGCAAGCTCCGGGTTCTCCTGTGCGTCTGACACCTCAAAAGAAATGCCGGCATTGTCAAGCACCTTTTTCGCCATGGTGCAGTTCGGGCAGGTTTTTGTGGTGAACAGAAGCACCTGCTGCGCGCCGTTTTTCTTTGCCCCGGCCAGCTTTTCGGCCTTTTCGGCAAGAGAGGCTTCGCCGCCGCCCACATCCATGAGCTTTGCGCCCGTGATGTCATAAATTTTGCGCTGCTTGAACTCCTGCGCCTTGCCCTCGTTCCAGTTCTGCACGGGGCGGTAGTAGCCGGTGATGCGGCTGTAAACCTCCGTTGCCCGCCCGCATTCGGGGCAAGTGAAATGCTCGCCTGTGATATAGCCGTGGTCAAGGCAAACGGAATAGGTGGGCGACAGGGTATAATAGGGCAGTTTATAGTTCTGCGCAATCGTTCTCACAAGGGATGCAGCCGACTTCCAATCCGGCAGCTTTTCACCGAGGAAGCCGTGGAACACCGTACCGGAGGTGTAAAGCGTGTGCAGCTCATCCTGCAAATCCAGCGCCTCAAAGATGTCCTGCGTGTAGCCCACGGGCAGGTGGGAGCTGTTGGTGTAATAGGGCGTTTCACCCTCGGACGCCGTAATAATGTCAGGATAACGGGCAACGTCGTGCTTCGCAAAGCGATAAGAAGTGGACTCAGCCGGCGAGGCCTCAAAGTTATACAGGTCACCGTACATCTCCTGATAATCAGAAAGCCGCTCACGCATATGGTTGAGCACTTCTTTGGCAAACTTCTGCGCTTTGTCGTGCGTCATATCTTCACGGATCCATTTCGCGTTGAGCGCGGCCTCGTTCATGCCCACAAGGCCAATGGTGGAAAAATGGTTGTCAAACGTGCCGAGATAGCGTTTGGTGTAAGGGTAAAGCCCTTCCTCCAGCAGCTTTGTCACAACGGTTCTCTTCGTTTTCAAAGAACGGGCGGCAACGTCCATCATCTTGTTCAGGCGGCGGTAAAAATCCGCTTCATCCTCGGCAAGATACGCGATGCGGGGCATGTTGATCGTCACGACGCCCACCGAGCCGGTGCTCTCGCCGCTGCCGAAGAAACCGCCGGACTTTTTGCGCAATTCACGCAAATCAAGGCGCAGGCGGCAGCACATGCTGCGCACGTCGTTCGGCTCCATATCGCTGTTGATATAGTTTGAGAAATAGGGTGTGCCGTATTTTGACGTCATTTCAAACAGCAGACTGTTGTTCTCCGTGTCTGACCAGTCAAAGTCCTTCGTGATGGAATAGGTGGGGATGGGATATTGGAAGCCGCGGCCGTTCGCGTCGCCCTCAATCATGATCTCAATAAAGGCCTTGTTGATCATATCCATCTCTTTTTTGCAGTCTTTATACGTAAAGGCCTGTTCCTTGCCGCCCACAATAGCGGGCATGTCGGCAAGGTCTGCGGGAACTGTCCAGTCAAGGGTAATGTTGGAGAACGGAGCCTGTGTGCCCCAGCGGCTGGGGGTGTTGACGCCGAAAATGAAAGACTCAAAGCATATCTTTACTGCGACATATGACAAGTTGTCAGCCTTTACAAATGGGGCAAGGTAGGTGTCGAAGGACGAGAAAGCCTGTGCGCCCGCCCACTCGTTTTGCATGATGCCGAGGAAGTTCACCATCTGATTGCAGAGGGTGGCGAGGTGGCTTGCGGGCGAGGACGTGATCTTTCCCGGAATGCCGCCGAGACCCTCCTGAATCAATTGCTTGAGCGACCAACCCGCGCAGTAACCGGTGAGCATGGAAAGGTCATGCAGGTGAAAATCCGCGTTCCTGTGGGCGTTGGCAACCTCTTCGTCATAAATCTCAGAAAGCCAGTAGTTGGCGGTAATCGCGCCCGAGTTGCTGAGAATCAGGCCGCCGACGGAATAGGTCACGGTGGAATTCTCTTTTACGCGCCAATCTGTCGCCTTCACATAGCTGTCGACCAGTTCTTTGTAGTCAAGGATTGTGGACTTCATGTTGCGGATTTTTTCGCGCTGTTTTCTGTAAAGGATATATGCTTTCGCAATGTCGGCATAGCCGGCCTTGATAAGCACAGACTCGACACTGTCCTGAATGTCCTCCACGCTCACGCGGGCGTCACGCACTTTTTCTTCATAATCGGCGGTAACCTTCAGCGCCAGCAAATCCACGATGTCCGGATTATACTGCTTATTTTGCGCCTCAAACGCCTTTGTGATTGCCGAAGAGATTTTGCTGATGTTAAAATCAACGACTTGGCCGTCGCGTTTTACTACCTGATACATCTTGTGATCTCCTTTATTCTTTTCAAGAGAATACTCTTTAAATTTAGTTGCGAAACTTACGGCTCTTTGACAGGCCATTTGTTTGGTGTGGAGCTATTGTAGCACTAAAAAAAGAAGTTGTCAATACCCAAAACACAAGATATTGACAACTTTTAAAAAATTTTCACTACATATAGATTGATTTTGCGTCAGATATCGGGGGCAGAACCCCACATACGGTCACTTTGTGCCAAAAACACAGCATCACACACCGCGCACCGCAACATTTGGTATTGTGCGTTTTAAAATCGCCATGTAAGCGTCCAGCGCCTCCGGCTCGGGCGCGTGAAAGCCCGGGCAAATGACGTGCGGCGAGTCAAGAAATGGCTGCAAAAAATATTGCCGCGCACCGCAAAGCCACTCGCCGATGGCGCGAAAGTCGCTCTCGTCATGCAGCTCGCGCACCACGGTCGTTCTGAATTCATAGGGCACAGCGCCCTCCATCAGAATCTGCACACTTTCTATTATATCACCAATGTCAAAAATTGCAAGACCGATTGTTTGAGAATATTTTTGCAGGCTGTTTTTGATATCCATCGCCACATAGTCGACAAGCCCCGCGTCCAAAATCTCTTTGAGCTTTTTCGGCGAGCTGCCGTTCGTGTCAAGCTTCACGCTGTAGCCCATGGCTTTGAGCATGGCGAGAAAATCCGCGACGTCCGGCTGCAAAAGCGGCTCCCCGCCCGTCAGGCAGATGCCCTCAAGCGTATACTTTCGCTTTTCGAGAAAGGCCATTACCTCTTCGCTGCGCATCGGCTCAATTTTATCAAGGTGCGTCACCAGGTCTGCGTTGTGGCAAAAAGGGCAGCGGAAATTGCAGCCGCCGGCAAACAGGGTCGCGGCGATTTTGCCCGGGTAGTCAAGCAGCGTGAGCTTTTGCATTCCATACAGTTTCAAAATTTACAAGTCCTTTCATTTGAACAACGATTATTCAAGAACCAGCAGCACATGGGTTATGCCGCCGTGCTCCTCAACGTCAATGTCCGCGACGGTGGCCGGAAGCGTCAACTCTCCGCTGTCGATACTGTTGAGAATTTCATTGAAATCAATGTTTTTGATGGATTCCAGAACCGCCGCGTCCTGCGAGCCTGAAAAGTGCAGCGCCACGCCGCTGATTGATTGCCCGATTTTGAGCGCCGCGCGCACCATCGGAAACGGAATTTTCACATTCACGCGGCTGCGGCCGTTTTCAGTCACCTGAACCGCCAAACGCTGCGGCATCGCGCGAACCGTGCTTTTCGCAGCCTTAGGCGCCTCTTCCTCAGGCACGGCGGCCATGAGCTTTTCGGCTTCTTCGACCGAAATGGTGCCCGCCTTTAACATGTCAAATATCATTTTGTGTTCTTCTGTCATAACAAAACCTCCTGTCAAATTACAAGTTTACGATGTCTTCCCCCTGCAGCAAAACCAACGCCTCATCGGTTGTGAGCGCGCCGTTTTTCACCTGCTCGAGCACAGCGATGCGGTGAGCCTTTGCGGTTTTCTCACCCTCAAAGCCCATGGCCGCAATCAGCGCGTCAAGCCGGTTGCGTGCGGTAGGGTATGAAATGCCCATTGAGGCGCAGATATCCTTTAAACTGCCACGGCATTCAATAAAGGTCAGCAAAAAATTGAGGTGCTCTTCTGAAAGCCGCTCAAACTTTGAAAGCAAAAAATCCCCCTGCACCTCAGTGCCGCAATTGGGGCAGCCCAAAACCCGCACATGCATTTCGCTTGAACATGCCGGGCATTTTTTTGGCAAAACAGTTGCCACAACTCCACCTCCTTTTAATAATTTAAATCAAAAATGGCTCTTCTCATCATTATCTTATCACAAATTTTAATATTGTCAACTATTTTTTTAATTATATTAAGTTTTGATTCAATATTATTGATTTTGCATCGTCTTAAAATCAACACTTGAGAACAGTAAAATATATACTGCAATTTTATTGCTTAAACAGCCTGGTTTATGCTACAATAATGTTCACTGAACAAACACCGTTTGCAAACCGCGGTTGCAAAAAAACAGTTTTGCAAAAAACAAATGACTTTCAGGTAATGCTATTAAACCTTATAAAAACGGCGGTGAAACCAATAGAAACCACATATCGAAGCAAAAACAGCATAGCAGCAAAAAAAAGCCGTATTGCCCCGCTGGACTTCATTCGCGGAGCCGCCATTACGGTCATGGTGATATTTCACCTGTTTTTCACTTTTGGCGAGGTGTTTGGCTTTTCATCTTTCTTATGGCTTTATGAGTTTATCGCAAGCACGGCCATTGTGGATGTGTTTGCGGGGCTGTTCATCATCATTTCGGGCATATCCTCATCCCTCACCAAAAGCAACCTCCGCCGCGGCTTCAAAACGCTTGGCATTGCCGTTGCGATCACATTGGTGACGGTTTATCTGATGCCATTGCTTGGCTATGACAACCTTGGGATATCTTTCGGCATTCTGCATTTGCTGAGTCTTGCCATGCTGTTGTCACCGCTGTTGTTAAAACTGGCCGATCAGGTGCCGCCGCAGGTCGCCGTTCCGCTCTGCACGCTGCTGTTTGCCCTCACGCGAAACATTCGCGAAGGCTATATCGGCATCACAAAAGAATGCGCCAACGTTATCATCCCGCAGTCTGTGCGCGAAATCCCATTTTTGTTTCCGTTTGGAATTACAAACGATTCTTTTTTCTCGGCCGACCATTACCCTCTGCTCCCTTGGATTTTTTTGTTTATCATCGGCATTTATTTGGGCAAGCATCTGCGTTATGCCATACTGCCTGAGAAGTTTTATAAAACTATCTGCAAGCCCGTTGAAGCCATCGGCAGGCATACACTATATATATATGTTGCGCATCAGCCTGTGATATTTTTTTTGGGGCTGGTTATTGAAAAACTTTTTTTAAAAAAGTAGCATTATGACTCAAAACAAAAAAACAGCGCAGAGAACCTTTTATGTTCCCTGTGCCGTTTTTAATTTTTATGCCATTATTTCATTGTTTCCTGCTTTGTTTTCTTGTCAACAACATGGCGGGAGGCCAGCTCGTCTTTGACGGTTTCAACCGAAATGCCCATTTCAACCATCAGTACCATCGTGTGGTAACAGAGGTCGGCAATTTCATAAACCGTTTCCTCTGTGCTGTTTTTCATCGCGCTGATCACGACCTCCGTGCACTCCTCGCCCACCTTTTTGAGGATTTTCTCACGGCCCTTTTCAAACAGATAGGTCGTATAGCTGCCCTCGGGGCGCTCTTCGTTGCGCCCGGTGAGCAAATCATATAAGCTCTTTAATGAAAACGGCTCCGGCTCTCCTCCCTCAAACACGGGGACAAAAAAGCAGCTCTCTTCGCCTGTGTGACAGGCGGGGCCGTCTTTTTTCACCTCCACCACAAGCGCGTCGCCGTCACAGTCCGCCGTGACGCTCACAATGTGCTGAACGTTTCCGCTGGTTTCACCCTTGCGCCACAACTCCTGCCTGCTGCGGGAATAGAAGCACGTCTTTTTCTCTTCAAGAGAGATGGCAAGACTCTCTTCGTTCATATAAGCAAGAGTCAGAACCTGCTTTGTATCATAGTCCTGCACGATGGCAGGAATCAAACCCTTTTCATCAAACTTCAATGCCGTAATATCCATATAAACCCCATCCTTCCTTTTTTTGCACCTGCAAAAAATCAAACCACGCGCATGGGAATACCGTTTTGAATCAAATATGCTTTTAAATCTTTAATTTGCACCTCTTTGAAATGGAAAATGCTCGCGGCGAGCCCTGCGTCAACGCCCGGCTCTTTGAACAGCTCCAAAAAATCCTCCTGCCCGCCCGCGCCGCCAGAGGCAATAATCGGAATATGCACCCGCTCGGCGATGGCTGAGAGCATTTCAAGGTCAAAACCGTTTTTCACGCCGTCGGTGTCAATGCTGTTCACCACAAGCTCACCCGCGCCGTTGTCCTCGCCGAATTTTGCCCATTCAAGAGCGTCGATGCCCGTGTCTTCACGGCCGCCCTTTACAAAAATATGAAATTTTCCGCCGACGCGCTTGACATCCATTGAGAGCACAACGCACTGGTCACCGTATTTTTTGGCCGCCTCTGCAATGATGGAACGGTCCGCCACCGCGCCGGAGTTCACGCTGACCTTGTCAGCCCCGGCCTTGAGCACGCGGTCAAAATCCCCCACGCCGCGGATGCTGCCGCCGACCGTGAGGGGGATGAAAATCTCCGCAGCCACGCGCTCGAGCACATCTGTGAACAAAGGGCGGTCTTCATAGGTTGCGGTAATATCATAAAACACCAGCTCGTCCGCGCCGCTTTCGTTATAAAAACGCGCGAGGGCAACAGGGTCTTCCACATCCTTAACGCCTTTAAAGTTTGTGCCTTTCACCACCCGCCCGTCGCGGATGTCAAGGCAGGGTATGATTCGTTTGGTAACCATGATAACTCCCTTTCCTTTGCCTCAAAATCAATCGCTGTCAGGCGATTTCTGAAAACGCGCGCAGAATGCGCAGGCCAACCTCGCCGCTTTTTTCGGGGTGGAACTGGCAGCCGTAAACGCTGCCCCGTGCCACTGTGCCCACCAGATTCACACCGTATTCCGATGTGGCGACAATCGATTCCTCACAATATTTCGCATAAAACGAGTGCACATAATAAACAAAGTCACCATTCTTTGAATAACGCATGAGGGGGTTTTCTTTTTTGCGGATGTCTAGGGCGTTCCAGCCGATGTGGGGCACTTTTAAGGACAGGCCCGCGGCTTTCAAATCGTCCTCCAAGGGGCATACACTGCCCGGAATCAGCCCCAGCCCCTCGTGGCGGCCGTATTCAAAGCCTTCTTCAAACAGCAGCTGCATACCGAGGCAAATGCCAAGAAGGGGCTTGCCGTTCGCGGCCTCCTCCTTCACAACAGGCACAAGGCCCGTGTCTTTGAGTTTTTGAAACGCGTCGCCAAAGGCACCCACGCCGGGCAAAATGATTTTGTCGGCGGCTTTGATTTCCTCCGCGCTGCGTGTGACGGCGCAGGGAATGCCGAGATAAGAAAGGGAGGACGAAAGGCTGTAAAGGTTGCCCACCCCGTAATCAATAATCGCAATCATAGTCTTCAACCCCTAAAATGTCCTTGGTCGCGCTGATGAGCGCGTCCATCTGGTCGGTCGTGCCGATAGTAATGCGCACAAACTCGCGCAGGCGGTCCTGGTCAAAATAGCGCACCAAAATGTTTCTGCTGCGCAGCGCCTCATAATACTCTTTGCCCGACAAACCCTCCTGCGGGCCGGCAAACACAAAATTCGTCATGCTGGGCAGTACCCGAAAGCCAAGGCCGCGCAGCTTTTCGCTCACATATTGCCGGTTTTCAATGATCAGCTTGCGGCAATAGTCAAAATAGGGCGCATCCTGCACCGCGGCCTCGCCCGCAAGCAGGGTCAGGCGGTTGATGTTGTATGGATTAAAGCTGAAGCGCAGGGTGTTAAGGTCTGCAATCAGCTCTTCGCTCCCCACGGCATAGCCCAATCGCGCCCCCGCAAGCTGACGGGACTTTGAAAAGGTGCCGATGACGAGCAGGTTGTCATATTTCGAAAGCAGCGGCACGGCGCTGTCCGCCCCAAAATCAACATAAGCCTCGTCCACAATCACAAGCCGCTCTTTGTTTTGCAGCAGCTCTTCAATCTGGCCGCGCTTTAAAGCAATGCCCGTGGGGGCGTTGGGGTTTGCAATGAATACCGTGCCGGCACAGCGCGCATAGTCCTCAACCGCTAATGTATAGTCCTCACGCAGGGGCACAATTTCAGCCGCAACTGAAAACATTTTCGCAAAAACCTTATAGAATCCATAGGTGATGTCCGCAAAAGCGGCGCCGTTCCCGCACAGCGCGTGAAAGCAAAAGGCCAGCAGCTCGTCGCTCCCGTTGCCAAAGGTGACCTGTGAGGGCTCCACCCCAAATTGCTGTGAAAGCGCGTTCGCAAGCGAGGCACAGGTCGGGTCGGGGTAAAGGCGTAAATCCCGCACCGCGGCGGAATCAACCGCACGAATCACGGCGGGGCTTGGGGGAAAGGGGCTTTCGTTCGTGTTCAGCTTGATCAGCTCCCCCACATTTTTCGGCTGCTCACCGGGCACATATGCCTCCACTGTGCGGAGTTTATTGTCAAAAAATCGGCTCAAAGAACCCACCTCTTACTCTTTTTCTTCATTCTCAAAGCGCACAGAAATACTGCGGCCGTGGGCGTGCAGCCCCTCGCGCCCGGCAAAATCCACAACACGGTCTTTCACCTCGCGCAAAGCGTCTTTGGTGTAATAAATAAAGCTGCTCTTTTTGATGAAATCGTCCACAGAAAGGGGGCTTGAAAAGCGCGCCGTGCCCGCTGTGGGCAGGGTATGGTTCGGGCCGGCAAAATAGTCGCCAAGCGCCTCGGGCACATTTTTACCAAGAAAAATACTGCCCGCATTCTTCACGCTGTTGAGCAGGCCGAACGGCTCGTCCACGCAAAGCTCCAGATGCTCGGGAGCGATTTTGTTTGACACCTCCACAGCTTCGGCAAGGGTGTTCATCACCACAATCATGCCGTTGTTTTCAATGGACGCGCGGGCGATTTCCTGCCGGGGCAGGGTTTGCAGCTGCGCCTCAACCTCTTCGGCAACACGTTCTGCAAGACTTGCGCTCGTGCAGACCAGAACAGCGGAAGACAGTTTGTCATGCTCCGCCTGACTGAGCAAATCCGCAGCGACGAACTTCGGGTTGGCGGTGTCGTCCGCAATCACCAAAATCTCGCTCGGGCCGGCAATCATGTCGATGCTCACAAGGCCGAACACTTTGCGTTTTGCCGTCGCAACAAAAATGTTGCCTGGGCCGACGATTTTGTCAACCTTCGGAATACTCTTTGTGCCGTAGGCCAGCGCCGCAATCGCGCCCGCGCCGCCTGTTTTAAAAATTGACGTTGCCCCCGCAACCTTTGCTGCGGCGAGAATGGCGGGGTTTATTTTGCCGTCTTTCCCCGGCGGGGTGGTGATGACGATTTCGCTCACGCCCGCAATTTTTGCCGGCACAATGTCCATGAGCACACTTGAGGGATAGCTCGCCGTGCCGCCGGGCACATAGAGCCCCGCCTTTTCGACCGGCGTAATTTTTTGCCCCAGCACCACGCCCTCACGCTCGTTGACGACAAAATCCTTCCGCACCTGCTTCTCGTGAAAGGCATAAATATTTTCATAGGCCAGTTCAAGCGTGCGGATAAAATCCGCATCCATAAAAGCGTAGGCCTCTTCGATCTCTTCTTCTGTGACCTTCAAGCTGTCGAGCTTCACGCCGTCAAACTTTTCAACATAAGAAAGCACCGCCGCGTCGCCGTTTTGCCTGACGTTTTCTATAATTTCATCCACCGCGCGCTCCACCCCGGCAGAAACCGACTCCTGCTCACGGCTGAGAATGCGGTCAATATCCACTTCGTTGCTGTTATAAATCCGAATCATGCTGTCACTCCCGTTCTTTCGGTGATTCTCTTCTTTTTGCCAGCTCGCGCACAATACTGTCGATGGTGGCCTTGTGGAACTGATAGCTGCTTTTGTTTGCAATCAGCCGCGCGCTCGAAGGCGCGATGTCATAAAAAACCGAAAGATTATTTTCTTTCAGCGTCGTCCCGGTTTCCACGATGTCCACAATCACATCTGAAAGCCCGAGAATGGGCGCAAGCTCTATGCTGCCGTTGAGCTTCACAATTTCAATCTGCCGGTTCTGGGCGGCGTAATATTTTTGGGTGACGTTCACATATTTGGTTGCAACGCGCAGGGGCAGGCTGGTGTCGTCCTTCCAATTATTTTTGGCGGCAACCGCAAGGCGGCACCTGCCAAAGCCCAAATCCAAAAGCTCATAAACCGATGGCTCTGTTTCAAGCAGCACGTCCTTGCCCACAACACCGATATCCGCCGCCTTGTGCGCCACATAGATCGAAACATCCGAGGGCTTCACCAAAAAATAGCGCACACCCTTTTCCTCATTTTCAAACACAAGCTTGCGGCTGTCCCCCTCAAGCTCGGGGCACGAAAAACCAATGTCATCAAAAAGCTTATAGACCTTGTCACCCAAGCGGCCCTTAGGCAAAGCGATGTTAATCATTGGCAGCCACCTCCATTGCACCGGCCCCGGTCATTTCATAAACCGTTTTCACACGAACAGGCGGCTCTTTCTGCGCACCTGTATATACGCGCAAGCCCTTTTCGGTCAATGCTTTCACCGCAGCGGCAACAGCGTCTGCCGCAAAGCCGTTTTGATATAAATATACATCCGCATCATATTCCGGCGACGCATAAAACGCGCGGTCAAGCTCGCCGAGATAGAGCCCGAAACCCAGCGCGCACTGCTCTTTGCCGAAGCGCTTCATCATGTTGTCATACCGCCCGCCCGAAAGCACCGAGCTGGGGGACTCTTTGATATAACCGCGAAACACCGTGCCGTTGTAATAGTCCATGTCGTTAATCACAGAAACGTCAAACTGCATATTGGGCGAGGGCGCGAACGCGCTCACGGCACACACAAGGCCTTCAAGCTCTGCAACCGCCGCGCGCATGGTTTCATTCACGGCAAACCCTTTTAGCTGTGCAAGAACCGACTGAAAATCCCCGCAAAGCGCAGTGAACGATGTTAAAAATTGAATTTTTTCTGCCCTCACGCCGGCTTGTTGTGCGATCATGGCAATATCATGCGGATTTTTTTGCTTAATAGCCATTTTTATATCGTCAGAAACCGCTTCCTCTGCGCCCACATATTCCAAAACGCCCTCAATAAGCCCCATGTGGTTGAGGTTCAGGCGGTAGTCCGTGCCAAGCGTCTGCAGGCTCTGCAAGGCCAAAAACACAACCTCAGCCTCTGCGTAGCCCTGCTCGCCGCCGATGTATTCCAGCCCCATCTGGCGGATTTCCCGAAAGTCCTTTGTCTGATGGTCGGTTCTGAACACATTTTCAATATAATAGAGCTTTTCGGGCTGCTCGCTCATGGCCGCGTGTTTAATGATGCTTGTGGTCACATCCGGCCGCAGCGCCATCAGGCGGCCATTCGCCGCGGTGAAGGTGATGATGCCCTCGCTCTTGATAAAATTCCGATTCTCCCAATAAAGGTCATAGGGCTCAAAATTGCTCATAATGTATTTTTTATATCCATATTGCTCAAAAACCGCCCTCAGCTTCAGGGGGATCTGCTCGGCATACGGCAAAAGGTCAATCAAATTACTCATCGGTCTTTCCTTTCCGGTGATTTTACCATGCTACCATGTTATCATATTATAACACAAAAACGGCCGGATGCAAACATCCGGCCAGAAAATCAAACTGATTTTTAAGCAATGATTTCGCCCATTGTTCCGGGGGCGGCCAAAGCGGCGTTCGACTCGTCTGTGTCGATGTGCATGGCCAAAGCGAAATCATTTCTTACCCTGACAACAACGTCGCCGAAAACCAGCGAGCGTTCGGATGCGTTCACTTTCACGTCGACAACCTGCTTATCCACAAGGCCGAACGCCTGTGCATCAGCAGGGGTCATATGGATATGTCGTTTTGCGATGATGACGCCTTTCTCAATTTCAACCTCACCTTTGGGACCGACGATCTTGCAGCCCGCGCTGCCCGCAATGTCGCCCGATTCGCGCACAGGAGCAGCCAACCCGAGCGCTCTCGCGTCAGACATAGAAACCTCAACCTGTGTGTCGGGACGCTCAGGCCCTAAAATAACGACCTTCGGGAAAGAGCCCTTGGGGCCGATCACGGCAACTCTTTCTTCACAGGCAAACTGCCCGGGCTGAGAGAGGTGTTTCGCAGGGGTCAATTGATACCCCTCGCCAAACAAAACGTCAAGATCTTTTCTTGAAACGTGCACATGGCGTGCCGAGGTTTCAACCATCACTTCTTTTTTCATAATCCACATGAATCCTTTCTATCGATGCCGCCGCGCTCAAAACAATTACCATGCCGCACAACACAGTCGGCTTTTTGCTAAAACATGAGAAGAGCTATATTACAATTGAGCTTTTTGTTTGAAAGCTTGAATTTCTTCAACAAAGCGTTTTGCGGTGTTCGTGATTTTTTGATAGTCGCCCGTCTCCGCGCCCGCGGTCAAAGAGCCGCCCGCACCCACAGCGAAAACACCCGCGGCAAACCATTCCTGCACATTGTCGACGCTCACACCGCCCGTGGGCACCATTTTTGCCTGCGGAATAGGTCCTTTAATGGCGCGAATGATTTTCGGCCCGAACAAGTCGGCAGGGAAAACCTTTAAAATATCCGCCCCGGCGTTCATCGCGCGCACTGCCTCGCCGACGGTCATCACACCCGGCATCACAGGCACCCGGTAACGGTTGCAAAGCGCCACGGTTTCAGGGTCAAAATAAGGGCTCACAACAAACTCCGCGCCCGAAAGCAACGAAATTCTCGCGGTTTCAGAGTCCATCACTGTGCCCGCGCCGATTACAATATTTTCAGCGGCAAAGCGTTTTGCCAATGCTTCGATAATTTTATGCGCGGCGGGAATCGTAAAAGTAAGCTCCAAAGCAGTCACACCGCCCTGCAGGCATGCGTCTGTAATACGCAGCGCCTGATCTTCACCATCCGCGCGAATCACGGCGACAATTCCGCCTTGCTCGATTTTTGCCAAAACCTGTTCTTTACTCAAGATGATTACCTCGATTCTGTTTGTTGCAAAATTTTCTTTTTTGTCCCGAATCAGCGAATGACCCTTGCTCCCGCGCCCTTCACAATGCCCTCGACCTCTTTGAGGCTGGCGGTCGATGTGTCGCCCGGAGTGGTCATTGCATATGCACCGTGAGCCACACCGTAGTCCACCGCTTCTTTTAAGGTTTCTTTCGTCATCAAACCATAAATTAAACCCGACGCAAACGAGTCGCCGCCGCCCACGCGGTCATAGATCTCAAGGCCTTTCAAATCAAGACCATAGCTGACCTCACCGTTTGCATAGGCAATCGCGCTCCAGTCATTCACACTCGCCGAGCGCACGGCGCGCAGCGTGGTTGCAATCACTTTAAAGTTCGGATAAGCCTTTGTGGCCGCACCAAGCATTTTGATATATCCGTCAATGGAAAGTTCTTTCAAGTTTTCGTCGTTACCCTCAATTTCAAAACCGAGGCAGGCGGTAAAATCCTCCTCGTTGCCGATCATCACATCCACATAGCTTGCGATTTCACGATTGACGGACTGAGCCTTTTCTTTGCCTCCGATGTCTTTCCAAAGCGAGGGGCGGTAATTGAGGTCATAAGAAACGATCGTGCCATATTTTTTGGCCGCTTTCAGCGCTTCAAGCACAACATCCGCCGTGGTGTCAGAAAGCGCGGCAAAAATGCCCCCAGTGTGCAGCCAGCGCACGCCCAAAGTGCCGAAGATATAGTCCCAATCAATGTCGCCGGCCTTCAGTTGAGAAGCCGCGGTATTGCCTCTGTCTGAAACGCCCACAGCACCGCGAATACCAAAGCCACGTTCGGTAAAATTCAAACCGTTGCGCACAGTTCTGCCAATGCCGTCATAAGCGCGCCATTGAATCAAAGAAGTGTCCACGCCGCCCTGCAAAATAAAGTCTTCAATCAGGCGGCCAACCTCATTGTCTGCAAATGCAGTCACAACAGCCGTTTTCAGGCTGAAGCAGCGACGCAATCCGCGCGCCACATTATATTCGCCGCCGCCCTCCCAGGCACGAAACGAACGCGCGGTTTTCACGCGCATATCACCCGGGTCAAGGCGCAACATAATCTCGCCCAACGCCACCATATCAAAAGCACAGTCCTCTTTTTTTCGCAATGTCAACAGCATAGCAACCTCCTGCAACGGCAGTTTTAATATGTTATTCATCTGCAACAAATTATTAAGAAAAAACTCCGCAAATATTACACATTATTAGGCTAAAAAATATTATACAATATATTTCGTCGATTTTCAATCATTTCAAAGAAAAGTAATAGAAATTGACAGAATTCATAAAAAAGCTCACAAACGCAAAGGGAACTGTGAAATCCACAATTCCCTTTTTCATCATAAAACAGATGTTTTATATCGCTTATTTCTTTTTCTTGGACACTACGAATGCAGCGCCGGCAAGAACTACGAGACCAGCAGCAACAGCAAGGCCGGCTTCGCCTGTCTTGGGGATTTCATTGGTTTTGCCGGTTGTTGAGGGAGCCTTAGTCGTAGTTGTGGTTGTGGTTGCAGCAGCTGTCTTAGCGGTCAACGAAGAAACAGAAGTTTTGCCAACCATCTCAAGAGCAGTGTTGCCGTCAGCACTGGCACCGGTAATGCTTTCAACAGTAGCAGTCAACTTGGCATCGCCGGCAGCCTTTACTTTAAAGACATAGTTAGCAATCGAAGTTTCTGCAGTTGTGATAGCTTTGCTGCTTGTAAGAGAAGCAGAGACCTGATCATCTTTGTCCTGAACAAGGCCGCCTTCAACATTCAGCTTTGATTTGGGATCTTTAATGCCCCAGTCTTCATTCAAGGTGTTTGTTGCAGCGGCATCAAACTCAAGAACTGCGGGATCAAAGCCAATCAAGATGTCAGCAGAAGCAAGACCGACAGCGTTCTTTGCGGAAAGGGAAATAACAACAGTTTTGCCAACAACAGCTTCCCCTTGTGCAGCAACAACAAATTCAACGGTTTTTGCCTCAGCAAACGCCATCACTGAAAAACTAGCCATAAGAACAAGAGCTACGACGCAAGCAAGCATTTTTTTCGCAAGTTTCATTTTTCGAACCTTCCTTTAAAAGTATTTTTTATATAAAGAACCGCGCAATAACGGCTCCTTTATATACTTTCATGTTCCGCATAGATTTATACGATACAAAATATCACCTATGCTCAACACAAGTGCATTATAAACTATAAAAGTATTTCAGTCAATACTTTTTATAAAAAAATGTAAAGATTTAGGAAAAATAGCACTTATAATGACCGAAGCCATATTGACATATTCATATTTTATCAATATAATTTACATAAATTCAAAAACTTTTTTCACCATGTATTTTATTCCATATTTCCAATTTAAGGAGAAATAAAAATGTATGATTCCTTTAATACCCTGAAAAACGACTGCCTTTTATGCCGGCGCTGCGGGCTTTGCGAGGGACGGACAACTGTCGTTTTTGGCACCGGCAATGAGAACAGCAACATACTGTTCATTGGCGAAGGCCCCGGAGAACAAGAGGACCTGAGGGCCGAACCGTTTGTTGGAAGGTCGGGAAAACTTCTTGATTTATATTTAAACGGGATCGGTCTTGACCGAAAAAAAAATATATATATTGCAAATATTGTCAAATGCCGCCCACCGCAAAACCGTGACCCGCTGCCGCAGGAACAGGAGGAGTGTTTGTTTTGGCTTCGGGAGCAGGTTCGTTTGATGCGGCCGAAAATTATTGTGTGTCTAGGCAGGATTTCGGCGGCAAAGCTGATTTCGCCGCAATTCAAGGTCACTGTTGACCACGGCGTATTCTATGACAAAAAAGGCATACTCATGATGGGCACATTCCACCCCGCGGCACTTCTGAGAGACCCAAGGAAAAAAGAAGACGCACTGGAAGATTTTTTAAAATTGAAAGAACAGCTTGAAAAAATAAAAGCTGCACAAAACTAGTTTTTCTTGCAGATACATGCTTTTTCATGGAAAAAGCTCCCGCACTAAAGCTTGTGCGGGAGCTTCTGTTTTTTTTTGCTAATCTGTGACTGTCGTGAAGATGAAGTCGCTGTATTTCACTGTGTCAACGCGAACGGCATTGCCGTTTGTTTTGCCGTTGCCGTCTTTAATGGTGATGCCGCCAAGCTTGCCGGCGATGTCTGTGATCTTATACTCCATATTCATATCAATGGATTCGACTCTGCCCGTCTTCATATCAACGACGGCTTTCAGAGAACAATTCGTGTATGTCAGGTTATAGCTCACGCCTTTGCCATAAAGGCCATACCACCAAAGATCCTTCAAGGTTTTCTGGAAATCGTCCTTCGACGCAACGGGGAAAATCATGGAAGTGAAAGATTGCTGGCCAAACTCAGCTTTTTCATCCTTCAGTTTGATCTCGATAACATATTTTTTATCAGCATTGATAACACATTTTGCATCTTTAATCATGCCTGAGTTGATCAGGCTGCAAAGGTAAAGAGAATCGATGGAATCAGCCCTGTCGGGTTCAAACTTCTGAATTTTAGCCTTTTTCTCTTTGGTAAGCTGGTCATCGAACTTCTTAAAATACAAAGTAGAATTGAAATCCAGATTGTAGTCTTTGATTTTCTGATGCTCAAACAGGGAGAAGCCGACTTCTTTTCTTGCGGCATATCTGAGAGCCTGCGAATAGGCGTTGAGCACTTCAAAAGGAGTGTTCGGCCTCAAAAGCAAATCATCAGCATTGAAAGACTCAATTCTTGCAGACAGGCGAAGAATCGTCCTTGCGTCAGCGGCAGTTACCTTGCCGTCGCCGTCGATGTCGCCGGCTTCAAGAACCGCATAATCAACCTTATCAATCAGTTTTGCGCCAACACGAAGGTAAGAGCGCGCATCACTGGCGGTGATGACTCCGTCGCCGTCATAATCGCCCATAGTGCGCAAAAAGCCGCCGATCTGAAGACCGTTTTCAACCGCATAGGTGTGCCCCGCAGAGTTTTTGTAGCAGTAAATTTCAGCCGACGTGGGTGTTCCTGCCCCGTCAAACAGTAAAAACGCGTCTTTGCCGATGCTTGTAATCGTTGAAGGAATTTTCACAGACTGCACTTTTGAACTTCCATAAAAAGCTTTGTCGCCGATTCGGGTGAAGATGTTGGGAACTTCAACCGTGGGCTCGCTGCCTTTATACTTCAAAAGCATGTCGCCAAAAAATACAAATTCACCCTTATATTCCCTGAGCCAGGTCGTGTCTTCAAAAGCATCCTCGCCGCAATACTCAAGAGCGCCGCGCACAGTCACATCCGCAAGGCTTGAGCAGCCCTTGAATGCGCCGTCGCCAATATATGTAACGCGCTCAGGAATAATAACTGATTGAATTTTTTGATTGCCGGCAAAAACATACGCCGCTACTTTCTCGATTCTTTGAGGAATCACAACATTCGCGTCCGTCCCTTTATAGCCGACTAAATACTTATAATTAATACCCGCAACCACAAAATCATTTTCTTGGCCGCCGCCGGGAAAATCATTAAACCAAGGGGTAAAATCAAACGCACTTATGCCTACATAATCCAAATCACCCTGGAACGTGATGAACGCCAAGCTGCTGCATTCCCTAAAAGCCTCTCTGCCAATGGATTTCACAGATGCGGGAATCACAACGCTCTGTAGGTTTTCATCGGCATAAAACGCATAATCCGCAATCGCAACGACCTTCTTGCCCTCTACCTCTGAAGGGATTACGAGCGATTCAGACGCAAGCGAAGGGTCCATATACCCGGCCAGAATGAGTTCATCTGGCTTTGCGCCATTCATAAAATCAAGATTTGAATAATCTGCCCCTTCAGCAAACGCAAACATCGCTGACGAACTGACAGAAACTGCAAGAACAAGAACAAATGCAAGAAGTTTCAGCCCCAACGCCTTGGCATTTTTCATTTGAGAATTCCTCCTACAATACTTTCTTCATTCCAAACAACCACAAGCAACACAAAATTGGCGACGGGCAAATTGCTCTGCCGGCTTTTCAAAAACCAAACGACAACCCTGCAAAACTGCAAAGATTTTCGGGCGAAAAATACAAATTTGCCTGCATAAAGACCAAAATCCGGTTTTTACGGTCATCTAAAAAATACAACAGCGCAGAAAAATTCCGCGATATTTGTTCTCTAAAATTATAGCGTACGCGGTGAAAATTGTCAACGTGTATTTATTAAAAAAAGCTATTTGTAAATAAATGCTTTCTCAAAAAACATCTTCAAACGCAAAAAATAAACAAAAACATAAAAAAATTCATTTATTCGACACTTTCTTGCAATAATCAAATAAAAAAATTTACATTTTCGACGGAAGTCGATAGACTATCTTATTACAATGTTTTTCAATAAGCAATCCTGCTGCCAGCGCACCATAAAATCATAAATTGTATTTCGGGCGCGGGAATGCTTTTCGTCAGGCAAGTGGAGAAGACTAATTTTTTAAACTGTGCATCGGGGCAGGGATCCTGCCGCCTCGCGCAATGAAATCCGCAGAAGAGAATTCATGCACAGGCATCACGGGCGCGCTGCCCAAAAGGCCGCCAAACTCGACCGTGTCGCCCACAGTTTTGCCCACCGCAGGAATAATGCGCACCGCAGTTGTTTTGGTATTCACAACGCCGATAGCCGCTTCGTCTGCAATAATTGCCGAAATCGTTTCGGCGGAGGTGCCGCCGGGCACCGCTATCATGTCAAGCCCGACAGAGCACACGCAGGTCATCGCCTCAAGCTTGTCAAGGCTGAGCGCGCCCTGCCGCACCGCGGCGATCATGCCCTCGTCCTCGCTCACGGGGATGAACGCGCCCGAAAGGCCGCCCACATGGCTGCTTGCCATCACGCCGCCCTTTTTCACCGCGTCGTTGAGCAGCGCCAAAGCCGCCGTCGTGCCGTGGGTGCCGCAGACCGCAAGGCCCATCTCTTCAAGAATGCGGGCAACGCTGTCGCCCTTCACCGGTGTGGGCGCAAGCGAGAGGTCGATCACGCCATAGGGCACATTCAGGCGCTTTGAGGCCTCCTGCGCCACAAGCTGCCCCATTCTTGTGATGCGAAACGCGGTCTTCTTGATCGTTTCCGCAACATCGTCAAAGGGCAGGCCCTTGCAGTCCTGCAGCGCGGCATACACCACGCCCGGGCCGCTGACGCCCACGTTAATCACGGACTCCGGCTCGCCCACGCCGTGGAACGCCCCCGCCATAAAGGGGTTATCCTCCACCGCGTTGGCAAAAACCACAAGCTTCGCGCAGCCGAGCCCGCCGCTGCTTGCGGTGAGCGCCGCGGTCTCTTTGATGATTTTGCCCATCAACGCAACCGCGTCCATATTGATGCCCGCCTTTGTGGTGGCGACATTCACGCTGGAGCAAACATAGGTTGTTTCGGCCAAAGCCTGGGGAATGGACGCGATCAGTTTTCTGTCGCCGTTTGTGAAGCCCTTGTGCACAAGGGCGGAAAAGCCGCCGATAAAATTCACGCCGCATTCCGTCGCCGCACGGTCAAGAGCCTTCGCCACGGGCACATAGTCCGGCGCGTCACAGCTTTCGGCCACCAAAGCGATCGGCGTGACGGAAATACGCTTGTTGACAATCGGAATGCCGAATTCACTTTGAATGGTGTCGCCCACCTTCACAAGGTCGTGCGCGAGGCGGGTGATTTTGTCATATATTTTCTGCGAGACCCTGCCGACGTCGTCATGGGCGCAGTCGCGCAGCGAAATGCCCATGGTGATCGTACGCACGTCAAGGTGCTGGCGGTCTATCATCTCGATGGTTTTGATTATTTCAGACTGGTTGAGCATACAAAGACTCCGATCCTTTGATTTTTCGCGGCAAAAAAACCGATAAAGAGAGGTTTTTAAATTTTATGCATAGCGTGGAAGATATCCTCGCGCTGAATACGGATATTCAGCTTCATCTCCTCGCCTTTTTTGGATAAAACCGCGCTTAGCGCATCAAAGGGCAGGGGCGAGAGCGCCGTATCCACCAGCATGGTCATCGTGAAAAATTCTTTCATGACGGTTTGGCTGATGTCAAGGATATTGATGTCGTGCGAGGCGAGCAGCGAGCAAATTTCGGCAATGATGCCCGTTCTGTCAAGGCCGATTACGGTTACGATTGCTTTCATAGTTACCTCCAAGGAAAAAGATTCTTAATATAGAGAAAAACAGGGAAATTGCGTTATCCGGCGCAATCTCCCTGCACAGCAATTTTTTCAAGCCGGTTGGTTATGGCAGCACGAAATGGCGCACAAATACGCAAACACGCTTGTCAAAGTCCAACACATGAAACACCGGCTTGCCGTCTTCGCGCTGCGTGATGGTCAAATCCTCAGCCTCAATGTCAGCTCTGCTGGCCTGACGTGTGAACGCGACAGAAACCTCACCTGTCGCAAGGTTCACCGCATACACATTCAAGGTCGCGTCGCCGTCGTCACTTGAGGCAAAAAGCACGCCGTCAAACACCTCGCAACCCTGCACCCTGTCCAGCTCGCCGCCCACAAGGTCAAGATAATGCGAAAAGACGCCCGTTTCAAGGTCATAAACATTCAGCCGCACGGCATGGTTCCACTCGCCGGTATAAAAATAACCGTTCGCGGCGTCAACGGCCACCCACGGCACGCCGTCCACATGATTCTCCTGTTCAAGCTCATAATACACACCCGTGTATTCAAGCGTTTCGGCGTCATAGATGGCAATAAAGTTATGCTCATAGGGTTCGCCTTCAATTGCCGCATAGATTTTGCCCTCATAATAGCTGATGCCGCCGATGTGGTCGCTGCCCTTTTCACGCAGCTCCGCGGGGATGGCGTAGGTGTTGCGCATGACGATTTCGCCCGTCGCTATGTCGACCTTGCCCAAAATGCCCCACTGGAAGGTGGTTACGGCGCCGCTGGTATAGAAATATTCGCCGTCTGTAGTGATGCCCTGACCCATGGTGAGCGCGTCGATACCCGCATAGGCATTGCTGCCGAGATAGGTCACTTCATCCGTGCTCTGCAGGTCTTTGTTCATCATGAGAGAGAGCGAAAGCAAAACGGAGGTGAACAGGGCGGCGACACGCACAAGCGTATCCGCAACAGTTTTGTTGAAAAAACCGGACATAAAAGATGCCTCCTTGTCAATTAGCAAACTATAAAAGCAGATAACCTCTGCAATTAAACAAAAATTTCGCTTTGGAACCCGAGCACGTCCGCATATTCTTTCAGCACAGGCTCCACCTGACGGGCCAAAAACTCCTCGGTTTGCTCTTTTGAGCGGCCGATATAATCCTGCGGGTTCAAAATCGCATTCAGTTCTTCAAGCGTCACGCCGAAAGCTTCGTCGCCCGCAATACGCTCGAGTAGGTCATTCTGCCCGTCACCCTGCTTGACGCGTTTTGCGGCCTCCATCGAATGCACGCGGATGCGCTCGTGCAGTTCCTGCCGGTTGCCGCCCTTTTTAACACAGCCCATCATGATATTCTCAGTCGCCATGAACGGCAGCTCGGCAAACAGATTGCGCTCAATTACCTTTTCGTTCACCACAAGTCCGTCAGCCACGTTGATCACAAGCGAAAGCACCGCGTCGCAGGCCAAAAAGCCCTCGGAAACGCTGATGCGCTTGTTGGCGCTGTCGTCAAGCGTGCGCTCAAACCACTGGGTGGCGGCGGTGATGGCGGGGTTTTGCACGTCGCAGATAATATATCTCGCAAGCGATGCGATGCGCTCGCTGCGCATGGGGTTGCGCTTGTACGCCATGGCAGAGGAGCCGATTTGGTTTTTCTCAAACGGCTCTTCAATCTCTTTGAGGTGCTGCAGCAGGCGGATGTCGTTCGAAAATTTTGTGGCGCTCTGGGCAATGCCCGCGAGCACGGAAAGAATTGAAAAATCAAGCTTGCGCGGATAGGTCTGCCCGGAAACGGCAAAGCACGCGGCATAGCCCATTTTTTGCGCAATAATTTCGTCAATCCGGCGGCATTTTTCATGGTCGCCCTCAAACAGCTCGAGAAAGCTCGCCTGGGTGCCCGTCGTGCCCTTTGAACCCAGCAGTTTTGCGCCCGAAAGGCGGTAACGCACATCCTCAAGGTCCATTAAAAATTCTTGAATCCACAGCGTGGCCCGCTTGCCCACGCTCGTGGGCTGGGCGGGTTGAAAATGGGTGAAGGCCAGCGTTGGCAGGCCCTTATATTCTTTGGCAAAAGCCGCAAGCTTTTCAATCGCGTTCACAAGCTTCTTCTCAATCAGCCTGAGCGCGTCATAAAGAATCATCAAATCGGTGTTGTCGCCCACATAGCAGCTCGTCGCGCCCAAGTGGATGATACCGGCGGCCTTGGGGCACTGCACGCCATAGGCATACACATGCGCCATCACATCGTGCCGCACTTCTTTTTCACGCTCGCGGGCAACGTCATAGTTGATGTCGTCCGCATGGGCGCGTAATTCGGCAAGCTGCTCGTCCGAAATCGGCAAACCAAGCTCCTGCTCGGCTTCCGCAAGGGCGATCCACAGCTTGCGCCATGTTCTGAATTTGTTGTTTTCTGAAAATAAATATTGCATTTCATCACTTGTGTAACGTGATGAGAAGGGGGATATGTATCTGTCCTGCACCGGCTCGTCCTTCCTCTTTCTCTGCGATACTCCGCTGTATACTCTCGACAACAATATATTAAACCATTTTCTGCGAGATAGCAAGAGCAAATTGTCTTATTTTTTCGCCGGTCAAACCCGGATTCCCGTGCTTTTTTTGGCCGAAAAATCATCAGCCAAAAGCCGCAGAACCGTGATTCGTTCAATCTGCTCAGAAAGGAATGTAAAGTTGTCAGACTTTACCATTTGGCGCATGAGCAACCTCAGCCCCTTCAGCTTTTCTTCTGTGCTTTCACACAGCTCCAAGGTTCCCGTGCCGATCACACTTTCATATGCCATTGTATATTCGCAGGCGATTTCACCGCTTCCCATCAGCTTGCGGCTGCAATCCATTTCAAAGCACACCCGCGGATGCTTTTTCATAATGTCAAGCTTTCTGCCTTTACTGGCACAATGAAAATACAGCACCAGTTTGCCCTCTGAAAATTCATATCCGAAGTTCAAGGGCACAATATACGGCTCCGTTTCGTCTGCAAAAGCAAGCCTGCACACATCGCATTTATCAATAATCTCAAGCTTCTCATCAACCCGGGTGATTTCACGGTCTTTTCTTCTCATGGCGGATCCTTTCAGGGGCATTTTATGTTTCTTGCGCTTATATTCTTGCAACGCCACTCTCACGCGCGGCTTCTGCGACCGCATTCGCAACAGCAACACCGACGCGTTCGTCAAAAGCTTTCGGAATAATATAGTCGGCAGAAAGCTCGTCGTCTGCAATCAATGAGGCGATCGCCTTTGCCGCGGCCAGTTTCATCGCGTCGTTGATATCGCTCGCGCGCACGTCAAGAGCGCCGCGGAAAATGCCGGGAAAGGCAAGAACATTGTTGATTTGATTCGGAAAATCGCTGCGCCCTGTGCCCACAACGGCGGCGCCCGCTTTTTTTGCAAGGTCGGGCATAATCTCAGGCATCGGGTTTGCCATGGGCATCACAATCGCGCCTTTCGCCATGGATGCCACCATCTCTTCGCTCACAATGCCCGGGGCGGAAACACCGATAAAAATGTCGGCGCCGCGCATGGCGTCGGCAAGCGTGCCGCGCTTGTGGGAACGATTTGTCCACGAAGCAAGCTCAACAAGAGCCGGGTTCATGCCCTCGTTGCCCTCGCAGACGATTCCCTTGCTGTTGCACATGACAATTTCAGAAACGCCCAGAAGCGCGAGCAGCTTCGCAATCGCCGTGCCCGCCGCGCCCGCGCCGCTGAACACCACAGAGCAGTCCTCAAACCGCTTGCCGACGAACTTGAGCGCATTAAACAACGCGGCCACGCTCACGACGGCTGTGCCGTGCTGGTCATCATGAAAAATCGGGATATCCGTGCAGGCCTTGAGCTTTTCTTCAATCTCAAAGCAGCGGGGCGCGGAGATATCCTCAAGATTCACGCCGCCGAAGCTGCCCGCTAGCAGCGCGACGGTTTTGACGATGTCGTCCACATCCTTTGAACGCACGCATAAAGGAATCGCGTCCACGCCGCCGAAGGCCTTGAACAGAACGCACTTGCCCTCCATCACCGGCATGCCCGCCTCGGGGCCGATGTCGCCGAGCCCGAGCACGGCCGTGCCGTCCGTCACAACGGCGACGGTGTTCCAGCGGCGGGTCAGGTCATAGGATTTATTGATATCCTTCTGAATTGCAAGGCAGGGCTCCGCGACGCCGGGCGTATATGCCAGCGAAAGCTCCTCGCGCGTGCTCACACCCGCGCGCGGCGTGACCTCAAGCTTGCCCTTCCATTCGTAGTGTTTTTTGAGGGACTCCTTTTGATAATCCATTTCGATGACCGTCCTTTCGGGGACATTGCGGCCCCCCGCAATAAAAAAAGCAAACCGGCGCCTCCCTGCGGGAAATCTCCCGGTTTGCCATAAAAACATAAGAAGTTTGCATTTATTCCGCGGTTTCCCAGCTCTTTGCCCGCTCAACAGCTCTCAGCCAGCCCGCATAACGCCTGTCGCGCTCTTCGCGGCTGATTTGCGGCTCAAACACCTGACTGACTTCACGCAAATTTTCAATTTCGTGCATATCCTTCCAAAAGCCCACGGCCAATCCCGCGAGATACGCCGCGCCCAGAGCCGTCGTTTCCACCACGCGCGGGCGGTTGACCTCGGCGCCGATCATGTCGGACTGCATCTGCATTAAAATATCGCTCACAGAGGCGCCGCCGTCCACCCGCAGCTCTTGCAAGTCGATCGCGGAATCCGCTTTCATAGCCTCCAGCAGATCGGTCATTTGGTAGGCGATTCCCTCAAGCACCGCGCGGGCGATGTGCGCGCGGTTCACGCCGCGCGTCAGGCCGACAATGCAGCCGCGGGCATACATGTCCCAATACGGCGCGCCGAGGCCCGTGAACGCGGGTACGAGATAAATGCCGTTTGCGTCGGGCACGCTCCCCGCCAGCGCGTCGCACTCAGGAGCGGAAGAAATCAATTTTAACTCGTCGCGCAGCCATTGGATCACAGACCCGGCGTTGAACGCGCTGCCCTCAATGGCGTATTCCACGCGCCCGTCAAGGCCCCAGGCAACACCCGTGAGCAGATTGTGTTCGGAATGCACGCGCTTTGTTCCTGTGTTCATCAGCAAAAAGCAGCCTGTGCCGTAGGTGTTTTTCGCCTGCCCGGGCTGAAAACAGGCCTGCCCGAACAGCGCCGCGGGCTGGTCGCCCACCGCGCCCGCGATCGGCGTGCCCTCCAGGGCCTCAATGCCCGGAATTTTCGGCGCGATAACGCCGTAAACCTCGCTCGAGGGCACAGCGCGCGGCAAAACCGACATGGGAATACCGAGCTTTTCACACAAAAACGCGTCCCAGCAAAGCTTGTCGACATCGAACAGCATCGTGCGGGAGGCGTTGGAATAGTCCGTCACATGCGCCTTGCCGCCGGTCAAATTCCAGATAAGCCACGTCTCAACCGTGCCGAACAGCAGATTGCCCTCCTCGGCAAGCTCACGCGCGCCCGGCACATTGTCAAGGATCCATTTGATTTTCGTGCCCGAAAAATAAGCGTCGATCACAAGACCGGTACGGTCCTTTATGTAACCGGCCAGCCCCTCCGCCTTGAGCTGCTCGCAGAGAGCGGCCGTGCGCCTGCATTGCCAGACAATGGCGTTATACACGCTCTTTCCGGTGCGTTTATCCCACAAAACAGTCGTTTCACGCTGGTTTGTCACGCCGACCGCCGCAATATCGCCGGCGTTGATGTTGCCGCCGATCAAAGCGTCCACCAGCGCGCGCAGCTGACTTTTGAGAATTTCGTCCGGGTCGTGCTCCACCCACCCGGCAAAAGGATAAATCTGCGTGAATTCATATTGCGCCTTTGAAACCATCTCGCCTTTTTTATTAAAAATGATGGCGCGGGAGCTGGTGGTTCCCTGATCAAGTGCCAGAATGTACTTTGACATAGAAAAACGTCCTTTCAGTTCATATCGCCAAAGGCACGTTTTGCAGCAACAAAACCGCACCCCGATAATAGGCATCTCTCCTGCAAGGGTCTTCTGCGGACGGGGCAAGACAAGCGCTGCCCGCCGCATTGTATTCAGTCAAAAACCATTGTAACGCTGATATAAAAAGGCAAAACCGCAAAAAACCTGCTTTTGCGCAGGAGCTTCTTGCGTTTTTTTACCGCATTCATTTTATACCATCTCGCCCGAGAAAGCAAGAGAGCGAGAGAAAAAAACAGCCTTCGCCTGTTTTGCGCTAATTTTTTCAATTTTTCCGCATATTGACTGAAAAAAATTGCTCTTGTTTAGACAAACTTCCACATCCGAAAAGGATATAATTTTAGTCACAGCCCCAAAATCGTATTTAGTGAACAAAATTCGATTATGCACGTTTCAGAAACTGGTCATTATGCATGCAAAATACCACAAAAATTTTTTCGGCGGTTTTTGGACAGGCCCTCCCGCAACCTTAAAAAACGTAACGCTTGCATATAGTCGACAGGCCCGCCCCAAGTGAGAAAGGAAGGAAAAAATTTGAACAGAATTGAAACAAGAAACATCAAACAATATTCGCAGATCAACAGAACATTGTCTGTTGTCAAGCCCTTCGCGGTGCAGACGCTGTATGTGCTTGCATCGCTCTCACTGTCAAACACCGAAATTTTCGGCGGGCTCTCGCCTCTGGGCATCGCCTTTGTCGCCGCGGTTGAGACGCAGAACCTCCCAGCCGCGCTTCTGGGCTCAATTGCGGGCTACCTCATCGGCAACACCTCCCTCGGCGCGCTGCGCTACATAGCCGCCGTCGCCATTGCGGCCATCGCCTCGTTTGCGCTCAAAAAGGTGATCGGCTACACGCTGCCGGCGGTGCAGGCGGGCCTGCTTTCACTCGGCGCAACACTGGCCACGGGCATGGCGATCCTGTTCACGGGCAGCGTGACGGTGCCGAACACCGCGCTGTATCTCTCAGAGGCTCTCATTGCCGGCGGCGCGACTTATTTTTTTAAGAAGACCTTTGAAACACTTCAGGCCAAGAAAAGCTTAAAATATATCAAACCCTCTCTGCTGACCTGCGTTTTGATGACGTTCGGCTTTCTGCTGCTCTCATTCTCATGGCTGCAAATCGGCGGCATTTCCGTTGCGCGTGTGGTCGCGTGCTTTGTGGTGCTGCTCGCGGCCTGCTACTCAAAAGAGTTCGGCGGCGCGATCGCGGGCATTGCCTCGGGCATTTCGCTCTCGCTCACAGGCGGCATGGGGCACCTGCTCAGCGGCTATGCGGCGGGCGGCCTGCTGGCGGGGCTGTTCGGGCAATACGGCCGCTTTCCCGCCGCGCTCTGCTTTATGGCGGCAAACGCCGTCTGCGCCTTCACCGCGCAGGACACGCAAATGGCCGCGCTGTCGATCATTGAAACAGCGATCGCCTCGGTCATCTTGATTTTCATGCCCGCAAAACTGCGGCAAAGGGCAGAGGAGTTTTTCAGCCCCACCATGGCCACCCCCGGGGGAGAGGGCTATAAGAATATGCTCCGGTTCAAGCTCAGCACCGCGGCCACGGCGATTGGAGACATTACAAATTCAATCAACGCAGCGTCAAGAATCATCAACAAACTCGCCGCAAGCGATCAAAATGCCATTTTTGAGGCGGTGCAGAATGACGTTTGCGCCTCCTGCGTGCGAAAATCCAGTTGCTGGGACTATAATCACGAAAAAAGCTCCGAAGCGTTCGGCGCCATGGCGGCAACGCTGAGCGCGGGCGAAAAATTGCGCAAAGAAAACATCCCCAACCATTTTGCGGGCAACTGCAGAAAAATCGACGAGCTTTTGGAGCACTTTGAAGAAAAATTCAGGGAACACACGGCAAAATCGAACTTTGAGGGCAAGGTGAGCGAGCTGCGAAGCGTCGCGTCCGAGCAATTCAAGGCCGTTTCCTCCATGCTTGAAAACCTCACGCAGGAATTCACAAAAGACCTCATTTTCAACCACGACGCCGCGGACAGCGCAAAGGTGGCCCTTGAAAGCGTTGGCGTGAACGTGGGCGAGCTGTTCGCGTTTGTGGACGAAACCGGCCACATGCTCGTGCAGGCACTGTGCGGCCCGAGAAGGCGGCGCGTGACGAACAAAGCCGTCACAAGCGCGCTCTATGACGCGACGGGCATCGAATTTGACGCGCCCGTGGTGATCGAGGCGGACAGCGGGCAGTCCATGCTCCTGTTCTGTGAAAAAACAAGTTTTCAGGTCACGACCGGCAGCAGCCAGTATATCGGCGAGGGCCAGCGGCATTGCGGCGACGCGTTTGATTATTTCCTCGACGGGCGCGGCAGCTACATCACCCTGCTCAGCGACGGCATGGGAACCGGCCCGCGAGCGGCCGTTGACGGCTCGATGACCTCATCCCTCTCTTCGCGGCTTGTCAAGGCGGGGTTTGACTATGACAGCGTGCTCAAAACCGTCAACTCGGCGCTGATGGTCAAGTCAAAAGAAGAGAGTCTTTCCACCCTCGACGTTCTTTCCGTCAACCTATACAGCGGTGAAGCGTCCTTTTTGAAAGCCGGCGCCGCGGCGTCATTCATTTACCGCGACGGGAAAACAATGAAGATAGAATGCGCGTCCCTGCCCCTTGGCATTCTCAAAGATGTCGAATTTCAAAGGGTCTCCGGCAAACTGCAGGACGGTGACATCGTAATCACCGCATCCGACGGCGCGGCGCCGCTTTCCAAAGAAATAATCACACAAGAGCTGCAGGAGCGTGAGGACCGCTCCGCCGGCGAGCTTGCGGGCGCGCTTGCGCGACAAGCGAGAAACGCCGGTAAAAACAGCAAGGTGGACGATATCACCGTGATTGTTTCAGTGTTCAACGCGGCAAAAGACGCATGAGCGCAGAGATAAACCGCAACGGCACCTCAAGATGAAAGAACCTCCTTTCTTTTCCCTTCGCGCAAGGCCCGCCGTTTGCCTGCGCGGAGGGTTTTTCTTATTCAAAAACAAACACTCCGGCCCTTGCGCTATGCCCACCTATCAGATATAATAGTAAAAATGATAACTTGTAAAGGAATTAATATGGATACCT
>JAISXG010000029.1 GCA_031270605.1 Oscillospiraceae bacterium | reverse complement strand
AGCTCAGTTGGCTAGAGCATTCGGTTCATACCCGAAGTGTCGTTGGTTCAAATCCGACTGCCGCTACCATTGCGGCAGCATTCTGCAATCACGCTGCCGCATATTTTTTTGAGGCCCGGGGGTCAAGCGGCTAAGACACCGCCCTTTCACGGCGGTAACACGGGTTCGATTCCCGTCCGGGTCACCACACAAAACGCAGCTGTTTCAAAAAACAGCTGCGTTTTGTCTTTTGCCCGCGCCTCGGCCTTGTTTGATTCTGACAAGCCTTTCTGTTCTTAAACGTTCTATAGTTTGACTATAATGAATCATATTGCTCCACCAACGAAACCTTGCACAGCATTGACGGTGTTTTTTCCGCACAGCTTCGTTGTCGTCCTTGCCTTGCGCCAAGCAAAGCTGCGTCCTCCGCCTTGCTCTGCGAAAAAAATCCTCGTCAATCAGAGCGCAAGCTTTCATTGGTGGAGCAATAGCGCCAAAAGCTGCGGGACGCTTTGCCGGAGCAGCAACGCCCGTGTGCCCGGCAAAACAAAACTCTGGCGTTATGCATGCCCGCCCCTCGCGGGCATTCTTATCTGTGAGGTGAATGCAATGGACAACTGCATTTTAATCAAACCAGGCACCTTCCACGCGCGGGAGATCGCCGCTTATCGCGGCGAAATGCTGGCCGCGGGCAGCCCGATGGACGGCACAGGCATTCTCAAACACACAGAGGATGTGCTCGAGTGGCTCGCCTATTGCCTGCTTTGCGAAAACGAAGAAACCGTGCCGCAGGGCCTTGTGGCGGCGGACCAGTTTGTTTTTGTGCGCAAAGCAGACGAAAAGATTGTGGGCATGATCCAGCTGCGCAGGCGGCTCAACAATCAGCTTCGGGAGTTCGGCGGGCACATCGGCTACTCTGTGCGCCCGTCTGAGCGGCGCCGCGGCTATGCGAAGCGCATGCTCAAGGACTGCCTTGCCGTCTGCCGCGCAAAGGGCATTTCGCCCGTGCTGCTTACCTGCCGCGTGCAAAACGAAGCCAGCCGCCGCACCATTCTCGCAAACGGCGGGGTCTATGAAAACACCGTGTTCTGCGAAGCGGAAGGCGAATCTCTGGAACGCTATTGGATCACTCTCTAAAACATAGGCGATCACCTGAAAATCAAAAACTGAAGCACCCCTCAACGGCGCTGTTTTGCCGTTGAGGGGCGCTGTTTTGTGTTTCTTTTAGAATAAATCTGAAAGTATAGACGGCAGATTCCCGATGTCGGACAAAATAAGCTTGAGCGTCACAAAAATTCTTTTTATATAACGTGAAAACATATCGCCGCGGTCATAAGGCTGGGGCGGCACAAGCGTTTCTGTCGTCGTCGCCGGGTCAATGACAGTATAAGAAAGCTCCGCAACGGTAGCGTGATGATCCGTATAGGTGTCGCCGTTAGCGTCCGTCACAATAAAGTGGTCAAGCGTTTCGGGCGTGAAGGTGACGCCGCCGCCGTTTTTATAGAGCACCTTGTCAATGGACTCCTCAAGCGCCGGGCTCCACCCCTCGCCGTCATTATAGAAATAGTTGCCGCCGTTGTAGAGCTCGACCCATGTGTCTGAAAGCCCGGCGGGCTGCATCAGGTTGCCGTAAATATCGTCCGGCAAATTTCTGCTGATCGCTGTGTTGAAATCGCCCATCACGATCACCGCGCGGTCGACCGGCCTTGCGTTGATGTCCGCGGCAAGCTGGCGGTAATTGTCTGTTCTCGCGGCAATCGAGCCGTTGTCACGCCCCGCGTCCGCATGGAGCACATAGAGGTCAAAATAAACACCCTCGGTGAGCTCGACAAGCGTGTGCAGGAAGCCTTTCTTGGTGAGTTCGTCAGACGCGCCGGAAAGAATGCCCCAGCGCCGGTTCCAAGTGGTTCTTTCTACGTTGTAAATCGGGGACTTTGAGAAAATATTCAGCCCGTCGCCCAGCGGAACACCACCGCTTGTGAAGGTTTGGTTGGGAAACGCCGTCATCTCGGCCGCAAGATGTTTGTGGTAGTTAAAATCCTCCTGCACGCCGAGAATGTCAACGTCCAGCAAATTCAAGTTCTGGCCCAGAATTTTTGCCTTTTCAGAGCCGCCTGTCTTTTTTGACCCCTGTGCCGACCCCACAACGGGAAGGCCGGACACATTATAGGCCATCACCTTGAGTGTGCCGCTTTCGGGCTCCTGTGCCGAAGCTGCGAGCGAAAACGCGCAAAGCAGCAACACAAAAGCAACGAAAAGCGCAACTGCTTTTCTCGCTTGGTTTTTCATGATAACACCTCTTCATTTTAATTATAAAAAGTTCTATCCCCCACTGGATAAAACATCTTACCCCACGAACTTCTGCCGAGCCGACAGGCCTCCTTTCCGGCAATATCAATAAAAATTATTTATAATAATCAGTAAAAACAAAAATAAAAAATGCCCCGCCAGACCCTGCGGCGGAGCACAAAAAGTAATAATAAACAGACATACCTCTTCCGCCGTCTTCCTGCTCTTTCAGGACTCCGTTGTCTTTCGGCAGAATGCTTTTTTACTATAGCACAGGCCTTCAAAAAATGCAAGATGAAAACAGAAAACGACGCTGCAAACATTAAATTTTTTTGTTTTTTTTATCACTTTCCAAAAAAGCGGTTTAAATAATTCTTTATATGGCTTCACTTTCGCAAATTATCCATTTTTCTGGTTGCCGGCCAAAAAAAACTGTGATTGTTGTTGTAATTTTTTTTAAGCGGTGCTATAATTATTATAATGGGTGAGATTGGTGTTTTCTTGCCAATGGTTATGGTTTGCATCGAACAAACCCGCACAAAAAAGCGAAAAATGTCATTTTTTGCACAACCACCCCATCATGCAATATTGCGAACTTCGGCGCATGACCCTTTTATACTAAGCCGTGACAAAAAACACGCCCTGGCTTTGCTGTGTTTTGTTTCGCACAGATTGTCAGCGGTGTTTTTATGAGCGATCGGTATTTACTGATTGGTGCATCTTTCTGCAAGGATCAGTAGTGCAAAAGAAAGGAGAACATATATGAATCTTGAGAACCGCAAACAGGCAATTCGGCAGGCACACGAGGCCCTTCATGCGCAGCCGGCGCAATCGGGCGGCCGAATGACCGTTCTTGAACGAATGCAGCGTTTGTTTGACGAAGGCACCTTTATTGAAACAAATGCGTTTATTACACAAACAGGCAACATTTTGGCAGAATCCGAGCGCCTGCCCGAAGGGGTTGTCACAGGCTACGGAGCCGTGGACGGCAGGCTGGTTTTCGCTTTTGCGCAGGATTATTCGCGCGATCAAGGCGCGATCGGGCTTGCGGGCGCGAATAAAATTGCCGCCCTCTACCGCACGGCGCTGCAAAACGGCGCGCCTGTGGTGGGCATGTTTGATTCAGACGGCGCAAAACTGCAGGAGGGCACAAACGCCCTTGCGGCTTACGGCATTTTGTTCAAAGCCGCCGCCGATGCAAAATTCAAAATCCCGAGAATCTCTGTGGTGAGCGGAACCTGCTCGGGCGCAAACGCCGTGCTGGCCGCCGAAGCGGACATTGTCATCACCGCCGGGGAGAACGCCGCGTTTTCTTTGGCGAGCGTTTCTGCGCTGCAATCCCTCGGCGCAAGTGCGGAAACGGGCACGGGCATTTATGCTGCGCAGTCCGGCCTTGCAGCCGCCGCCGCGGCAACGGAAGCAGAAAGCTTGCTGAACGCACGCGCTCTGCTCTCTTATCTTCCCTCCAATAAAAAAGATAAAGTTCCCGCAGCACCCTGCAGCGATCCCGCAGAACGGGCCGTTGCGGAAACCGCGGGCGCCGCAGACGGGCCCTATGACATGAAAACGCTGGTTGCGCAGATTGCCGACAACGGCGTATTCCACGAGCTCTATTCGGATTTCGCAAGCGATATCGTAACAGGCTTCGCGTTCATTAACGGCGCATCCTGCGGTATTGTCGCAACAAACCCTGTTGTGAACAACAGCCGCATCACCGCCGCGGGAGCAAAAAAGGCCGGCGAATTCGTTGATTTGTGCAGCGCTTTTTCTCTGCCCGTCCTCACACTGGTGGACAGTGTGGGCTACTGCGGCGAGTCAGAGCTGCAAAACGCCGCGGCGGCAAAAGAGGTCGCCCGTCTTGCCGCGAGCTACGCAAAGGCCTCCCCGCCGATGGTCACCGTAATTACAGGCAAGGCAACCGGTTCCGTATTCTCGGTGCTTGGTTCAAAAGCGCTCGGAGCGGATCTTGTGTTGGCGTTGCCGTCCGCCCAGATTGAGGTTATGGACACAGACGCGGCGGTCAATTTCCTTTGGAACGGTGCTTTGGCGGAAGCCGATGACGCCGAAGAGGCGCGCGAAGAATTAAAAAATAAATGGGAACAGGAAATGTCCACACCGCTCAACGCGGCGAAAAACGGCCACGTCGATTTCATCTGCGAGGAAAAAGAGCTGCGCGCGCGCATCGCGTCCGCTCTTTCCATGCTCGCCATGAAGCGCCATTTTTGGGACTTTTCATAAAGGAGGAAGCATGTTATGTTATTGAACCTTTTATCAAGCATGTCAGATCAGCCTTTGGCGGAAAGAATGCCGGAAGGCCTGATGCTTATGGCGCTCGGCATGGGCGTTGTGTTCACGGCCCTGATTGTCATCTGGCTGGTTTTGGAAGTCGTCGGCGCGATATTCGCGCGGAGGGACGCAAAAAAAAAACAAAATCCCCGGCCGCAGGAGCTGATAACGGCGCCTGCCGTTCCGGCCGCGCCTAAGCTGGACGACCGCGAGTTGATCGCGGTGCTGACCGCGGCAATCAGCGCGCACACGAATAAGCCCGCTTTCAGCTTCCGGGTCGTTAAGTTTCAGGAGCGTATATGAAGAATTATCTTCATATATACAAACCATAATCCCATTCACAGATTAGGAGGATTTTATTATGTCAATCAAAAAATACAGCGTAAAAGTAAACGGAACCATATATGACGTCGAAGTGGAGGAACTTGCCGAAGGCGCTTCTTCCGGCCTTTCCGCGGCGGCCTCTGTTCCGGCGGCGGCTCCCGCGCCCGTCGCGGCAGCTCCTGTTACTTCGGAACCCGCTCCCGCCCCTGCCGCTCCGGCGGCGTCCGCCGAGGGCAAGCCGGTTCTCGCGCCGATCAACGGCACGATTCTGAGCGTTGCGGTGAAAGTGGGCGACAGCATTAAAAGAGGCGGCCTGCTGTGCATGCTCGAAGCGATGAAAATGGAAAACGAGGTTTATGCCCCGCAGGACGGCGTGATTACGGCGGTCAACGTGTCAAAGGGTTCCACTGTGGACGCGGGCGATCCGCTTTTCTCCATTCAATAAGGCCTGTTGACCTTATCATAGCGCTTTAACCGTTTATTTATAGATTTTTTGTAAAGTCAAAGCGCATTGGGCAAATTGAAAAACCTGCTCTGTATCTGTTTTTCAATTTGCTATAAAACAGATATTAAAACAAAGACTCAGAAAGGACAGCCGGCTTTATGGAATCATTGATCAAATTTATTGAAAGTACCGGATTTTATATGCTTTTCAGCAGCGGGGACGCTGTTACCATTACAAAAACCATTGCAATGTTTGTTATTTCGGGTATCCTGTTTTATCTTGCGATCAGCAAGAAATTTGAGCCGCTTCTGCTGTTGCCGATTGCCTTCGGCATGTTTTTAACCAATTTCCCCGGCGCTGAAATGTTCCACATGGATATGTTTATGCATGAATCGCTGGATTTTCAGGAAATTATTAATAAGGGCGGCATGCTCGACTTTTTCTATATCGGCGTAAAAACGGGCATCTACCCCTCGCTGATTTTCCTCGGCGTGGGCGCGATGACGGACTTCTCTCCCCTCATTGCGGCGCCCAGAACCATGCTCCTCGGCGCCGCCGCACAGTTCGGCGTGTTCGCCACAATGATCGGTTCTTTGGTTTTCGGTTTCGGTCTGCCCGCGGCTTCTGCCATCGGCATCATCGGCGGCGCGGACGGCCCGACCTCCATCATTGGTGCAAAAAACCTCGCACCCGACCTGCTGGGACCCATCGTTATCGCCGCCTATTCCTATATGGCGCTGATTCCCCTGATTCAGCCGCCTATTATGAAACTGCTGACAACAAGAAAAGAGCGCCTGGTCAGAATGGATAATCTCCGCTCCGTATCTAAGACAGAGCTGATGCTCTTCCCCATTATTGTAACATTTATTGTGATTTTGCTTGTTCCCGCGGCGGCGCCCCTGATGGGCATGATGATGTTCGGCAACCTGATGAATGTTTCAGGCGTGGTTGACAGAATTTCAAAAACCGCGCAGAACGGCATTTTGAACGTGTCCACAATTTTCCTCGGCCTTTCCGTCGGCGCGACGGCCACGGCGGACCGCTTCCTGAACGTGCAAACCCTGTTTATCATCGCGCTCGGCCTTGCGGCGTTTATGCTCTCCACAGCCGGCGGCGTACTCTTCGGAAAACTTATGTATTTGGTTACAAAGGGCAAGGTCAACCCGCTCATCGGTTCGGCGGGCGTTTCCGCAATGCCGATGGCGGCGCGTGTTTCACAGGTCATGGGCCAGAAAGAGGATCCGTCGAACTTCCTGCTCATGCACGCCATGGGGCCGAACGTCGCGGGTTCCATCGGTTCGGTTCTCGCCGCGGGCGTTTTGTTCTCCTATTTCACATAATAATACGGCAATCAACATACAACCTATTGAGTATTTTTCGTATTCGGTAACGCAATCCCGACACAGAACGGAGGTAAGTTTGAAAGATAAATCTTTCAAACAGGGAGTTTTGTCCTTTTGCGCAAAAAACAAGGCGCGAAAGGGCTAAGCATCCCAGCCACAGCGAAAGGATGGTCATAAGCATGGCTAAGGTAAAAATAACAGAAACAATCATAAGAGACGCGCACCAGTCGCTCATCGCCACCCGCATGACCACGCCCGAAATCCTGCCCGCGCTGGAACTGCTTGACAAAGTCGGCTACCATGCGCTTGAGGCCTGGGGCGGCGCGACATTCGACTCGTGCCTGCGCTTTTTGAAGGAGGACCCGTGGGAGCGCCTGCGCGCGATTCGCGACAAGGTGAAAAACACAAAACTCCAGATGCTCTTCCGGGGCCAGAATATCCTCGGCTACCGCCATTATGCGGACGACGTGGTGGAATATTTCGTGCAGAAATCCATTGCGAACGGCATTGACATCATCCGCATTTTTGACGCGCTGAATGATAAAAAGAACCTCGTCACCGCCATCAACGCAACCAAAAAGGAAAAGGGCCATGTGCAGGCGGCCATCAGCTACACCGTCAGCCCCGTGCACAACAACGCGAGCTTCGCGCAGCTTGCTTATGAACTGCAGGAGATGGGCGCGGACTCCATCTGCATCAAAGACATGGCGGGCCTGCTCAAGCCCTATGACGCCTATGCCCTTGTGAAGGAGATCAAAGAAAAAATTTCCCTGCCCCTTGAGCTGCATACACATTACACCTCGGGCGTCGGCTCCATGACCTACCTCAAGGCGATTGAAGCGGGCGTCGATATTGTTGACACCGCTCTCTCCCCCCTTGCCATGGGCACAAGCCAGCCGCCTACAGAGCCGCTCGTCGCAACGCTTGCGGGCACGGAATATGACACGCTCATCAGCATTGAAAACCTCAACGCGGCCACAAAATATTTCAACACCCTGCGTGAAGAATACCTCAACAGCGGCCTGCTTGACCCCTCGCTTCTGAAGGTGGACATCAACACCCTGCTCTATCAGGTGCCCGGCGGCATGCTTTCAAACCTTGTTTCACAATTGAAACAGGCAGGCAAGAGCGACAAACTTATGGAAGTGCTTGAGGAAGTGCCGCGCGTGCGGCAGGACGTCGGCTACCCGCCGCTTGTCACCCCCTCGTCACAAATTGTCGGCACGCAGGCCGTGTTCAATATCATCGGTGGCGAACGCTATAAAATGCTCTCAAAAGAATTCCGCGCGCTTGTGAAGGGCGAATACGGCGAAACGCCCATGCCCATTTCAGAAGAGTTCCGCAAAAAAATCATCGGTGACGAAACACCCGTCACAGGCCGCCCGGCGGACGCGCTCAAGCCCGAGCTTGACCGGCTGCGCGGCGAGATCACGGAATATATGGAGCAGGACGAGGACGTGCTTTCTTACGCGCTGTTTGACCGTGTCGCGGTGGACTATTTCAAGCACCGCCGCGCTGTCAAATATGGCCTTGACGAGAAAAACGCGGACTTTGAAAAGAAGATTCACACGATATGAACGAGAATTACCCTTCCCTTTCTTTGATCCGGCAACATCTATATTCCGGGTGCAAAGACTGCCCGATTCATGTTTTTGAACAAATTGATTCCACGAACACCGAAGCCAAGCGGGGGCATTATCCGCTTGGCTCTGTTCTTTTGGCCAAAGAGCAAACGGGCGGGCGCGGGCGGCTTGGCAAAAGTTTTTTTTCACCTGCGGGCGGCATTTATGTCAGCGTCGTGATCAAACCGTGGGAAACAGACATTGATGAAATGACGACGGCGGCAGGTTTTGCCGTGATTGCCGCCATTGAAAAGGCCACAAGCATCAAAACAGAAAAACGCCGCATCAACGACATTTATCTCGACGGCTTGAAAATTTGCGGCATTCTCGCGGAGGGCGTCACAAACGTTGACACAGCGGCGATTGAGGCCGTTGTAATCGGCGCGGGGCTGAATGTATTCCCCCCGCAGGGAGGCTTCTCCCCGGAATTGAACAAAATCGCGGGGGCGCTCTGTCAGACAGGGCAAGCCCGTGTGGACAAAAACAAAATCGCCGCTGAAATCATCAGCGCCCTTTTGCTTTTGAAATAAAATTGAAAATATAGTCAAACCACTTGAAAATCAACACGTCTTTGCGGTCTTTTTTCCGCCTGCTATCGTTAGACTTCTCTCCATACGCAAGTATGGCTTCGTCGTCTGCACAGGCGTGCTAACACGCGCTTAAGCAGACGAAAAAAATCCTCGCAAATCCTGTGACGCTTTTCAAGTGGTTTGACTATAAATTTGTTGCGTCCTTTCGTATTGCGGGTAATAATACGGAAGGACGCAATTTCCGTCCCGCAGCGGACGGACGGGCATAAATATAAGAAAAACAGTATAGAATAGTACAAGGCCCCGTCAGAACGTGGCCGCATCCTCCGAAAGGCTGGGTTTTGCCGATGATACTGTCTTTTTTTGAAGCCGTAAACAATATGAATACCGCAGTCAATAACATTGTCTGGGGTGTGCCGATGCTTGCGCTGATGATCGGAGCGGGCGTTTATTTTACCCTGCGCTCGCGCTTTTTTCAGGTATTCCGTGCGCGGCACATCGCAAACTCCACCATTTTCGCGATATTCAAAAAGAAATCCGTCACCACAGTCAAAAACAAGAAAGCCATTTCCCAATTTCAGGCCATGGCCACAGCCCTCGCGGGCGCGCTGGGCACAGGCAACATCGCCGGGGTTGCGACCGCCATCACCATCGGCGGCCCGGGTGCGATTTTCTGGATGTGGATCTCCGCCTTTTTCGGCATGATGACGGGCTACTCGGAAAACGTGCTGGGCATGTATTACCGCAAAAAAAATGCCGCGGGCGAGTGGGCGGGCGGACCGATGTATTACCTTTCCCACGGCCTCGGTGAAAAACGCGGCCTGCGTGTGCTGGCAAAACCCTTTGCCGTGCTGTTTGCCGTTTTCTGCGTGCTCGCGTCCTTCGGCATCGGCAACATGACGCAGGCAAATTCCATTGCAACCTCCCTCGAGGCATCGTTCTCTATCCACCCGCTGGCAACGGGCATTGCCCTGGCGGCGCTCGTGGGCGTCGTCATCATCGGCGGAGTGAAACGCATCGCGGCTGTCACTGAAAAAATCGTGCCGTTTATGGCGGTTGTTTATATTGCCCTGACACTTTTCATCTGCTTTGCCAACATAAAAGAGATCCCCGCCGCGTTCACGTCCATCTTCCGCGGGGCGTTCGGCATCTCGGCAGTGGCGGGCGGCGTCAGCGGAGCGATGCTCAAAGAGGCGCTCACCATCGGCCTCAAGCGCGGCGTATTCTCAAACGAAGCGGGGCTCGGCTCATCTGTTCTCGTGCACACCTCGGCGGATGTGCAGGAACCCGCGATTCAGGGCATGTGGAGCATTTTTGAGATTTTTCTTGACACCATCCTCATGTGCAGCTTAACGGCGCTCGCCATTCTTACCACCGGCGTGGCGGGAACCCTGAACAACGCGGGGGAACGCCTCGACGGCGCGCCGCTTGTCGCCGAAGCTTTTTCAAAAACCTTCGGCGGAGCGTCCGGAAGCATTGTCGCTGTTTCGGTTCTCTTTTTTGCTTTTGCAACATTGTTGGGCTGGTCATTTTTCGGCACCAAGGCCCTTGAATATCTGGTGCCGAAAAAGGGGGCCATCAACGCTTATAAGGCGCTGTTCGTCGTTTTCATTGTGGTGGGATCTTCTATGGACCTTTCGCTTGTGTGGCACATCGCGGATACGCTCAACGGCCTGATGGCGTTCCCGAACCTCATCGGTATTCTCGCCCTTTCGGGCACGGTGTTCAAAATCACAAGAAATTATAGTGACCGCAACATCAAACGCAAAAAAAAGAATGTAAAACCCATGCTCTCGGCTTTTCCGAACCTGAATACCGAGCAAAACACATAAAACGGCAAAAAACTTATGGAAGAGGCTAAAATCATATCGCATTGTATAAAATTACAGCAAAATAAAAGAATTTTTGATTATTTTTTTATTTTATGCTATACTTCTGTTTGAAATGGATAATATTCATTTTGAATATAAAATGCGGGGATGGATGCTTATGTCAAAATATGATACGATTGCGAATATACAACCGATAGATATCAGAAATGTGCTGGTGGAAGGCGAAAAAGTGCTCTGGAGCGGCAAGCCGAAAAAGTCCGCGTTCGTGATCAATAAATCGTTGATGATGCTTCCGTTTGCCTTGCTTTGGTTAGCGGTGGATGGGGGATTTATTTTTATTATTGTTTCGTCAGGGGCGTTTAGTGAAATGGCGTTCTTTATAGTGCCTTTTTTTGCTCTTCATTTGTTTCCGGTATGGAAATGGCTGAGCAACGTGTTGACCGCAAACAAACGATGGGAAAATACGCAATATGCGGTTACTGACAAAAGAATTATCATACAATCCGGTTTTATCGGTATGGATTATATCAGTTTATACTACAAAGACATTACGAATGTTCGCCTGAACATAGGGGCGATCGATAAATTATTACAAGTTGGGGATATCTATTTCGATACGAAAACGGGGTCTGGAATGCTGCCCATTCAGACGAACACGAATAAGGTGGAAAACAAACACGTGTTTTTAGATATAGAAAACGCGTATGAGTTATATCCGAAACTGCAAAAGATTGTTTTAGATATACAAACAGATATACAATATCCAAATGATTTAAGGCCTGAAACAAACGAAGGATACCGCACTGAATATAGGGGCAAATTTTAAATTGCTCCGGCAAGTCCCTTCACGCGCCGCATGACGAATGTTCCGGGGTGTGAAATCCGGGATATCCCAAGAAACAGGATTCTTCTTTCAAAATCCCTGTCTGCCGGCGGCCGTTTTGTGCCGCGGCATGCCGTTCATCCGGGATGCCCTCCCATAAGCCGCCCCCCTCCGCGTCATCTTCCCCGCCCTGCACGGCGGGGATTTTTTTTGCCGTTGCGCCTGCGGGAGATTTTGTGCTATAGTTAATTAACTTGGAAAACATCCAGAAAACACGTGCAAAAGCCTCACATATATGGGTTTTTGCACGTGGAGGCCGGCTCGTTTTCAAGTTCATTTACTATATACTGATACCGCTTTTGGAACAATGAAAGGATGAAGAATCGATGGACTTCCCCTCATGGCAAAAAGAAAACTGGTCGGACTACCCGGGCAACCCGGTGATCGGCCTGTTCGGTTTAGACAATGACAACGCGGCGATCGGCGACCCGCAGATTCTTGTGCCGGGCGACTTTGACAGTCGATGGCACGCTTTTTACCACGGTTTTTATGAAGAGACGTTTATTCCTTATTACCACCACCTCACGTCGCCCGACGGCGTCGCCTGGCAGATTGAGGACAAATGGCAGTGGGATTTCAACCCCAGCTTTATCTTCCGCGACAAGGGGCGGTTTTATCTGTATTACACCGCGATCCTTGGCCGGGAGCCGGGCGCGCGCAGGCAATACGGCTGTGACATGATCATCCGCGTCAAGCACACCGCCGATTTTAAGAACTGGAGTGAAAGCACCGACCTCATCCTCCCCGAGCTCCCCTGGGAGAGGGAATGCACCCCGGATTTTGAGCGCATTCAGGCGCGCAACCCCTGCGTCATCAAAACCCACGGGGGCAAATACCGCCTGTATTACAGCGCGGGCACCGTCAAGCTTGAGGACTGCGGCTATGAGGAGCCCCGCCACATCGGCTTTGCGGAGGCGGACTCCCCCCTCGGCCCGTTCACAAAGCACCCTTCACCCATCCTCTCGCCCGACGCCTCCATCCCCCACCGCAACCACGGTGCGGGAGCCATCAAGGTGTTCGGTTACGGCAACGGTTATCTCGGGCTGTATAACTCGATTTATACAGACGAAGAAAACCGCTCCCGTTCGGCAATCAATGTCTTATGTTCTGAAGACGGCGTACAGTTTGAGGAAGCGCCCTACAACCCCATCATCCCGCCGACGGACGGCTGGAAAAAAGCGCTTGTTTATCAGCTGGATCTGGTGCGGCACGAGGGCGGCCTGCGGCTTTACTACAACGCGCGCAGCGCATGGGACGGCGGCATGGAAACCATCGGATTTTCAGTGTTGGAAAATGACACCTCGGGCGTATATAAGCTCTGGGAATAAAAACAGATAAAAAAAGGGCCTCCGCTGCAAAACGGAAGCCCTTCTCTTTTGCATTTTCCCAGAACTTTGAACCAAACGCATACAGGGAGGTTTGTTTACTCAATGTGAATCAACTTTTACCTGTCTTTTGGTATCATTCTGAAGTTAATTCACGATACATCCTGCCTGCGTATAGCTCCGGCGGATTTTTTTGCCTGTCTTTTGCGCTCCCCCAATTTATTTTTAACGGTCAGCACCACAAGGTTCAGGAAAATACCCGAAAGCGTAATCATGAAAATAATGCTCAAATGCTGCGAATTTAGCGCGACAGTGTTGAAAATCGGCTGCAAAGACGGCACATAAATCACGGCAAAAATCATGAAAAACGAGATCATCGCCGCACCGAACAAATAGAGGTTATTAAAATAGTGGATGTCAAGAATCGTCTTTTTCTCGCTCTTGCACTCAAACACATGAAACAGCTGCGTGATGACAAGGGTGAAAAACGCCCCGGTTCTTGCCGTTTCAAGCCCGAACGCCTGCAGCCGCACAAACACAAGCAGGGTGCAGGCGGCAATCACAATGCCGCGGAAAATGATTTTTGTCATCAGGCCATGGGCAAACACGCCCTCGTTCGAGTGCCGCGGCGGCTCCTCCATCACGTCGCCGTCGGCAGGGTCAAGCCCCAGCGCAATCGCGGGCAGACCGTCTGTCACAAGATTGATCCAAAGAATCTGAATCGGCAGCAGCACCACCGGGAGACCCACTAACATGCCCACAAACATCGTGAGCACCTCGCCCACATTGCACGAGAGCAGATAGCGGATAAACTTGCGGATGTTCTGATAAATCATGCGCCCCTCTTCAATCGCGGCGACGAGGGTTGCAAAGTTATCGTCAAGCAGAATGACGTCCGCGGCTTCCTTCGCGACGTCCGTGCCCGAAATTCCCATCGAAACGCCGATATCCGCTTCTTTGATGGCCGGCGCGTCGTTCACGCCGTCGCCCGTCATGGCAACCACATGCCCGAGCTGCTTATATGCCCGCACAATCTGCAGCTTATGCCGGGGCGACACACGGGCAAACACCGTGGTTTTCTGCACCTTTTCCATAAGTTCCCGCTCGGTCATCGCGTCAATCTCTTTGCCTGTGAGCACATTGTCGCCGGGGGAATAAATTTTCAAATCCTCCGCAATCGCGGTGGCCGTCACCTTATGGTCGCCCGTGATCATCACGGGCCGGATACCCGCCTGTTTGCACACGCGCACGGCCCCGTAGCTCTCTTTCCTCGGCGGGTCAAGCATGCCAATGAGTCCGAGAAAAATCAATTCCCGCTCCATATTGCTCTTTGCGCCCTCGGGGTTTCGTTTGAACGCAACGCAAATCACCCGCAGCGCCTCGCTTGCCATCATGTCGTTCTGCCTGAGGACGGCGGCTTTCATGCCGCTTGTCAGCTCTTTAATACCGTTTTTTGTGTAGACCTTCGTGCATTTTTCAAGCACGATATCCGGCGCTCCCTTTGTAAACAGCAGCCTCCCCTCGGCGTTTGCTGCAATGACGGACATACACTTTCTGTCCGAGTCAAACGGAATCTCATCCAGTTTTTCATATTGCTGCAGAAACTCCCTTTTGATGCCCGCCTTTGCGCCCGCCACCAAAAGGGCGATTTCCGTGGCATCGCCCGATTGAGCCGGTTTTGCCTTGTTTTTGGAAAACAGCTCGCGCCGCCGCTCGGGCAGCGCTGCGTTGTTGCACACACAGCCCCCCGTGAGGGCATATTTCATCGCCGGGTCCTTCAGCGGGTCGATCTTGTGTGAACCCGTTAAAAAACTGCCGAAGGTGTCAAAACCGTTGCCCTCAAGAAGGGCTTCGGTGTCATAGGTTATAATTTTTTTCACCGTCATTTTGTTCTCGGTGAGCGTGCCGGTTTTGTCTGAGCAAACAATGCTCGAACAACCGAGCGTTTCCACCGCGTGAAGTTTTCGGATGAGTGACTGTCGCTTGACCATGCGCCCCACAGCCAGCGCGAGGGCAATTGTCACAATGGCGGAAAGCCCCTCCGGCACCGCGGCCACGGCAAGCGACACGCCCATAATAAACATGTCGAGCACATCCTCCCCTTTGAGGATGCCTGTGACCGAAACCACCGCGCAAATCAACAGGCAGCCCACGGCGATATATTTGCCCAGCTGGCGCAGGCGTTTTTGCAGCGGGGTTTCAGGCTCTTCAATCGAATCGAGCATGCCCGCGATTTTGCCCATTTCCGTGTGCATGCCCGTGGCCGTCGTCAGCGCCTTGGCACGCCCTTTCGTCACCACTGTGCCCATGAACAGCCTGCCGGCTTTCCCCTGCCCCTTTTCATGCTTTTCGACCGAAACAGACTCGCCCGTGAGAATCGATTCATCCACATGCAGGCCGTAGCTTTCCAGAATCGCCGCGTCCGCGGGCACCTTGTCGCCCGCCTCAACCAAAAACACGTCCTCGGTCACAATTTCACTCGAGGCAATGTTCACGACCGCTCCGTCGCGCAAAACATTCGAGTGCGGCGCCGCCATGTTTTTGAGCGCGTCGATTGTTTTTTCGGTGCGGTATTCCTGAAAAAATCCGAGCAGCGCGTTCACAATCACAATGGCGAGAATCGCAATGGCTTCGGTTGTGTCGCCCAAGGCAAACGAAATCAAGGTGCTGACAATTAATATAGCGGTTAAAAAATCTTTGAACTGGGCAAAAAATATTTTCGGCGCGCTGACTTTCTTGCTTTGTTTGAGCATGTTCGGGCCTTCTTCGCGCAGCTTTTGCTTCGCTTTTGCAGAAGAGAGCCCCAACTCCTTTTTCACGACGGCAGATTTATGTTCAAGCACACGTTCCACTCCCATACAGATATTCAGGCATTGCACAACAAGCGCAATACCCCATGTCCCAATATATTCAGCGGGAGCAAAAATTATTAACGTGAAAGGGCACGCAAGCATATTCTGGGCAAAAGGACGGCAGCGCCGGAGCAAAAGGCCCCGGCGCTGCCGTGCGTTGTATGAAAACTATGAAAAGAGGTTTGTATCGCTGAGCGATCAGCCCGCCGTGTTGACGGCTTCAGCGGCTTTTGTGTTGGGATGCTTTTCAGTCAGGCTCATGAAATCCACCTTTTTCATGTGGGTTCGCGGCAGCTCATCCATCACGACAATCTCACGGGGCACAGAGAACTGCGAGAGGTGCTTCTGGCAGGTTTCAATGATCTCTTTTTTATGCGCCTCGTCGTTGCCCTTGTCGCGGAAGGAGACATACAGCCGCACGATCGGCTTCTTCTCCTGATAGCCCTGCACGGCGCAGACCTCGCGGATGAACGGCAGCTCCTCCAGCTTGTTTTCAATGTCGCCCGGGTAGACATTGTAGCCCGAAATGATAATCACTCTCTTTTTACGCCCGGCGAAGAAGAAAAAGCCGTCGTCATTGCGGTAGCCGAGGTCGCCGCTGAGCACCCACTTTTTGCCGTTTTTATCGGCATAAAGGCCCTCGTCGTCGGGCTTGTCAAGAGTGAAATACCCCTCCATCATCGTGGAGCCCGAAACGACGATTTCGCCGATCTGGCCGTTGGGCAGGGGGTTGTGGTCTTCGTCCCAAATTTCCATGTCAACACCGTCAAGCGCGGGGCCGATGGAGCCGGGGCAATAGATGTCGTTGGTGTTGGCGCAGCACACAGAGGCGACCTCCGTCAGGCCATAGCCCTGGCGCAGCCTGCCCGAGGCACCGTTCTTTTCAAGGTAGGAGTTGAATTCGTCAAGGAAGGTCTGCGAAGCGTCGTCGCCGCCACAGAACAGCAGGCGCAAATTGCCAAGATGCGGGCCGTCGAAATGTTTTTCGCGCATGATTTTTTTATACATGCCGGGGATGCCCACCAAGAATACCACCTTGTTTTTCTTCATGAGCTTATTAAAACGTTTTTCGTCAAACTGCATCATGGGGATCAGCCGCCCGGCATAGCACATGACCACATGCACGGCCACGCAAAGCCCAAAGGCGTGAAAGAGGGGCAGCACGACGATCGAGGCCTCAATGCCCGGCTCATAAACCTTGTCAATATGCCCGATTTTATATGCCAGCTCGTTGATGGCTTTTGACGTCAGTTTGATGGTTTTGCTTTTGCCCGTGGTTCCGCCGCCGTTCAGGTAAACGGCCAGGTCGGCGGCGTTGCCCGAAACGCCTTTTGACGGGGGATAAAGGCGCACCGCGCGGCTGTACACCTCGCGATCGTTGATTTTGGGCAAAGAGATGTGAAGACCGGCATCAAACATCTGCAGCCCGGCCTTTCTGACGGGCGCGGCATAATCCGAACTCTGGCAAACAAGGCAGGGCACGCCGATTTCATTAATGACGTCAATATATTTTTTGGCAAGAAGGTCATAAATCATAATGCCCCTGGTGCCGGATTCAAGCATGGTTTCTTTGAGCGACTCGGGCGGGGACAGGGGGTGCACAAAGTTCACGATCACGCCGATTTTGTTCAGCGCATAAAACCCCACGAAGCTCTGCACGGTCGTGGGCAGAAAAATCGTGTAGACATCACCGCGTTTGAGGCCGATTTCCTTTTGCATATAAGTGGCAAGGCAGTCAATATGCCGCACCAGCTCGGAACGCTTCACCTTTTGGCCAAAGCGCTCAACGGCGTCATATTCCCCATACTGCCTTGTGCAGTTGATAAAATATTCGTAACAATTGTAGTCCAGGGTTTCGACCATCGTATAAAACATCCTTTCATCGCGGTTTGACGCCATTGAAAGCCCTCATGAAGCTGATAAAAATGGCCTTTTTGCAGAAACAATCTTCTCACAATATTTAATGCACTATCAAATTAAGCATATCAATATCTTGCAACATTGTCAAGTGCAATTTAACAATTTATTAATATTTACCTGATTTTTCTCGTTATTTTCTTATTATATAATTTTGTTTATTTAAAAATAAGACAATTTATTTGTTTTTCGACAACAAAATGGAATAATTATGAACAAAATGCGAAAGAGGCAATTACCTGGAGGATGCGCACGGTTTTTGCCGTTTTCAATCAGAACGCAAAACGGTGGCGCCGCAGGTTTTCTGCGGCGCCACCGTTTGTATCGTATGAGCGAGGTATGTAGTTGATTCCCCAATCAGCCGATCGCCTGCGTTTCAGCCGCTTTTTTAGCATTGGGGTGCTTTTCTGTCAGGCTCATGAAATCGACTTTCTTCATGTGCGTTCTGGGCAGCTCGTCCATCACAACGATCTCACGCGGCACAGAGAATTGAGAGAGGTGCTTCTGGCATGTTTCGATAATTGTCTTTTTATACGCCTCTTCATCGCCCTTGTCGCGCAGCGAGACAAACAGCCGCACGATCGGCTTGCCCGACAAATAGCCCTGCACCGCACATGCTTCACGCACGAAGGGCAGCGTTTCCACCCTTTTTTCAATATCACCGGGATAAACATTGTAGCCCGAAATAATAATCAACCGCTTTTTGCGCCCCGCAAAGAAAATATATCCGTCGTCGTTGCGGTAACCAAGGTCACCGCTGAGCACCCATTTTTTGCCGTTTTTGTCGGTATAAAGCCCTTCGTCCGCAGGCTTGTCCAAGGTGAAATACCCCTCCATAATCGTTGAGCCTGAAATGACGATCTCACCGATTTCACCGTTGGGCACAGGGTTCCGCTCGTCGTCCCAGATTTCCATTGTAACATCTTCCAGCGGCCGTCCGATAGAACCCGGGCAATGGGCCGCTGCAGTGTTGGCGCAGCAGACGGCAACCACTTCCGTTAAACCGTAGCCCTGATAAAGCCGGCCGGGAGCGCCGTTTTTTTCAAGATAGGAGTTAAATTCGTCAAGGAAGGTCTGCGAAGCGTCGTCGCCGCCGCAGAACAGCAGGCGCAGGTTTCCAAGGTGCGAACCGTCAAAGTGTTTTTCATGCATAATCTTCTTATACATACCCGGAATGCCCACAAGAAAAACAACCTTGTGCTTGCGCATGAGCTTGTTAAAATTCTTTTCATTAAACTGCATCATGGGAATCAGCCGCGCGCCGTTGCACATGGCGGTATGCATGCCAACGCAAAGCCCGAACGCGTGAAAGAGCGGCAGGACCAGAATAGACGCCTCTATACCCTTCTCACTGATCCCATCGATTTTGCTGATTTTATAGGCAATCTCATTGAGCGCCTTTGAAGTAAGCTTGATCGTCTTGCTTTTGCCAGTTGTGCCGCCGCCGTTCATATAAACGGCAATGTCCCCGCCGTTGCCCCGCAGGCCGGGAGCCGCGGGATAAAGCCGCACCGCGCGGCTGAACACGTCACGGTTGCGCAGCTTCGGCAGGGTGAGCCTGAAGCCGCCTTCAAAAACCTTCAGCCCCGCTTTTCTGGCCGGCGAAGCATAGTCAGAGCTGCGGCAAACCAGGCAGGGAACGCCCACTTCATTAATGACGTCAATATACTTTTTGGAAAGAATATCAAAAATCATAATCCCCTTGGAGCCGGTTTCAATCATAATCTCTTTCAGGTTTTCAGGCGGAGAAAGCGGATGCACAAAATTTGCGATCACCCCGATTTTACTCAGCGCATAAAAGGCCACAAAGCTTTGCACCGTGGTAGGAAGAAAAACAGTATAAATATCCCCGTGCTTTAATCCGAGCTCTTTTTGCATATATGCCGCAAAGCCGTCCACTTGGCGAAGAAATTCCGAACGCGTTACTTTTTTACCAAACCGCTCGATCGCGACATATTCGCCATACGATTCCGTCCATTTCAGGAAATATTCATAACAATTATACTGCAATGTTTCAATCATGCCGTAACATCCTTTCGTTGTGGTACTATCACTTCTATTCGTAAGCCCCTGCCAGCATCTTATCAAAAAATCTTCCCATTAAAAAACACTTCACCCGCCCTTCTAAAAAAATTTAATCACTGAATCAACAATATCAAACTTTTGCAACATTGTCAAGTGCAAATTAATAGTTTGTTAATATCTTCTATTTTTTACAGCATTTTTTTGGATTCCAAATATGGTTTTCCTTAAATTTTAAGTTTAGTTTCCTTCTTCTTTACATAAAAGTGGAATACTTATGAACAAAGCGTAAAAAAACATTCCAAATTTACTTGACACTGATTTGTTGTTGTGCTATAATCAATTTGTTGATTTTTTATAGAAAAGGTTGCTTTTTCTGTAAAACTTTCAACAAATAACCTATTTTAGAAAATTTTTTCAGCTGAGGGTTATCCTGTAGATTATTTTTTCTTGTTAACACTTTTTTAATCTTTATGATAACAAAACCTCAAATCATAAAAACGTCGGTCTCAGCGCACGGGACAGGCTTTTTTATGATTCATGCCATGAACACAAAAGAACAGGAGGAAATAAAATGAATGTTCACATTAACACTCTATTATGCAAAGGCTGTGCGTTCTGTGTGAAATATTGCCCGAAGAAAATCCTTGAAATGGGCACCGAGCGCAACAAAAAAGGGCATTTCTTCGTCATAACCACAGATGAAGAAAAATGCACCTCGTGTGCGATTTGCGCAGCGATGTGCCCCGAGGCCGCAATAGAGATCACGAAGGAGGATTCAAATGGCTAAGGTCTTAATGAAAGGCACCGTGGCGATTGCGGAAGCCGCCGTGCGTGCGGGCTGCCGTTTCTTCGCAGGTTACCCGATCACCCCGCAGAATGAAATCCCGGAATATCTCTCCTGGCGACTTCCCGAGGTGGGCGGCGCATTCGTTCAGGGCGAAAGCGAAGTTGCCTCCATTAATATGGTCTACGGCGCGGCTGCAAACGGCACCCGGGCGATGACGAGCTCCTCAAGCCCCGGCATCAGCCTGATGACCGAGGGACTTTCTTACCTTTCGGGCACAAAGCTCCCCGCGCTGGTCGTCAACATCAGCCGCGGCGGCCCGGGCCTCGGCACCATCCAACCCGCGCAGACGGACTATCTGCAAGCCACAAAAGCGATGGGCCACGGCGGCTTCCGCGTCATGGTGTTTGCCCCCTCAACCCTGCAGGAGGCTGTGGACCTTACATATGAATGCTTTGATTACGCCGAGCGCGACCGCAACCCCGTGCTTTTGCTCATGGACGGCAGCCTTGGCGCGATTATGGAGCAGGTCGAGTTCCCGCCGATGAAAGAGCTCACCGATGAGGGCACCCGTAAATGGAACCTTGCCAAGCATGAGGGCGAAACCCGCATGCCGCGCATGCTCACGCCGGTTTACCCCGAGGTCATTCTCGAAAACGAAAACAAGCAGCGCGCCCTTCTCACAAAACAGTGGGAAGAGAACGACGTGAGAGTGGAAGAGTTTATGATGGAAGACGCGGAGTATGTCGTCGTCGCATACGGCATTTCGGCGCGCGTTTCAAAAGAGGCCATTTTGAACCTGCGCGAGCAGGGGCACAAGGTCGGGCTGATCCGCCCCATCACCCTGTTCCCGTTCCCGAAAAAGACCTTCCAGAACCTCAATTATGATCAGGTCAAGGCCTTTATTGATATTGAGCTGGCGATTCCCGCGCAGATGCGCGACGACATTGAAGTTGCTGTTCGCGGCAGGGCGCCCGTTTATGAATACGGCCGCAGCGGCGGCATGCTGTTTGATGACGAAAGCGTATATGACGCAATCCATAAAATTGTAACAGGGGGTGCGGAATAATGGCACAAAAAATATACTCCCGTCCAAAATCACTCATGCCCATGCCCAGCGGCTTTTGCCCGGGCTGTTTACACCCGCTTGCAACCAAGCTGATTGCGGACGCAATTGACGAGCTGGGCCAGAACAACAACGCGGTGCATGTTTTGCCCGTGGGCTGTTCGGCGCTCAATCTGATGTATTGGCGCGGCGACATGCTCGGCGCGGCGCACGGCCGTGCGCCTGCCGCGGCGACAGGCTTTAAGCGCAGCGCACCCGACAGGCTCGTGTTCGCCTATCAGGGCGACGGCGACCTTGCCGCCATCGGCCTTGCTGAAATCATGTCCGCGGCAAACAGGGGCGAGAACTTCACCGTTTTCTTCGCGAACAACTCCACCTATGGCATGACAGGCGGGCAAATGGCGCCCACCACGCTCATCGGCCAGAAAACCTCCACCACAAAATACGGGCGGGACGCGGAAACCACGGGCTTCCCCATGAGAATGTGTGAAATCATTTCAACGCTTGACGCGCCCTATTATGTCGCGCGTTTTGCCCTGAACGCGCCCAAGGGTGTCAATCAGGCAAAAAAGGGCATCAAAAAAGCGCTGCAATACCAGCTTGAGGGCAAGGGCTTCACGTTTGTGGAGCTGCTGACCAACTGCCCCACAACCTGGGGGATGACTCCCTTGCAGTCGCTTGACTATATGGAAACAAACACCATTCCCTATTTTATCCCCGGCGTATACAAAGACAAGGGAGAGAAAGCCTGATCGCCTCAACGCAGGCTTTCGGGCGGAAGGCCGCCGGCGCAAAACAGCCAAGACACATCGCGCGGCTTTCCTCCAAGAGAAAGGACGGTTAATTTATGAAAGAATCATTGCTCTTATCCGGTTCAGGCGGCCAGGGCATCATCAGCGGCGGTTTTATGCTGGCTGAATCCGCCGTTGAATCTGACAAACATGCCACTTTCCTCCCGGAATACGGCCCCGAGCAGCGGGGCGGCAGCGCGCAGTGCACCGTGACCATCAGCGACACAGAAATCCTTTCACCCTTAGTGAAAAAGTGCTCCAGCCTGATTGCCATGAACGAACAGGCCTATAAGAAATTTTATACAAACCTCAAGGCGGGCGGCCTGATGATCATCAACGCAAACAGGGTGACAAGCGAAGTGACCCGCAAAGACGTCAAGGTGCTTTCCATTCCCTGCGATGACATCGCGGTGGAGATCGGCAACCCAAAAATCGCCATCATCATCATGATCGGCGCGTTGCTGGGCGCCTCGGGCATCCTTTCAAAAGAGGCTTTTTTGAGCAGCATCGAGCAGAAGTTCGCTGAAAAGAAGCCCGAGGTCATGGAAATGAACGCCATAGCCCTGCAAAAAGGGATCGACATCGGCAAACAAAGCCTTTGATGCGAGCTGTTGCGAACAGGCTATTGCGAGTCTGTTTTTGGTGTGAAAGCGGGGCAAATCGGCATTCCGGAGAAAACCGCTTGCATATTCAGAAAAATTGTATTACTATATTCTTTGAACCGGCTATGGTTTCAAGAATATAAAATTTTAAAGGAGAATTAAAATGGGAAAATGGTCATTTGACAGCACAATCGGCGATTTGCTTGACAACGAAAAAACAAGGACCCTGATCCAAGAGCTCGCGCCCGAAGTGTTTGAACACCCGATGATCGAAATCGGCAAAGCGTTCACAGTCAATCAGGCGATGCCCTTCATTGAAGGCCTTGCTTCTGAAGACAGGATCGAAAACTTCAGGCAGCACCTTGAGGCGCTTGAGGACTGATCGCCTTTGCAAAAACAAACCTCCCCGCCGCTTTTTCAGCCGGCGGGGATTTTTGCGCTCTTGCGAAATGGAAACGGATATACTATAATGCAGATATCACAAACACGGGAGGTCCATGATGTATAAGCTGTTAATTGCAGACGACGAAGACGCCCTGCGGCGGGGCTTTCGCGAATATGCCGAGTTTTTGGGCTTTCATGTGACCGAAGCGCGCGACGGCATGCAGGCCGTGACGCTGTGCCGCGAGCAGGACTTTGACCTTGTTATTATGGATGTCATGATGCCGAAAATGGACGGTTTTTCAGCCTGTAAGGAAATCAAAAAAATCAAGGACATCCCCGTGCTTATGCTCTCGGCCCGCAGCGAGGAATATGACAAGCTCTTTGGCTTTGAGCTGGGCATTGACGACTATGTCACAAAGCCCTTTTCGCCAAAAGAGCTGATCGCGCGCATTAACCTCATCATCTCCCGCCACAAAGGGCTGCGCCCCGGCACCCAGGCGGCACAGGAGCAGCACGAGATTTATGAGAGAGGCGGCCTGAAAATCGATTTGACCGCACGGAGCGTCACCGTTGACGGCAAAGCGGCCGAGCTGACACCCAAGGAGTATGATTTGCTGTTTTATTTTGTAAAAAACAAAAATATTGCCCTCAGCCGCGAAACCCTGCTCACAGAGGTTTGGGGCTATGATTTTTACGGCGACGACCGCACGGTGGACTCCCACATCAAAACCCTGCGCGGCCACCTGGGCGACTATAAAGATCTGATCGTGACCCTGAGAGGAGTTGGCTACCGCTTTGAAGGTTGATATAAAAGGCCTGAAATTCAAGAACTGGGCCTATCTCATGATGTTTTCCCTTTCGATTCTGGCGGTACTGTGGGTGATGCAGTTCGGCCTGTTCAACCGTTTTTATGTGAGCATGAAAACCCGTGAGGCGGTGCAGCTGGGCGACGAAATCACCAATGTCTATCTTGCGCAGCCCTTCGCGTCTGTGCTGCAGGGCTATGCCTTCGACTATCATGTGAGCATCGTCACCTTTCAGGAAAACTCACAGATAGGCACCCTTTATGAATCCGATAAAACCAACGAGCAGCTTGAGGCCATCCCTGCAGACGAGCTGCGGATGATTTATGAAAAATTTGAAACCACCGGCGCCGGTTCCATTTATTATTATAAAGAAAATGAAAGCGGCGAGGTTTCAAGAATCATTTATGTGGCGAGATATCAAACGCTTTTCGGCCAGAATTATTATCTCTATATCAACAATACCATCCCGCCCACAGACTCCACCGTGCCCGTGCTGCGCACGCAGTTTTTTTTGATGACGCTCGTAGTGATCGTGTTTTCTGTGATTGCGGCTCAGCTGTTCTCAAAGCGCATGTCAAGGCCCATCATCCGCCTGACCGGTTCGGCAAAGCAGCTGGCCAAGGGCAAAATGGATGTCACCTTTGCGGAAAAAAGCTTCACCGAAATCGAAGAGCTTTCAAGCGCCCTCAATTACGCGACACAGGAGCTTTCAAAGCTTGACGCCTACCGCAAGGATCTTGTGGCAAACGTGTCACACGACCTCAAAACGCCGCTGACGGTCATTCGTCTTTACAGCGAAATGCTGCGCGACCTTTCGGGCGAGGACCCTGAAAAGCGCAGGGAGCACTGCGAGCTGATCATAAAAGAGGCGGACTGGCTCACAAAAATGGTCAACGAACTGTTGGAGCTTTCAAAGCTGCAGGAGAAAGGCGCGCCAAAAGAGTTTGCGCCGGTCGACCTCTCCGCCTGCCTCACCGAAACGCTTGAGAGCTTTCGGGCGCTCTCTGAAAAAGAGGGCTACCGTTTCTCGGTGCAGGCGGACGAAAACTGTGTTGTGACGGGCAACGAGGCTTATCTCAAACGGGTTTTGTATAACCTTATCTCAAACGCCGCGCATTACACCGGCGACGACAAGCACATTTTTATTTTTTTGAAAAAAGAGGCGGGGAAAATCCTGTTCAAGGTCATAGACACCGGCGCGGGCATCCCCGAGCATGAGCTTTCAGACATCTGGAACAAATATTACAAGGCGAGCGAAAGCCACCGGCGGGCCGTGACGGGCACGGGCCTCGGGCTTTCCATCGTGAAAAGCGCGCTTGAGCTGCACGGCGCGGCTTATGGCGTCACGAGCAAGCTCGGCGAGGGCAGCACGTTTTGGTTCGAGATGCAGGCCGGGCAATAAGTGTCTTAAAAAAATTAACAGTATTTCGTTTGCATATGTGCAAACAGAAAACAAACAAATAAAAACAGCAACGCATTGATTGGTTCATGCTTGCTGTTTTTTGAAAAAACAAATCAAAAATCAGCTGTTTTTCACATAACCATCATAAAACCCTCAAAAAAGTGCGGTATTGTGTAATCACAACAAAGCAAACAACCGTTTTTCACATACAAACACATCCCGAAAGGAGCTTTCTTATGGATGACTATAACAACACACCATTCACACCTTCAAATGATAGCGACCACCTGACACCCGCCCCGGAACAGGAGCAACAGGCAGGCGAAAACAACACCTCTGTTTTTGAAGAAAAAAGCGCGGCGCAGGAGCCGCGGCACACCTCTTTTGAAAGCAATACGCTTTCGCCCCAAAACGAGGTCACCGTTGAACCGCCGACCCAGCCCGCACAGCCTGTTTTCAACCGGCAGCAATATCCTTACAGCCCGCCGCAGCAATATCCCTATGCACAACCCCTGCAGCCGCAAAGCCCCTATGCCTTCGTTCCGAACAAAAAGAAAAAGCCCAAAAAAGCAAAGAATCCCGCAAATAAAAAAATGGCAGCTTTCCTGTGCGTTTGCCTGCTTGGCTCGGGCGCCTTCGGCTTCGGCGGCAACTACCTCGCAAACGAGCTCCGCTCAAACGCCTCCGACGGCACCACCTCAGGCAGCCCGGTGGTGTATCAGTCCACTCGCTCCCCTTCGGGCGACACGGGCGAGGCGCTGGCCATCAAGGATGTGGCGGCAATCGCGAAACAAAGCGTGGTCGAAATCCGAACGGAGAGCCTTTCCACGAACCCGTTTCTGCGTGAAATGGTCACAGAAGGCGCGGGCAGCGGCGTAATTTTGACTGTGGACGGCTACATCATCACCAACAACCATGTGATCGACGGGGCAAACACAATCAGCGTCAGTCTTTCAGACGGCACGGAATACACGGCGGAGTTGATCGGCAAGGACTCGAAGACCGACCTCGCAATCATCAAAATCGCGGCGACCGGCCTGACAGCCGCGGTGCTTGGCAACTCGGCGGACCTTGAGACGGGCGACACGGCCATTGCAGTCGGCAACCCGCTGGGCGAGCTTGGCGGCACCGTCACAGAAGGCATTATTTCAGCCCTTGACCGCGAGATCACCATAGACGGCGAAACAATGAACCTGTTGCAAACCAGCGCCGCCATCAACCCCGGCAACTCCGGCGGCGGTCTGTTTAATATATACGGCGAGCTTGTGGGCATCGTCAACGCGAAATCCTCAGGCACAGACATTGAGGGCCTCGGCTTCGCGATCCCCATAGACTCCGCAAAGCAAGTGATTGAAGACATCATCAAAAACGGCTATGTCACCGGCCGTGTGGAAGCCGGCTTCAGCCTCTTGGAGGTCTCTGACGCCATGACAGCGCGGATGTACGGCGTGAACACATTGGGTTTATATATCATGGAATCCAAAAGCGCGGATTTTCTGCGCGGTGACCGCATCATCTCCATGGACGGCAAAGAAATCGCCGATGTGGCCGGATTTAAAGCGCTGCTTGAAGATCACAGCGTGGGTGACGTTGTGGAAATCACGGTTATCCGCGACGGCGTGACCAAAACCGTTTCTCTCACCCTGGGCGAAAAAACGCAATAACATTCTTCTCATGTTTCTTTGACATTCTCCCTGCGGCCGCGTCTGCGGGCTTACCCCTCCCTCATGCGCGGCCGCAACCTCCTCATACAATATACCTCTTTTCACAAGAACATCTTCTTCATCTTCTTTTTGTAAAAGCGAACACGCTGCTCTCATCGGGCAGCGTGTTCGCTTTTATCGCAGTCTATTCATTGGCGGGCTTTTTCCGCCCTGTTTTTTCTTTCACCTTGTTAATCAGATAGGGCAGACGGCTGAACTGGTAAAGCCGCTCGTCCACCATATAAGTCCATGTTGTGGTGCCGCCGCGGAACAGGTCGTCGTCCATCTCTACACCGTTTTCGGTGATGGGCAGGGTGTCGAGCGCGTGCAGCACATCCTGCTTGATCTCGGCCATCATTTCGTCATAGGCTCCTATGGCAATGCTGTGATATTCGTCAATCGGGCTGCGGCGGCTGAGCACGGCAAAGTGAATGCCGCTGCGCGCGGCTTCCATCGTCGCAAGATAATCCGCCCAGTGCTTGTTGATATAAAACAGCGCAAGCTGACGCTCCGCCTTCAGCACACCCTCGCGCGGCGCGGTTTCACAAAGCTTTTTGAACAGAGGATTGTGGTTCATTTCAAGCAAGTACGGCTGCTCCTCACCCTTTAAAATCCGGGTGCGCCACGCTGTCACGATATCACGCTGATGCTCTAAAATAAACGCATAGCGCTGCAGCATATAACGCGCCTCGGCGGCCTCACCGTCAAGCTCGCCCTGCACACGGCGCACAATCACCTCAAGCTGCTTCGGCTTGTTCTGCGCTTTGACAAGCTGATAGTCCGCCACGCGTGAGGCAAATACTTCGTCCTCCATTGAGATGAAAAATCGGCTCTCGCCGGGGTCGCCCTGCCTGCCGCTGCGGCCGCGCAGCTGGTTGTCTATGCGCACGCAGGGGTTGATTCCCGTGCCCAGCACATAAAGTCCGCCCGCCCTCACAGACTCATCCCGCCGTGCTTCGTTCCTGCCGCCAAGCTTGATGTCAACCCCGCGGCCCGCCATGTTTGTGGAGATTGTCACCGCGCCCGGCGCGCCGGCCCCGGCAATCAGTTCCGCCTCGGCCTCGTCGTTTTTGGCGTTGAGCACCACATGGGGAATCGCGTTTTTCTCAAACAGCGCCGAAAACAGCTCAGACTCCGCAACGCTCCCTGTGCCCATCAGCACCGGCTGCCCCTTTTCAAAGCAGGCAAGCACCTGTTTCAGAACAGCTTCCCTGTGTTTTTTCGCCGTCAGGCACACCACATCCGGTTGATCGTTGCGCACGCAGGGGGTGTGGGGCGGCACAACATCCACTTCCAGCTCAAAGGATTCATAAATTTCATCTTTTGACGTGGCAATCGTGCCCGTCATGCCGCTGAGGGTTTTGTATTGCTGCAAAAAGTCCTGCATGCTGATAGAGTTGAACACCAGCGTTTGGGGCGCGGTGCGCAGGCCCTCTTTGACCTCCACCGCGCGGTGCAGCAAATCGGGGTAACGCTTGTTGAGCACCACGCGCCCCGTCGTCGGCTCAATGATGCGCACTGCGCCGTCTTTGACGATATAGTCCTTGTCTTTCTGCACAAGATGGTGTGCCTCAAGCGCGCTCTGCACCTCTGCCGCGATATCCATATTTTTATTGTCAGCAAGGTCTTTACCGAGCAGCTGCTCCATATGGTCATAGCCGGCGTCGGTAAGCCAAACCCGCTGCTCGCTTTTTTCAATTTCAATATCTTCCGGCTCGAGCGCCAGCACGCAGGCGTTGACCTGATAAACGCCTTCAATTTCAAACTTCTGCTCACCCGCAAGCACAAGGGGTGTTTTGCTTTCGTCAATCAAAATGGAATCCGCTTCGTCCACAATCGCGGTATCAAAACCGGGAAAGACCAAATCCTCCTCCCGCATGGCAAGGAAGTCGCGCAAAAAGTCAAAGCCCGCCTCTTTCGCCGAAACATAGGTGATATCACAGGCATAAGCGGCCTGCCGCTCTTTTGTGACGGCGTGTTGGTCAATATAACCGCACGTCAGGCCGCAGGCGGCATAAATTTCCCTGTTATCCTGCCAGTCGCGTTTGGCGAGGTAATCGTTGAACACCAAAATGTGCACCCGCCGCCCCTCGAGCGCGTAGCAAACAGCCGCCACAACTGCGGCGAGCGTTTTTCCCTCGCCCGTGGGCAGCTCTGCAATACGCCCCTTTTGCAGTGAAAAGGCCGTGGCAAGCTGCGTGTCAAACAGCACAAGCCCCGTTTTGCGGCGGATAATTTCTTTGATTGTGGCATATTTCTGCTCAAGTGAACAGTCGCTCCGCAGGCCCTCGCGCAGCGCGTCGTCAGAAAGGCGCTCACACGAAAACGCATGCGTTTGCTTCACGCGGTCCGCATAGGGCAGCGCGTGCTTCTTTTTTGAAAATAAACCCAATATAATCCCATCTTTCTTTTTATCATATTTGTTTTTTGATAAAAAGAAATCTATTCGATCAGGCAAACCGCCCGCAACTGCAGCAGAAACGGCAAAAACGCCCATACCGCAGCAAAAATGACGCAGACTGCAAACAGCAGGAAAACGGGCGGCAACACAGCGCTCCCGGCCACAAACAGCGCGCTCACGCGTGAAGCCAGGCAAACCATGTTCACAAATGCATGCAGGTATAACGGCATCGTGTCCACCCTCCTGATTGGTATTGTACACGGAATCTTGCCCGTTATTATCATTAAAAAGAATAAAAATAGAGCGGATGAAAATTTTCATCCGCTCAAAATGATATTGTCGTTACTCCAAATCCATCTGCTTCTTCAAAAAACGCACAGACACAAAATAGCATCCGATATTTGCGATGACCGTCGGTATGGCCGCGACATAAAGAAGGTTTTTGACAGCATGCATGTCGTTTTGCTCCAAAAGCGTCCACAAGTCTCTCCAGGCAAAATAAACCACCAGCAGTACGATCAGATTCATGATTTGATAAACAAAATACAAGAGCAAATATGCCGCAAACGCCGAACCGATCTTGTTTCTGCCGCTGCGCTGGCCGATGGAATAGGCGGCATAAGCGCCTGACTGATATAGATACAGGCTCAAAATGATTAAAACAAAAAATATCGGGAAAACCGATTTCACCACGTTCACAAACTCGGTGATGTTCGGCGTCAACTCCAACGAGGCATACATCAGGGCCAGAGAGCCGATTGCCAGCGCCGCCGCGCCCACGGAAAACAGCAGCGACACCGCGAATTTTGAGAACACAAGCGTTTCAAGCTTCACGGGGAGCATGTTCGTGAGGTAGCCCTGCTCTTTAAACAGGTGCACATAAAACCGCCTGACGCAAATAAATAAAGTCAGCGCAACCGAACCCGCCACCGCAATCAGCGAGAACACATTCGTGAGCATGCCAAACATACCGAAAACGCTTGAATAGGTTTCTAAAAACACCATCAGCCGCGTAAACGCACAGAGCAAAACGGTCACACCGTAAACCGGCAGCAGCGTTTTGCCGATCGACCTGATATCATATTTCAAAACTTTTCCGATCATCTGAAATCCTCCCTGAAAATGGCGTCGATACTTTTTCCCCGCCGTGTGCGCAGCGCGTCGGCGTCTTCATGCAGTACAATTTTTCCATGATGAATAAAAACAACCTCGTCCAGAATCCGCTCGATGTCGGCAATCAGATGCGTCGAAACGAGCACCGTCGCATTCTCGTTAAAATTATTTAATATCGTGTCCAGAATGCGGTCGCGCGCGGCCGGGTCAACACCCGCTATGGGTTCGTCAAGAATATAGCAGCCCGCGTTGCGGCTGATGACAAGCGTGAGCGACAGCTTTTCTTTCATGCCCTTTGAAAGGTTTTTAATTTTCTTTTTCGGGTCTATTTCCATCTCCCGTAAAACACGCCCGGCCTTTTCGCGGTCAAAATCCGCAAAAAAGTCCGCATAATACCCCACAGCCTCACGCACACGCATGTCCGAGTCAAGAAACGCGTTTTCCGGCAGATAAGAAATAATCTTTTTGCTCTCGACGCCCGGCGCTTTACCGTCTATCGCAACGCTGCCCGTGCTGGGGCTCAGCAACCCGTTGATGAGCTTGATCAGCGTAGTTTTCCCGCTGCCGTTCTCACCCAGCAGCCCGATAATTTTCCCTCTGCCGATTGTCAGGTTCACGCCCTCAAGGGCAACTACGCCGTTATAAAATTTTCCGAGATTCGCACATTCAATCATAGATGTACCCCTTTTCTCCGGCGGCTGTCAGGCAAACATGCTCAAAACAGCCTGCGCCGGTTCATCCGATTATATTTGAGATTTTTTTAAAGCTTGTTCCACCGCGCCCAGAATCGCTTCTTTGGTATAGCCGAGGTTCCGCATGTCCGCGACAAAGTTTGCGAGTAGCTCTTGCGACAGGCTTTGTTTAAGCTGGACGATTTTTTCGTGATCTTCGGTCACAAACCTGCCGCTGGTGCGCTGCGTGATTAAAATTCCGCGGCTCTCAAGCTCCGCCAAAGCCTTCTGCATGGTGTTCGGGTTCACCTTTGCTTCAAACGCCAGATCGCGCACAGAGGCAATCCGCTCACCCGGCCGGTATTCACCCGCCACAATGCGCCGGATCATGTCTTCAACCAACTGCGCATGAATCGGCCTGCTTTCATCAATTTCCCATTTCAATTGCGGCTCCTTTCCCCGGAGCTTCCGGATTGTTATGACTTATTGTATTAATACACTAATACAATTATACAGCCATTCTTGTATTTGTCAAGTACTTTTTTAATTTTACAAAATTTTATAAGGGCGTGTTTGTAAACAGGCTCTCAAACCGGGGCGCCGGCTTATTTGAAAAATAACCGATATAAACTGCATCCTTTTTCTGGACACAAAGGAAGTCTTTATGATATAATAGGTTTTATGTTATATATAAGGGGAATTATTTTTATTTTGGAAAGGACGAACCGCCTCATGACAAAAAAACAGAAAAAACGATCCGTCGCTTTGGCGCTTTCCGGCGCGGTGCTCGCTTCCGGCGCTGTCGCTTCTTACGTGCTTCTGCGCCGTCACCCGCGTTATGTGACACACAAACAGGTGTTTGACATTTCACAAACAGGGAAAAAAGAGGGTGAAATCACCGTTATGAGCTGCAACGTGCGCTGCTTTACCCCCACGGATACCGGCAAAAAAAACTGGCACTACCGCGCAGACCTCGTGGTGAAAAACATCGCCCGCACATCCCCCGACATCATCGGGTTTCAGGAGGTCAAGCCAAACCAGCAAAAATATCTTTCAGAAACCCTCAAGGGCTATGATTATGTGATTCAATACCGCGACGCCTCCCCAGCCTCCGAGGCCTGCCCGGTATATTACCGCGCGGATAAATATAAGCTCGTTGACAAAGGCTCGTTCTGGCTTTCAGAAACTCCTAAAAAAGAGAGCAAAGCCTGGGGCGCCTCCTGTTACCGTATTTGCAGCTACACCATTTTAGAGGAGCTTGCGGGCGGCAGGCGGTTTGTGGTGTTCAACACCCACCTCGACCATGTGAGCGACGAGGCGCGCGTGAAGGGCATCGGTGTTGTGCTTGACAAAATTGCACAGTTCGGCAACCTGCCCGCGATGATCATGGGGGACTTCAACGCCTATGAGGACTCTGAAACCTATAAAATGGCAACGGAAAACTTCCTCGACACGAAATATCAGACCGAAAACACAATGGACAGCGCGACCTATCAGGCCTGGGGAGAGAAGCTTGACGCCCCGTGCATCGACTATATCATGATTTCAAAAACCGGCTTTGCCGTTGAAAAATATTTTGTGCAGACAGACACCTATGACGGCGTTTACCCGAGCGACCACTTCCCTGTCTGCGCCGTGCTGCACTTGTCCGGCGAAAAACAATAATGTATTTTAAAGCCGGTGTTGTGTGAGGTATCGGCTTTTCATAAGGGGAGAGAAGATGGAAATGTCAAAAATAAAAACCAGTGGCATCACATTCAAAGACAAGCTCGGCTACACCTTCGGCGACATGGGCTGCAACCTTACGCTCGGGCTTGTCGGCACGTTCCTGCAAATGTTTTACACGGATATCCTCGGCGTTGACTTTCAGAAAATTTTTATCCTTCTTGTTATTTCGCGCGTTTGGGACGCGATCAACGACCCGCTCTGCGGCGTCATTATCGACCGCCGGAAAACCTCAAAGAACGGTAAATTCCGGCCATACCTGAAATGGTTTTCCGTGCCGTTTGCCGTTTCAAGCATATTGATGTTTGTTTTTATTCCCGGGCGCTCGACAACCTTTTATCTTGCGTTTGCCTTTATCACATACATTTTTTACGATATGATGAACACCGTCCTCAACATCCCCTACGGCTCATTGGCTTCCGTTATTACGGACGATGAGGGCGAGCGTTCCTCCCTCTCCGTTTTCCGTTCCGTGGGCGCGGGGCTCGGGGGGCTGCCCGCAAGCATTTTGCTGCCGCTGTTTGTGTATTCCACCGCAGCCGGAAGTGATGTGAAATATCTCGACGAAAAAAAGCTATTACCGGCGGTGATTCTGTTTGCGTCTTTATCCGTTGTTGCATATTTGCTTTGCTACCGCATGACGACGGAACGCGTTCCCCACCCGCCGGTTCCCCCGAAAGCGGATTTTCGAGGCACACTTTTCACTCTTTTGAAAAACCGCCCCTTTGTGGTGCTCGGCATCGTTTCCATGCTGCAAATTGCCGTCACATTATATACGCAGACCCAAGTCGGCTATCTGTTCAAAGACTATTTCAAAAAGCCGGGACTTGTCAGCCTGTTCACTATTTGTTCATATCTCCCTATGGCCCTTCTGCTGCCTCTTCTCGGCCCCTTGGTCAAACGCTTCGGTAAAAAAGAGCTGTGCGCCGTCGGGCTGTTCCTCTCCTTCGCGGTAAACCTGCTGGCATTCTTCCTCAAGCTGCAAAACCCCTATATTTATCTCGTTTTCGGATTTTTAAGCGGCTTGGGATTCACCTTCCTCACGATGCAGGTTTGGGCGCTCGTCACGGACGTAATCGACTATCAGGAGCTGCTTTCCGGCAAGCGGGAGGAGGGCACCAGCTACGCCTTTTATTCCTTTGTGCGCAAACTCGGTCACACAATTGCGGGCGGCGGCGGCCTATGGGCGCTGAGCAGGGTTGGGTATCAGGTCAATGAAGGCGGAATAGAGACCGCCGTTGTGCAGTCCGCGGAAGCGATCAAGGGCATTTATAATGTTGCCACCGCTATTCCGGCAGTACTGTATCTTCTGATGTTCCTGCTGCTCGCGTTCGCATATCCCCTGAGTAAAAAGGCGTTGGGAGAAGTTTCAGGAAAACTTGCCGTGTCACGCGCGCAAGAAGTGGCCGGGGCTGCCCAATAAATCAAAAAGGAGAATATAAAATGAATTATAAAGTGCATGTGGGCTACGGCTTTCACGTCAACTGCTACCATTCCTATCGCGGCGACTCAAACGACGAGCTTGGTTTCGGCGGCGACATCCGCATCATCCGCAAAATCATTGACATCTTGAACAGCCTCAATGAACGGGGCATCCCCGTCAAGGGCACATGGGACTTTGAGAACGTCTATTCCCTTGAAGAGATTCTGCCCCAATATGCCCCCGACATCATTGAAAACGTGCGTGAGCGCGTGAAAAAATACGGCGACGAGAACGACATCATGGGCTATAACAACGGCGCGCTGTCTGCCATGACGCGCGACGAATTCAAGGCCTCCATCGAGTGGGCAATCACAAACCCCAAGGGCTCCGGACTGTTGGATGTGTTCGGTGAATACGCGCCCGTCGTGCGCCCGCAGGAGGTCATGTTCACGCCCTCGCAGGTGCGCGCCTATAACGAACTGGGCATTGAGGCCGTGTGCCTGTATTACAGCTGCGTGCCGTTTGACGCATTCCGCACGATTATTCCCCAACTGCCCGACGAACAGGCCTTCAATCCCGTGACATATTCCTACGCGGGTGAGAGCATCACAGTCCTGCCCACCTACAGCAACGCGGATGTGATGGACGCGGGCACTCTGCGCTATCTTGTGAAAGACCTGCACCAAAAACAGCTTGCGGGCGAGATCAATAACGACGTCTTCATCCTGATCAACATGGATGCCGACGCGATTTTGTGGGAACCTCTGGGCCTGCCCTTCCCCCTGAATAAAATGGCGAACACAGAAGGCATCAGGGGCCTTGTGGAAGAAGTCGCGGACCTCGACTTTGTGGTGTTTGACACCCCCGGCGGCTATCTCAAAAACCATAAACCCCTCGCCGAAATATCCTTCGGGCACGACACGGCGGACGGCAGCTTCTCAGGCTATTCGAGCTGGACGGAAAAGCCCTTTAACCGCCAGATCTGGACACGGCTTGAAAAGGCCCGCGCCTATGCCCGCGCCGCAAAGCAGGACTGGGGCTCTCCCTCGTTCGAAGAGCGCATCAAACTGCTTTCCACCACCCATTTCGGCCTAGCCTCCCCCGTTTTGAACATCGACCGTGAGCGCGCGGCGTTGAAAATATCCGAAACCATGCTGCAAAAAGAGGCGGAAGCACAGCAGCAGGCAAAACGGCATATCCTCGCAAACCCCAACAATTCCACGCTGGTTTCGGCGCAAATCAGCTTTGACGAGGGCTTTTTGCCTGACATCCGCCTGCTTTCAGTGATAAATAAAGACATGGAAACCTTCGGGGCGGTCGCCGCAGACACATACCAAACCGGCAGCGTGAAAACGGCCTTTCTTATTTGCCGTTTCAAAAAGGTCAGCGAGCAATACCCCCTGACCTTCGCGGTGCAAACAGAGCGCCCCGCAGAGGCGGGCTGCGCCAGTGTCCTTGCAACAGAGAATATGAAAATGAAGTTCTGCGGGCACGGCGAAATTCTCTCCGTGATATATAAAGGAAAACGAATAGGCGGCAAAAACTTTTTGCGCAGCTATCTCACCTATGACGGCAAAACCCAGCAATTCTCAAACAAGCGCCTTGCCCCCCTGCCCGCGGCGGGAGCGCTCAGCGGCTGCAGCGTGACAGGCGATATCACCCTGCCCGAGGCGCTGAAAAACGGTTCGTTCGCCTTTGACTTTTTCATCCTGCCGGGCACGGACTGCATCTTTGTGCACTCGCGCGTGCAATACCCCTATACAAAAGAAGAAAACTCCATTTCCACCCACTCAAGCGCGCTCGGGCGCTACAGCGACATGAAATGGCATCAGGCCGTCCCGTTTCAAATCACCCCCGCGCTTTCGGGCGACATCTCAGTTGTCAAGCGCAATTTTGAGCATGACATTTCGTCCTATCCCGTCTCTTCCTTCTGGGAAAGCGTGCCTCAAAACACGAGCCTCGCCTCCTTTAATAACCACCTCACAAGCGGCATGGTGGCGCTGAGCAACGGCGAAACGGGTCTTGCCGTCGCAAACGCGCGGCAGGTGCTCTGCTCCATGGCGCACTGCCCCATGAAGCTGCGGCGGCAGGAGGGGCAGGCGGTGGTTTCGATGAACCCGTTCGGCACATATTATGGCAAGCAGCGTGTGCACCCCACCCGCAGCAACGGCGCGGTGGGCGAGGCGTTTGTGCTCGTCACGCCGCAGTCCCGCTCCCTCGCGGCGGCATACAACGGCGCGCGCGAAACCTCCGTAATGGCCCTGTTTGCCTATGACGGCACTTACCCGGGCGGCGAGGTGCAGAGCGACATCAACGGCTTTGCGGACGGCGGCGTGCTGCTCGGGCCCGCAGGCTCCCCTGTTAAGAACGCACTCGAGGACAATGTGAGCTTTGAAGAGATTCGCCTCAATACCACCGCGCCCGGCAACCTCAAGCCCGTGACCTCCTCAGGCGTGGCGTCAAGCCCCCTTGACTATGCCAAAATCGGCGTGGGCGCTTTCGGCAACATCGTGCGCAGGCAAATCAAGGCCGCCGGCAAGAAAAAGGTTTGACGCGAATTCGTTCTGCCGGCCTTGTTTCCTGTTCATCTTTCCTGTTCATCAAAAAAACGCCGCCTGTGATTTTTGGTCACAAACGGCGTTTTTCTCTATGAATTTTTTAAAATCAGGTCTGCTGAACCTGTCGTCAGTTTTTCGCATTCCAGAGCGTAAGCTCCCAATTCTGAGCAAAACTGATAGGGCAGATCTTGTTAAAGCTGATGTAATCCCGCAGCTCGTGAAGCTCAATGCCAAGCTTTTTCGCAAGGCTTGCAACAAAAAGGCCGGTGTCTTTGCGCAAGAGCTCAAGATATTCCACATCCACGCCGCATCTCAGGTTCACACTCTCGTTCATCTGCCGTTTTTTTGCAGTTTGCTCATCTTCCGGAATCGACTTGTTGTTTTTAAGTAAATATAAATGACTGCTTCTGGTTTGCACTTGTTTGCATCCGAATTCTGCCATTTCTGCCCCTCCTTTTCAAGGTTTTGCACAAGAGAAGTATTGCCTCTTGTGATATTATTATCATACACCATCAATATTTTGTTTCTTCAACGCTTTTATTAACAGTTTGTTATGTTTTTCGAGCAAAAAAACACAAAAATTTAAAAATGTTGCAAAGGTTTCTATGGTTTGCAGTATTTGACAAATGCAAAAAAAATATACAAAGAAAAATCTTCTTTTTATTTTTATTATTATATGATATGCACACAGCGCAAAAATGTTCCTGTTTTTTCAGTGGCAGGGGTAGCACAGATGCCGCCCCTGCCTGCAAGATTGCTTGTTTAGAGTTATTTTGTGAAAATTTTTGTAAGTTGTGTACAATAATTTTGCAAATTTTTTTGTACAAACAATCCAGAATCCCGCAAAAAACCTTGCGAATTATATTGAAATGAATGAGGCTTTATGTTACAATTATCTGGATGTGCTATGAAATGAATCATTTATTCAGCGTTTTTCTGCGCAATGCCGCCAACGCGGTTTTCGGGGTGGGTTCTCACGAAAAGCGCCGATTTTAGGAGGAAACAAAGTTGAAACTTTACAATGCAAAGGATATCCGCAACATTGCCCTTGCGGGCCATGCCAGTAAGGGAAAAACAACTCTGGCGGAAGCCATGCTGTTTTTGGCCGGCGCCACAGACCGCCTCGGCCGCGTTGCCGACGGCAACACCGTAATGGACTTTGACGCTGAGGAAAAAAGAAGGAAAGCGTCCGCGTCCACGGCGCTCGCGCCGCTTGAGTGGAAGAACACAAAAATCAATCTTCTTGACACGCCCGGCCTGTTTGACTTTGCGGGCGGCCTTTCAGAGGGCGTTCGCGCCGCTGAAACCACCCTCATCGTTCTTTCCGCCGGCTCCGGCGTTGACGTCGGCGCCGAAAAGGCGTTCAAGGCCGCGAAAAACAGAGGCACATCCTGCATTTTCGCCGTCACGCGCTGCGACGCCGAGAATACGGATTTTTATAAAACCTTTGAAGCCCTGCAAAACGAATACGGCACACAGGTCTGCCCCGTCGTCGTGCCCTACATGGAAGGCGACGCGGTGAAGGGCTATGTGAACTTTGCCACAGGCAAGGCATTTGCATATGCAAACGGCAAGGCGTCTGAAATCCCCGTACCGTCTGACGATAATATCGACACACTGAAAGATATATTCAATGAGGCCGTCGCTTCTGCAGACGACGAGCTGATGGAAAAATTCTTTGAGGGCGAAGCCTTCACGGCAGAGGAAGTCGCCGCGGGCCTTTCAAAGGGCGTTGCGGACAATGCGATCTTCCCCGTGTTTGCCTGCGCAGGCCTCACGGCGGACGCAGTGGACATTTTGCTTGACGGCCTTGTTTCCGTCGCGCCCAGCGCCGCGGCAAAGGGCGGCGAAACCGTCGGCGACCGCGAACTCGCCTGCGATGAAAACGGCCCGCTTGCGGCCATCTGCTTCAAAACCGTCGTTGACCCGTTTGTGGGCAAGATGTCGTTCTTCAAAGTCGTTTCGGGCAAGATCACACCCGACGCACCCGCCTATAACGCCCGCACGGGCGAAAGCGAGCGCATGGGCAAAATCATCACCGTTCGGGGCGGTAAACAGGAAGACGCGGCATGCATTCCCGCGGGCGACGTCGGCGTTGTGACAAAACTCTCCGAGTTTTCCACGGGCGACACGCTCTGCAGCCCGAAAGATGCGATTGAGCTTACAAAAACCGCGTTCCCCGCGCCGAGCCTGTCAATGGCCGTCAAGGTGCGCAAAAAGGGCGAGGAGGAAAAGGTCGCTTCCGGCCTGCGCAGGCTGATGGTGGAGGACCCGACCATCGCGTTCCACACAAACGAAGAAACACGCGAGCAGGTGCTCTCAGGCCTTGGCGAGCAGCACCTTGACATTGTTGCGAATAAATTAAAAACCAAGTTCGGCGTTGAGGTCGATCTCACGGTGCCCCGCGTGGCATACAGGGAGACTATCCGCAAAAAGATTGAAATCCAGGGGCGCCACAAAAAGCAGTCCGGCGGCCACGGCCAGTTCGGCGACGTTTACATCCGCTTTGAGCCCTGTGAGGGCGACGAACTGATATTCGCCGAGGAGGTTGTGGGCGGCTCTGTGCCAAGGCAGTACTTCCCCGCGGTTGAAAAGGGCCTGCGCGAAAGCGTGCAGCGCGGCGTGCTCGCGGGCTACCCGATGGTCGGCCTGAAGGCGACGCTGTATTTCGGCTCCTACCACCCGGTTGACTCTTCGGAAATGGCGTTCAAAACCGCCGCCTCCGTTGCATATAAAAACGGCATCCCGCAGGCGTCCCCCGCGATTCTTGAGCCGATCGGCACACTCAAGGCCTATATGCCCGACGACAACCTCGGCGACATCATGGGCGACATCACCAAGCGCCGCGGCCGCGTGCTGGGCATGGGCCCGTCCGAAGAGCCGAAGATGCAGGAGCTGATCGCGGAAGTCCCGATGGCCGCCATGGGCGACTTCCCGACGGCGCTGCGCTCGGTAACGGCGGGCAGGGGCTATTTCAGCCTTGAGTTCGCGCGTTATGAAGAGGCCCCGGGCGACGTCGCGCAGAAGGTCATTGAAGAGGCCAAGAAGCTCGAAGAGGAAGAATAATTCAGTAAAAAACAGAATACAGCTTATAAAAAGAGGCCGGTGCGGAAACCGGCCTCTTTTCAATTCTGGGCAAAAGATTACAGTGCCAAAATCGTGTTGATTCTTTCATCGATCCTGATTTGCTGATCGTCCGAAAGCCTGCGGAACCTGAGAATCAGGTTGACCTCTTTTGGCATGAAGGTTTCGGCGGTGTACGGATTTTTAATGTCGGAGAGGCCGAACAGATAGTCGACGCTGACGGAAAAGATTTCAGACAGTTTGATCAGCGTGTCGATTGAGGGCTGCACCTTGCCGTTTTCATATTTTGAAACGACGCTGGGTTTTAGATGCAGTTTTTGCGCAAGTTTAATTTGTTTGAGGTCGGAATCTTCTCTCAGTTCATGCAGTCTTTTTGAAAAGTCCATTGCAGCATGCCGCCTTTCTGCAATCGTTGCAGGCTGTTAAGCTGTATGCGTGGAGCTTCTACGGCCCGCAGAAGCCGCGATTGCCCGTGCGTGTAAACTTTTTAACAAGCGGGGAGGGACTCTTGTTCATGACGCGTGGTTTTGTATGAGGCCGAGCATAGAAAGCAGCTTTACGCAGTCAAGATATCCCTGCCGGTACAGTTCCTCGTGCATGATTGTGGTTTGAATAAAATCCTGTTCAAGATATTTCTTTAAATCCGCACAATCTCCGGCAGTCATCATAAAATCTTGGTCATGGCTGATAATGAAATTAAAATTTTTTACCAATGCGTTGCATCGTTCGGCCGCGAGGGCAAATTCGGGATTTGTTTTCAGCAGATTATGCATAACTCCCTCTATCCTGCTGTCTATAAAACCAATAATATCGTCTTCATAGGTTATTGCTTCCATAGGGTGCTCCTTTCAAAATATGAATTAAAAATGTTGTTTTTTATCTCTCATAACTATTCCGCCACCTACATCAAAATATCTATATATATTTTAGGACAAATAGTCCAATTTGTCAATAGTACACAGTGTCCTATTTTATAATTATTTTTGGTGGTGATTTAATATGGCAATAAGAATGAGAATACGCGATATGCGTGAGGATTCGGATTTTACACAAAAGGATATTGCAGCATATCTTCAATGTGATCAATCTTTGTATTCTAAATATGAGCGAGGGGAAAGAGATGTGCCGCTCATAATTATGATAAAGCTGGCATTGTTTTATAACACCAGCGTAGATTATCTTGTTGGAATAACAGATAACAAGCAGCCATACGAAAGGACATGATATCACCCATATATCGCTAAAAAAACTTTTTACTTTCAAAACAATATGTTTTTTAGAAAGCGATAGCCCGGATTTCGCTCCGGGCTATCATTTTTTTATTCAGTTTCTATGCTCTGTCACAAACCGCATAAAGCAGCTCCAGTCACAGCGGCTCAAATAGTGCGTGCCCGCGCGCATGTGATATCCAATGCTCCCCTCATGATACCATTCGTTGGCAACGGGCCACCGCCCCGAATGCACAAGCCCCGCCGCCCCCAGCGCCTCATAAACCTTCCCTGTCTCCACACAGGCGAGAAACTCCGAGCGCGGGTCCGCCCACGCGTCTTTCTCCGCACTCGCAACATACAAGCCGCGCGGAAACACAAGCGAGAGCAAAAAATGCTGGTCAAAGGGCAAAGTTTCTTCTTTGCCACGATATTGCAGATAGTTTTCGCAAAACCAAAAAGGAAAACGCGCGGTGATGTCCGCAATGCGCTCCCCGCCCTTACCTCTCGAAAGCGCCGCCCCGCCGCAACCCGAATCGTTGCTGATCACAAACGCGAAGCGCTCGTCCATCGCGCCCGCCAGCAGCGCGGTCTTGCCCAAACGCGAATGCCCCATCACGGCGACGTTGGCACGGTCAATCGTCTCAAGCGTCTGCACATAGTCCATCACCCGCATGGCCGCCCACGCCCACAGGGCGATTTTGCCCGGCGCGCTTTTATCCGAAGCGTCCGCGCAGAAAAATTTCGCGAGGCCGTTTGTCATATCCCCGTCGTCCGATGTAATATCCTGATAACAGAATGAAAACACCGCGAAGCCGCTGTCAACGACCTCTTCAGCGGGCAAATATCTGTCCGGCACCCCGTCGCGGAAATTGATGAACACAAACGCGGGGCACGGCCGCGCGGCATATGGCCGCGTGCAATACACCAAAAAGCTGAATTCGCCGCCGTCCCAAACCGCCGTCAGCCGCACGGTTGTGAGCGACGCCTTGCCCGCGCAAAAATTTTCCTCTGTTTTCACCGCCTGCGCGGTAACGCTTCGGGGCTTCGGCGGCAAAAAGCCGTATTCCTCACGGCACAGCAGCTCTTTGATTTCCTCCCGCCGCTTTTCCCAATCCTCCGCGCCGGCAACCCGCCGCCCGTCAGAAAACCGCAGCGCCTGAGGCAAACCCCTGTTTTTTAATTCCTGATGCGGCAAAGCATCCCCTCCAACCGTCATATTCTGATATTCTATGGTTTCACTTTACACCTTCGCGCCCATTGCGTCAAGACAAAGCGGCAAGCGAAGGCTTTTGACAGCAATTTGCCGCAAGCCATGAAAAGCCCTCAAAGGGGGCAAAAATCGTGTAAAAAAACAAAACATTATAGAATTATACATGATTTTGTGTCGATAAGCTTGACAACAACTACATGTTGTGCTAACATAAAATCACCAACACAAGGCAAAAACAGGAATTTGAAGAAACCTGACTGATTTTGAAATTTTTTAAAATTTATCGAACATTTGTCTTGACAAGCGCGAAACAGTACGCTATAATAAACGCATAACAAACATATGTTCCTCGCGCAAACCGCGTGGGTGATACCGGAAACAAATAGACCGGAATGCAAAAGAGAGGGCTGAGATTATGTCAACTTTATTCGTCATACAAACCGCGATTGAAATCATCATGGCGTTGTTCGTGATCTGGTGCTTCATCAACGAACAAAAGCTGATTCGCTTTGAAAGAAAGCTCATGGCGGTCCTTGTTCACAACTATCGCCGCAAAAAGGTGCAAAAGCTGCGCCAGCAGCAGCTGCGCGTGCAGCGGCAAAGACTCAGGCTGCATGAGCAATGCGCATACAAGCCCGAAACACCGAGCGACGGGCCGCTGCATGTGGCTTAATTCAGTAACCATTACTTCACAAATTTCTTCTTTCGATTGATACTTCCTTTCTAAAAAACAGCGCCGCCCGTGAGCAATCACAAGCGGCGCTGTTTTTTATGTTTTGCCTTGTTTGTTACTGCAACGCATTTTTCAGCGCTTCGGTTTTGTCCGTTTTCTCCCACGGCAGGTCAAGGTCTGTTCTGCCCACATGGCCATAAGCCGCAAGGGAAGCGTAGATCGGCCTTCTCAGCTCGAGCTTGTCGATAATCGCCGCCGGGCGCAGGTCAAACACTTTGTTTACGGCCTGTGCAAGCCGGTCGTCGTCATAGCTCCCTGTGCCATAGGTGTTCACGCGAACCGAAACGGGTTTCGCCACGCCGATGGCATAAGCCACCTGCACCTCGCAGCGCTCCGCAAGACCCGCCGCCACGATGTTCTTCGCCACATAGCGCGCGGCATAGGAGGCGCTGCGGTCAACCTTCGTGGGGTCCTTGCCCGAAAACGCGCCGCCGCCGTGCGACGCATAGCCGCCGTAGGTGTCAACAATGATCTTTCTGCCCGTCAGGCCGCTGTCGCCCACGGGGCCGCCCACCACGAAACGCCCGGTGGGGTTGACATAGATAATCGTGCCGTCGTCAAGCAGTTGCGCGGGAATAATGGGCTTGATCACCTCTTTGATGATGCCCTCGCGGATCGTTTCAAGAGAGACGTCCGCCGTGTGCTGCGAAGAAACAACCACCGTTTCCACACGCACGGGCTTGTCGTCGTCATATTCCACCGTCACCTGGGTTTTGCCGTCGGGCAGCAAATAGGGCAGCGTGCCGTTTTTGCGCGCCTCGGTCAGTTGGCGGGAAAGGCGGTGCGCAAGCGCGATGGGCAGCGGCATCAGTTCGGGGGTTTCGGTGCAGGCAAAGCCGAACATCATGCCCTGGTCGCCGGCGCCGAACTCGTCATATGCGTCGCGGCCGCCATGCTTCACCTCAAAAGAATGGTCGACGCCCAGCGCGATGTCGGGCGACTGCTCGTCGATTGTGGTGATCACCGCGCAGGTGTTGCCGTCAAAGCCTTTTTCGGGCGCGTCATAGCCGATTTCGCAAATCGCGTTCCTCGCGATTTTTGGGATGTCCACATAAGCGTTGGTTGAGATTTCTCCCATCACCAGCACCATGCCCGTGGTGCAAATGGTTTCGCACGCGACGCGCGCGGCGGGGTCCTCTTTTATGATCGCGTCGAGAATGCTGTCGGAAATCTTATCACAGATTTTGTCCGGATGCCCCTCTGTTACGGATTCGGATGTAAATAAACGTTTTGCCATTGTCAATCAGTCCTTTCTGCAAAAATGCAAACAACATACGATTTGAATATAAAACAAAAAAACGGTTCGGCAGCGAGCCAAACCGTGGAAATGCAAAAAAAGCCTTATCTCTCGGTTTCACCGCCGGATTTGGCACCACGCAAGTTCTTGCAGGTTGCCGGGCTTCACAGGGACGTTCCCTCCGCCACTCTTTATAAGGAGATGTATTCTGTTTTATACTATTATTTTATACAGATGCACAAAAGTTGTCAACCAATAAAATGCTGATTTATTAATATAAAATAATCTGATTTTTAACAATTTTTCACAAATTACTGCGCATTTTGCAGCAAATAGAGCGCCGCAAGCAGCGAAGCGAGCACAAAAACAACCGCAGCCACGGCCACAACCTTGCCGCCCCGGCCGCTTTCGCTGCGCGCACCCTCTGACTTTGGCAGCAGGTTCGTTTTGCGCAGCGCCGTGGCAATGGGCTTGTAAAGCAGCGCCGTTGCCGCGGCGTTGATGCCGCCCTTGATCAGATTAAACGGCAGCAATAAGGGCAAAAACATCCCGAGCACCTCCGTACGCGTTAGGCCGGTATAGAATGGCGTTAAAATATAGTTCCACAGCAGCATGACAGCAGTGGATATGAGCGCGCCGAGAAACAGGCCGAAATATGCCCCGCCCATCGTGCGCTTTTTTTTGTAAACCAGCGCGGCGGTGCAGCAAAAAGAAGCGGAATAGAAAATGTTCATCACCGCGCCGATCACGCCGGTCGAACTGATCGTCACCATTTCCAACAGCCCCACGACAACAGAAACCAGCAGCGCGGGCAGCGGGCCATAGAGCATGCCGCCGATGGCAATCACCACGGCCTTGGGGTCATAGGTCAGAAAAGTGCCGACGGGAATGTGAATCACAAACATCACGGCGTAGGCAAGCGCCGTGAGCATGGCGAGGACGGTTATTTTTTTGATTTGATCTTTTCTTACTGTCATGTTGCAAACCAGCCTTTCGTTGTGGAAATACGGGGGTATTTCAATTTTTATAAAATAAAAAAGCCCGCGGAAAAATCCACGGGGCAAAAACACCATATGCCGTTCTTCTCTCATCCGGACTCAGCAGGCAACCGCGCTGCATTACCGTCGGCTAAGGAATTTCACCTTATCGGCAAAAAGGAAACCTCTTTGTTCGTGGGCTGTCACCACCGGTGGGGAATTTCACCCCGCCCCGAAGATATTCTGTTATAATCAGCAGACTACTGATTTAGTTCCATTATATGCCTGTTTGCCGCCCTTGTCAAGAGAACGACGCAATTTCTTCCTGCCGCCCGGCTGAAAAGCCGCCCAGCGGTCTGAGAGGCGCTTTCCTGCGGGTATATTTTGTATAATATATTACAATCCTAATAGAAAGCAAAAAAACTTTTTTAAAAAACACTTGACGTATAAAAATTCTTATGATATAGTAATTTCACCTCTTTATGAGGGCTATTTTTTTGTGCCCTGATTTCAAGAGGGAGGCTAAGTAACAGCTGTTGCTCTGATTTTTGTACAAACGCGGATTTTTCCGCATTGCAAAACAGCGCAAAGCACGGTTACACACTAAAATGGAGGTGCCGTTATGCGAGTTAAGATAACTCTTGCCTGCACAGAGTGCAAAAGACGCAACTACAACACAATGAAAAACAAAAAGAATACTCCTGACAGAATGGAAATGAAGAAACACTGCAGATACTGCAGGAAGCACACGATTCACAGGGAAACGAAGTAACTGACATCGCAAACGCAGTGTCGGTTTTTAAAGGATATTTTCCTGAGAACGGCTCGCGTATTTAAGGTTTTGTGCCCGATGGCGCATAAAACCCGAAACCAACATCGGTGAACCAATAAATTCTGTCATCGGAGAGGTGAATTTGATCATGTCAGACAAACAGCAACAGAAGTTGGATGAAAAAGAGGCTAAGCGCGCTGCGAAAGAAGCGTTAAAAGAAAAACAAGAACGTACAAAAAAGAATAAACAGAAAAAGAATGCGGACAGGCCGAACATTTTTTTGCGAATTTGGGCCGGGATCAAGCGTTTCTTTAAGGATTTCAAAGGTACTGCAAAAAAGGTTGTGTGGCCCGACAGAAAAACCGTAATCAAGAGTTCTCTCGTTGTGTTTGCGGTTGTTCTTGTTGTCGGCGCCGGCATTTGGCTTGTTGATTTTGGGCTTTCCTCCTCGATCGGTTTGGTTAAGGATGGCATCGAAAGCCTGAACAAAGAAACTACAACGCTCTCAGAAACAGGCGAAACAACAACCGCTGCCGTCACCGAAGGCAACGAAGAAACAACGCAGGGCGCCACCGGTGAAGACGCGTCGGGCGGCGAGCAAACAACCGCCGGCACAGCAGAAACCACAACAGCGGCGTCATGACGTTTTTGATCGCATATAACCGCTGTTCACACGAGTTCCCGGTAAAGGAGGTTGCCTATGTTTGACGATGCAAAATGGTATGTGGTGCATACCTATTCGGGCTATGAAAATAAAGTGGCCGCGAATATTGAAAAAATTGTTGAGAACCGCAAAATGCATGATGAGATCCTGGAAGTGCGCGTGCCCACAGAGATGGTCACCGAAATTCGCGACGACCAGAAAAAAGAGGTTGAGCGCAAGCTCTATCCGGGCTATGTACTTGTTAAACTGGCGGTTTTTTATGATTCCAAATCCGGCGAGCTCAAAATGACGGACGAAACATGGTATGTCATTCGCAACACGCGCGGCGTCACGGGCTTTGTCGGCCCTGAAAGCAAGCCCATCCCATTGAGCGAACGCGAGGTTCTTGCGCTCGGGGTCGAGGTGCGCACCGTTGAGGTCAAATATCAGGTCGGCGACCTTGTGACCGTTCTTGTTGAGCCGTTTGCGGACTTTTCGGGAACGGTGGACATGATCGACACAAGCAAGGATCTTGTGCGTGTTATCATTTCCATGATGGGCAGAGAGATGCCCATTGACCTGGAACTGGATCAGGTCGAGCCTGTCGTATAAGTTCTGTTTAATATATTATTTGGTAATCGGCTGCTCGCCTGTTTTTCAGGCCGCGGCTTGCTTATAAGGGCTCTTTGAGCTCTTGTGGGAGGAGCGTCAGGTTCCGCCACTACCACATTTTTTTGGAGGTGCAATTATTATGGCACAAAAGATTAAAGGCTTTGTTAAGCTTCAGATTCCCGCAGGTAAAGCGACGCCTGCACCGCCCGTCGGCCCCGCTCTTGGCCAGCACGGCGTAAACATTATGGCATTCACAAAAGAGTTTAATGAGCGCACGAAAAACGATATCGGCCTGATTATTCCTGTTGTCATCACCGTATATGCCGACAGTTCCATTAGCTTCGTTACCAAAACGCCCCCCGCAGCTGTTCTGATCAAAAAGGCATGCGGCATTGAAAGCGGCTCCGGCGTGCCCAACAAAACAAAAGTGGCAAAAATCACTTCTGAACAAATCAGAAAAATTGCAGAGCAGAAAATGCCCGACTTAAACGCCGCAAGCATTGAAGCCGCAATGAGCATGATCGCGGGTACGGCACGCAGCATGGGCGTCACTGTCGTTGATTGACGCTCCCGCGTGGGAGGAATTTCCGAACAGCAGCCCGAAACAGGCGCACAGCGCGTGGGCTGCTTCACCACAAACAGGGAGGTAATTTGATAATGAAACATGGTAAAAAATATAACGAGAGCATGAAGCTTGTCGACAGAACAAAGCTTTATGAAACACCCGAAGCGCTTGAAACCGCCATCAAAACGGCGGCCGCCAAGTTTGATGAAACGGTTGAGGTGCACGTTCGACTGGGCGTTGACTCCCGCCATGCCGACCAACAGGTCAGGGGCGCGGTTATCCTGCCCAACGGCACAGGCAAAACCGTTCGTGTGGCTGTTTTTGCAAAAGGTGACGCGGCAAAGGCCGCCGAAGAAGCCGGCGCGGACATTGTCGGCGCCGAAGATCTTGTCGCAAGAATTCAGGGCGAAGGCTTCATGGATTTTGACGTTGCCATCGCAACGCCCGACATGATGGGCCTTGTCGGCCGTCTTGGTAAAGTGCTCGGCCCGCGCGGCCTGATGCCCAGCCCCAAGGCCGGCACCGTCACGCCTGACGCGGCAAAAGCCGTCAATGAGGCCAAGGCAGGTAAGATTGAATACCGCCTTGACAAAACAAACATCATCCACTGCCCCATCGGCAAGGTTTCTTTCGGCCCTGAAAAGCTGGTTGAAAATTTTTACGCTCTGCTTGACGCGATTGTGAAGGCAAAGCCGTCTGCGACAAAGGGCCAGTATATCCGCTCCTGCGTGGTCGCGACCACCATGGGCCCCGGCATCCGCATCAACCCCAACAAGGTCACTGCGAGCGCCGAATAAAAAACATTATTATATCTCTTGACACACGTTGTGTTATATGGTATAATAATAGAGCTGTTCTTAAGACAGCAGGCCTTTTCCCGCCCATTTTGTGTCGGGAAAAGATAATGGTTTCACCGCCTGCCGAGGAATTGAGTATAATCATAATTTGTATATTATGCGATTATGCCCTTTCCCGGATGCGGAAAGGGCTTTTATCTTTCTTTGGCCTCGCAGTCCAAAATAAAAACAAGGCAGGTGAATAGAATTTGCCAAGCGAAAAGATTTTAGAGTTAAAAAAGCAGCAGGTGCAAGAACTGAAAGAGGCAATCGGCAACGCTGTCACAGGCGTTCTGGTCGACTATAAGGGCATCACCGTTGCTGAGGACACACAGCTTCGTAAAGACCTTCGTGAAGCCGGCGTGAAATATATGGTCGTCAAAAACACCATGCTCACACTCGCGTTCACAGGCACCGCACTTGAGGGCTTGAATGATAAGCTTGAGGGCACGACCGCTCTCGCCATCAGTTCTGAGGACTATGTGGCGGCCGCGAAGATCCTTTGCAAGTTTGCAGACAAGCACAAGACCTTCAGCGTGAAAGGCGGCTTCCTTGACGGGGGCGTCATCAGCGTTGACAAGGTGGACTCCCTCGCAAAGCTTCCCTCAAGGGAAATCCTTCTTGCTACTGTTGTTTATGCATTCCAGGCTCCCATCGCTTCTCTCGCAAGAGCGTTGCAGGCCGTAGTGGATAAAAACGGCGAAGCAGCCCCCGCGGCAGAAGAGGCTCCCGCACAGACAGAGGCTCCGGCTGAAGAAGCACCGGCAGAAACTGCGGCAGAATAAACCAAAGAAAACTATTCCATATTAATTAGGAGGATATGAAAATGGCATCAGATAAAATTAATGCTATTGTGGAAACAGTAAAAGAACTGACCGTTCTTGAGCTTGCTGAGCTCGTTTCCGCTATTGAAGAAGAATTCGGCGTTTCCGCAGCCGCGGCAGTGGCAGTGGCCGCACCCACGGCAGAAGCCGCAGCGGTTGAAGAGAAGACAGAGTTTGACGTTATTCTTGCCGAAATCGGCGCAGAGAAAATCAAGGTCATCAAGGTTGTTCGCGAGCTCACAGGCCTTGGCCTTGCAGAGGCGAAAGCTCTTGTTGACGGCGCGCCCAAAGCGGTCAAAGAAGCCATCTCCAAAGACGATGCTGAGGCTGCAAAGGCGAAACTTGAAGAGGTCGGCGCAAAAGTCGAAATCAAATAAGTTAAAAGGCATGGCTTTTGAGGGCGGTTTATCCGCCCTCTTTTTTTGCAAAAAAAAACCAGCGCGGCTAAATGCTGAACTAGCACAAAACCGCGCCGAGTATTTTTCCCTCATTTATAGCGCATGCAACGAAAACAATGCAAAGCTTACAGGTCTGCCGCCCAGAGCCCGTGCAAATTGCAATATTCATAAACCGTGACCGGCTCATCACCGGTAACCAGGAACACGGCCTCGGGCGCCTCGCCGGGCCTGAGAATGTAACGCTGCGTCTGTTTTTCGCTGGCAATCGCAATCCACTGAATAAAATGCTCCGCAACCATCGGGTGTGCCACACTGCCGACTTTTACGCGGATCTCATTTCCCACTCTTTCCGCCACGGGAACATGCTTCTCCACAGCGGCGTCAACGGTGTTGGGCTCAAGCTGCGTCATTGTCTGGCCGCAGCAGACGGGCGTCGCGCCGGAATCGTGAATCATGCCGATGATATTCCCGCAGATTTCACACCTTAAAAACATCCTGTCATTTTTCATAACAAACGCTCCTTTTTGCTGAATTTGGTTTTTTCTCTCGCCTTATACGAACTCCCGATTAAAAAATCTCTAAAAAATCAAGCAAGAAGCTCAAATCCTGCTCTGCAGGATTCTTTATGCGGTTTTGCGCAAATTTTTTAGTAAGCTTTTTATGAGGGATTCGTATTACGGCCACAGAAAAACAAAAACCTCATTTCATATTATACATGAAAAAGAAACAAAAAGAAACAGTTTTTTGAACTTCTTTCATTTTTATGACCATCCTTTCTCTGCGAGGCGGCAGTTTTGTGCGGTATTACGCAGTAATATTCCTGCCGGCCTTTATGGCAGAAAAGCATAAAACTTCCTGTTTAAAAAATTTTATTTTTCAAACTTTATTCTCCCAAGAATCATTACAATTTTTTCTCTTTTCCATTTCATGCCATATTGCGCTTGCCTTTCGGGTGTTTTCTATGATATGATAGATTTAGAGCATCAAAGCCTTTATGCTTATTTTTCGGGTGGTTTGCAACAATACGGCATAAAATATATTTCTGCATAAACGCATCAGGGGGAGAGAAAATGGTTTTTCACAACGACAAAGTAACCGGCCTTCGCATCGCCTATATCGGCGGCGGCTCACGCGGCTGGGCATGGGGTCTGATGAGCGACCTCGCCGCAGAACCGGCGCTGAATGGCACCGTCAGCTTGTATGACATTGATCATGAGGCCGCAAAGCACAATGAAATCATCGGCAACAACTACAAAAATGCGCTTGGCGCCCAGAGCGTTTGGAAATACAAAGCCGTCAAAAGCCTGAAAGCCGCGCTCGCGGGCGCGGACTTTGTGGTAATCTCCATTTTGCCCGGCACCTTCGACGAAATGGAAAGCGACGTGCACACGCCCGAAAAATACGGCATTTATCAGCCTGTGGGCGACTCCACCGGCCCCGGCGGCCTGATCCGCGCCTATCGCACTATCCCGATGTTCATTGAAATCGCCGAGGCGATCATGAAATACGCGCCCGACGCATGGGTCATCAACTACACCAACCCCATGACGCTCTGCGTGCGCACGCTCTATGAAGTCTTTCCCAAAATCAAGGCTTTCGGCTGCTGCCATGAGGTCAAGGGCACACAGGCGCTGCTCGCCCAGGCCATTTCAGAGATTTTGGACGGTGACTGCCCCGGCGACACCGATTTTTATACAAACGTGCAGGGCGTGAACCACTTCACATGGATCAACGAGGCCACTTGGAGAGGCGTTGACCTGCTGCCCGTGTATGACAAATTCATCGACTATGTGCGGGCCGAAAGCATCGACACGCAGGAAAAGGATAATTGGGCAAACAAGCACTTCCGCTCACAGAACGCGGTGAAGTTTGATTTGTTCAAGCGCTACGGCGTGATCGCCGCGGCGGGCGACAGGCATCTTGTGGAGTTTTTGCCCGCGTGGTATGTCAAGACCCCCGAGGTGGCCGAAAGCTGGAGCTTCGGGCTGACGACGGTGAAAAGCCGCAAAGAGGGGCTGCAAAAGCGCCTTGCAAAGAGCGAGGAAATGCGCTCGCAGAAAGAGCCTTATAAGCTCAGGCTCACAGGCGAAGAGGGCGTGAAGCAAATCAAGGCCCTGCTGGGTCTTGGCAACCTTCTCACCAACGTCAACATCCCGAACAGCGGCCAGCTCTCAAACCTGCCGAACGGGCCGGTTGTCGAAACAAACGCCCTGTTTACATACGACAACGTCATCCCCGTCAACGCGGGCGACATGCAGTGGGATGTAAAAATTCTTGTGGAGCGGATCATCCACAATCAGGAAACGATTCTGAAAGCCGTTTTTACAGGCGACAAAGAGCTGGGCTTCCGCGCGTTTCTGGGCGATCCGCAGATGTGCATTTCAATGGACGACGCACATGCCCTCTATGAAGAAATGATTGCAAACACCAAACAATATATTCCGTGGATTAAATAACATAGACACTCTCTGCCTGCAGGGAACTATAAAAATTGATGCCCATGGTAACACCGATAGATACATAACAAAAGATTGAAACTCTCCTGTTTTAGGGAGAGTTTTTTTTCGTGGCAAAAATATTTTTGACAGTCTCAAATAAAACCACTTGCAAGACGCTTAGATGAATAGTATAATAAAAATGAAAAGTATGAATAGTTATACTTATTAGTTTGAAAGGATGATTTTATGAATGCGCAACAACCGCCCGAAGGCAAATACATGTTTGGCGTCGTCAAAGTCGGCGAAAAGGGGCAAATTGTCATTCCCAAACAGGCCCGCGAGGTATTTGACATCAAACCGGGTGACATGATGCTTGTGTTCGGCGACATCAAGCAGGGTATCGCCCTTGCAAAACAAGAGGACTTTCTCAAGTTCGCCATAGACATTCTCTATGCAAAAGAGGAACCGGAGGAGGAATCATCGTGAATGCCCTTGAAATTCGTGGCCTGACAAAGCAATATAAAAACCGCATGGCTGTAGACGCGCTGGATTTATCAATCAAGCAGGGTGAATTGATTGCCCTGCTTGGGCAAAACGGCGCGGGTAAAACCACCACCATCAAAATGCTCTCGTGCCTGCTCACGCCCACATCGGGCGACGCGCTGATGCTCGGCTACAGCATAAAAACTGACGCAACCAAAATCAAGCCGCAAATCAATGTGTCGCCGCAAGAAACCGCGGTGGCGCCCACACTGAGCGTGCGTGAAAACCTTGAATTGATCGCCCGCATTTATGGCAGCGCAAAAGAAGCGGCCAAAGAAAAAGCGCAAGCATCCATGGAGGTTTTTGGGCTGACTGAGCACGCGAAAGACCGGGCAAAAGCCCTTTCAGGCGGCATGCAGCGGCGGCTGAGTATTGCCATGGCATTGATTTCAGAACCAAAAATTCTGTTTTTGGACGAACCCACGCTGGGGCTTGACGTGCGTGCACGGCGTGAGCTTTGGAAAAAGATCGGTGAGCTGAAAGGCAAGATCACCATCATTTTAACCACACATTACATGGAAGAGGCCGAGGCGCTTTCAGACTGCATAGCCATTCTGCACGAGGGGCGACTCAAAGCCCTTGGCAGCGCGGAAGAGCTGAAACAGCAAACACGAACCGGCAGTTTTGAAGATGCCTTCTTGACATTGACCGGGGCCGATATTTAAAAGGGGGGATTTATATGAAACTCAACGCCTTTGCCGGGCGCAACAGAAAAGAAATCTTTCGCGACCCGCTGAGCCTTCTTTTTGGTTTTGGTCTGCCGCTGTTTTTGCTGGGTCTTGTAAGAGTCGTCAACAGCAGCATCCCCGGCTCGGGTCCCGAAATTTTTCGCATTGAAAACTTTGCCCCGGGGGTTGCGGTGTTCAGCTTTGCCTTCATCTCGCTGTTTGCGGGCATGTTGATTGCAAAAGACCGCATGTCATCTTTTCTCACGCGATTATTCGCCTCGCCCCTCACACCCAAAGACTACCTTCTCGGCTATGCGCTGCCGCTGCTGCCCATGGCGCTGCTGCAATGCGCCGTGTGCTTTGCGGCGGCGATATTTATGGGGCTGCAACCTAATATAAACATCCTTTATGCCACCCTTTCCCTGCTGCCCGCAGCAATTTTTTTCATTGCATTTGGGCTTCTACTGGGCAGCATTTTTACAGACAAGCAGGTGGGCGGATTTTTCAGCATTTTCGCCCAGCTTGCGGCCCTTGGCAGTGGCATGTGGTTTGACCTTGCGCTGGTGGGCGGCACTGTTAAAGCCATTGCCTATGCACTCCCCTTCTCGCACGCGTTTGAAGCCGCAAAAGCGGCGCTCGCAGGCAACTTCTTTGCCCTGCCCGCACACCTTGCATGGGTCGTTGCCTATGCGTTGGGCACGGGCGTATGCGCTGCTCTGGTTTTTCGAAAAAAAATGAAACAATAATAATTTGTCATGTCCTGCAGAAAAAAGGACAGCCTGATAACACATTTTTCTGTAGCAAATCCTGTTTTCGCTCATATACTGAATTAGGACATGTCCTAATATCATAAAGAGAGGTTCAGAATATGAGCAATGATAGCTTGAATTATTCAGGCGCAAACTGTAACAGTATACCACTTGAAATCCTCGTGCCGGGCAACATGCAGATTCTGGCGGGGCTTCAAACGGTATCCGGCACTGCAGAGCCGGGCGCTGTTGTAAAGGTCAGGGTGGATAACCTCCCCCTGCAAGAAGTAACAGCCGGACTGGACGGCACTTGGTCCATCACTCTGCCCTGCCCACTGAAGCCGGGCTGCCACGCCGTTTATGCCGTGAGCTGCCAGGCAAGCGATAATGCGGATTACAGCTGCTTCAAAATTGCAATCGCGATTCCATTAATCCCCACACCTCCCTCTCCTGACCTCTTGCCTGCCCCTGTGATTTTATATCCGGCACAAGGGCAAGAAATCACAGACACCCTGCCTGTCATCACGGGCACAGCCCTGCCGGGCAATATGGTGATTGTGTGTATCAGAGGGATGATGTGCACCAGAACAATGGCGGACGGCGAAGGCAATTTCTCGGCGGTCTTCGCAAGAGAGCTCACCCCCGGCACCTATACCGTAACAGCGCTGCAAGTGAATTCCTGCGGTGAAAGAAGCGAATTGACAGAGCACACCTTTTCTGTTGTTGTGGTCTGATTCCAGCATTTGCTGACATTCGGCTTTTTTTCGCAGAATATTTTTTTGCGGTGCCGTGTTTTGCGTTGCTTGAACAAACAAAAAAAGGCGGATATCGGCGTTGATGACGAACGCCGATATCCGCCGGTTTTTGCTTCTGTCAGTCATTCACCGAAAATCCGCGCCACCCGCGCCATCTCTTCGCTGATGGGGATGTGCTGCGGGCATTTTTGCTCGCACACGGTACAGGCCTGGCAAAGCGACGCATCGCCGTCAATCGCGGCATAGGCCTCTTTTGCGCTGCGCATGGAATGCACCGTACGGTTATATTGCATGAACACCTCGGGGATCTTCACTCCAAACGGGCAGGGCATGCAATATTCACACGCGGTGCAGGACACCAGCGCGGAATGCTCAAAGATGTGTCGGGCATTATCGTATTGCCGCAGCTCCTCCTGAGAAACGCAGTTTGTGCGGGCCGCATCCGCATAGCGCAAATTCTCCTCCACCTGCCCCATGGCGCCCATGCCGCTGAGCAGCAGGGGAATTTCAGGGCGGCTCCACAAAAAGTCAAAGGCCGCATGCACAGGGCTTTTGCCCTGAGGGCTTTTACCCTGCGGCAGGGCACTTTTTACATTTTGCGGCGGGTCCGCAAGCCTCCCCCCCAAAAGCGGCTCCATGGCGATCACGGGAATGCCGCGCGAAGCGGCATAGGCAACACCCGCCATGCCCGCCTGGTTCTCAACGTCCACATAATTGATTTGCAGCTGGCAAAAATCCCACGCGAACGCGTCACAGACCTCGGTGAACAGCGCATAGTCGTCATGATAAGAAAAACCGATGTAACGGATTTTGCCCTGCTCTCGCGCTTTGACCATTTCGTCAATCAACCCATGTTTCAACGCCGAATCCTGCCAGTTGCGCTTTGTGACGCAGTGCAGCAAATAGCAGTCGATCACATCCGTTTGCAGGCGTTCTAGCTGCGTATGCAGTTTTTCCCAAAAATCGTCCTTGCTCTGATAATCGCCGAACGGCGCCTTTGTGGCAAGCAGCACCTTTTCACGGTAGCCGTCTTTGAGCGCCTCACCCACAAATGATTCACTCTTGCCGTCATGATAAAAGAACGCGGTGTCAACATAATTCACGCCGCTGTCAATGGCGTGCCGCAGCATCGCTTTTGCCTGCTCTTTGTCAATGCTGCCGTGATCCTCGCGGTTTGTCAGCGGAAAGCGCATGCAGCCATAGCCCAGCACGCTCACCTGCTCACCTGTTTTTCCGAATGCGCGGTATTGCACTGCTCTCACCCCTCTTATGTTTTCAAGCACTTATCCTTTGTGATGAAAAAACTCCAGCTCTTCGCCGTTGAGGCCATAGACAAACGCAAGGCGCACATCCATGGGCGGCTCTGAAGGAATGGTGACATCCTTCGGCTCAATTTTTGAGGTCGCGCCGGCCTTGATGGCCAGGGCATAGGCCCCGTCCGGGTCGTCTGTCGCGATTGCGAGGTGAAAATAACGGGAATTGACCTCCGGCTCGTCGCTGCCCTTTGCGAAAATCTCAAAAATGCCGCCGTCGCCGATTTCCAGCATCACGGCGCGGCCTTCGCCCTCGCCCCATTCGGCAACCTGCCGGAAGCCCAGAGCTTTATAGAACTCGACCGTTTCTTCATAGCGGTGCGCCGCGAGCGCGATGTGGTGAAAGCGCGCGGATTTTATTTTCTCGTTCATATATGTTTTCCTCCCAAAATAATTGTTATGAAAAAAACGGCTGCGAACAGCCGTTTGCTTTTCGTTTAAGTTCAGCCGACATTCGCCGTCACGGCCGGGATGGGGTCGATCACCGGGTCGGGAATCGACACCCGCTCAATGGACGCGCCCAGCGCCGTGAGCTTTTCGACAAGATCCTCATACCCACGGTCAATATGATGAATGTCTTCTATTTCAGTTTCGCCCCGCGCAATCAGGCCCGCAATCACCATGGCGGCGCCCGCGCGCAAATCGTCCGCCCGCACCGGCGCGCCCTTTAATTCGGGAATGCCTGTAATAATGGCCGCCTTGCCCTCAACCTGCACACTCGCGCCGAGGCGCATGAGCTGGTCAACATAAGTGAAGCGATTATCCCACACGCTCTCAGAAATGATGCTCGTGCCCTCCGCAATGGTGAGATAGGTCGCCATTTGGGGCTGCATGTCTGTGGGAAAGCCGGGATGCGGCATGGTTTTGATATTGCATTTCATCGGGCGGCCGCGGCCGATCACACGCACACAGTCGTCGTGCTCTTCAATCGTCACACCGCATTCAATCAGCTTCGCTGAAATAGAGTCAAGGTGCTTCGGGGTAACATTTTTGATCAACACATCCCCGCCCGTCGCCGCCGCGGCAACCATAAAGGTGCCGGCCTCGATTTGATCGGGAATAATGGAATAGGTGCAGCCAACCAGTTTGTCGACCCCGCGGATTTTGATGATGTCTGTGCCCGCGCCGCGGATGTCAGCCCCCATAAAGTTGAGGAAGTTCGCAAGGTCAACAATGTGCGGCTCTTTCGCGGCGTTTTCAATGATCGTCTGCCCCCTGGCCTTGACGGCGGCGAGCATCACGTTCACAGTCGCGCCGACGGTGACAACGTCAAAATATACCTCGCTGCCAATCATCTGGCCAGCCTTCGCGTCGATCACGGCGCTGTCTGTCACAATGCGCACGCCGAGGGCCTCAAAACCTTTGATGTGCTGGTCAATCGGCCTTGTGCCGAAATTGCAGCCGCCGGGCATGGCCACACGGGCTTTGCCGAGCCTGCCAAGCATCGCGCCGATGAGATAATAGGAGGCGCGCAAACGCTTTGTCAACGCATCCGGGATGGTGGTGAACTGAACGGTTCGGGCGTCGATTTCAATTGTGTTTTTATTGATATAGCGCACAGTCGCGCCGATTTCTTTAATAATTTGCACCATAATGCGCACATCGCGGATGTTCGGGACATTTTCGATGCGGCTGACATCGTCAGCAAGCACTGCGGCGGCAAGAATGGCGAGGGCTGCGTTTTTGGCTCCGCTGATTTCAACTTCACCGCAAAGACGCTTTCCGCCTCTTATAACGAATTTATCCAAAAAGTGACACTTCCTTCATGTTTTATCTTTCGGCAAAGGAATCAGCCGATTCCGTGGCACCCCCCGGGAACAAAGTCCCGCGGGCAGGGCCCGATACATAAACCAAAGTTATGTATAGCAAGAAACAAACCGGCTGTTTGCGCAAGCTGAATGCCAAAAGGTGTGAAAGGGTCTGCTTAACCGGACTTATTATAACACCATAACCGGGTTTTGAAAAGACGTTTGTGCAAATTCGTCAACCCAATACAAAATTTTGGTAAAATTGTTGTGAACATTGGTTCTTTTTGTTAGTTTTTAATAACATTTTCGCCCGGTTGCAGGGAATACTCCTTGCCGTTCACAAAGGCCGTGGCGGTGCAGGATGCAGGCACCGTAAAGGAATATTCGACACAATCCCCTATTTTGTGCCACTCTGATTTTACCTCACCGTATTTTGTGCATATTGCTGCACGGGCGAAGGTCAGGCGGTCATCCGGCACGGGTTTGAAGAGAATATTGCGGAAGCCGGGGGCGTTTTCGTCAACCTGAATGCCGCCGATGGTGGCATACATCCAGTCGCCCACCGCGCCGTATGCATAATGGTTAAAGGAGTTCATGCCTACGTCCGCAAACGAGCCGTCGGGATTGAGGCTGTTCCAGCGCTCCCACATCGTCGTCGCGCCCATCGTGACGGGATAAAGCCATGAGGGATATTGCTTGCGCAGGATCAGGTCATAGGCAAGCCTGGTTTCCCCCGCCCTGTCAAGCGCATGCAGGAGGTAAGGCGTGCCGAGGAAGCCCGTCATCAAACAATTGGTTTCGCGCACAATTTCCGCCAGCTGGCGGCAGGTCACGGCCATATCGTCTGTGAGGTTGAAGGTGATCGCCAGCACGCAGGCGGTCTGCGTTCTCACTTTCGCCGTGCCGTCCGCATTCATGAATTCATCCTTGAACGCCTGCACGACATTCTGATACAGGGTTTCATAGGCGCACACGTCACGGCCGAGGATTTTGCCGGATTTGATGAGGATATCCGTTGAATTCGCAAAAAACGCGGTTGCGATCAGGTCTTTATCGGTATAATTGGAAGACTTGTCATTTTCAACGCCCACGGCAAGCCAGTCGCCGAAATGCGCGTCGCCGCTCCACACATAGGGGTTGCGGGACTTCTTGAAATTTTCATCAATATGCTCTTTTTTGGCGCGCTTAGCCATATAGTCCACCCAGCGGCGCATCATGTCAAAATTTTCTTCCAAAATAGAAGCGTCACCGTAGGTGAGATAAACCTGCCACGGGCAGATGCACGCGGCGTCGGCCCAGCCGGTTGAAGAATGATCCTTCCAGCCCATCGTGGGAATCACATGATGGATGCCGCCTTCGGGCGTTTGGTCAACGCGCATGTCGCCAAGCCACTTTCTGAAAAATTTCGCAACGTCATAATTTAAGGCCGCGACACGCACAAAGGCCTGTGCGTCGCCCGTCCACCCAAGGCGCTCGTCACGCTGCGGGCAGTCTGTGGGCACGTCAAGAAAATTGCCCCTCTGGCCCCACAAAATATTTTCATGCAGCTTATTGAGAAGCGGGTCGGAGCAGGTGAAATACCCTGTGCGGCGCATGTCGGAATACACAGCCACGGCGGTGAAGTCCCCGGGCTTCACATCGTCCATGCCGATGATCTGAATATAGCGGAAGCCGAAGAACGCATAAGAGGGTTTATAAATATGTGATTTTCCGTCACAAATAAAGCGCAGCTCCTGCTTCGCCTTGCGCAGGTTTGCGGTATAGACATTACCGTCTCTGTCAAGCATTTCAAAATGCTTGATGACGATTTCCTGCCCGGGTTTGCCCTCAATTTTAATTTCAAGGTAGCCGGTGATCTCCTGACAGAAATCGATCACGGTTTCACCGTTGGGAGTGACAATCAGCCGCCCGCCGGTGAAGCGCTCTTTTTCACGGATCTCTTCGCCCTCCTGAGGAATCAGGATGCTGTGCGGATGGTCAACCACGGCGACAGGGAACGCCTCGTCACAAACCGCCGCCGCGTCAAAGGTTTCGCCGTTATACATGTTTGAATAAACGGTCTGGCTTTTGCGCGTGTTCCAGCTGTCGTCCGTTGTTATTATCTCCTTTGTTCCGTCCGCGTATTCCACCGCAAGGCAGGCAATAATAGCAATTTCGTCAAGGTCAAGCGGCTTGTCTTTTCCAAAACAGTCAAACGCAAGGCGGTGAAAACGCCAGCCCTTGCCCGCGCCGATTTCAATGATCTGCTCTTCTTCATTTTTT
>JAISXG010000066.1 GCA_031270605.1 Oscillospiraceae bacterium | reverse complement strand
CAAAAGCAACAACCGCTCATTTTGCTTTTCGGTTAAATTTCTTATCAATATGTTTTTACTCATTTTGAATAAACTATTTTCAATGTTTCTCTATTAAATCCTTGTTGTATGTACAGTTTTTTCCGCTGCTGTAATACGCCGAAAGGTAAATTGTGTTCAAATACCCCTTCTTTCCCACTGGGGGAAATGTGTATCAAATCGCCGTACCGCGTGTTAAAATTGCCATTCATAACGATACATCTGTATAGGTTAGTACTACATCTCGGAAGTCCTCAAACGTCCGGCAAATCTTATACTCATAACTGTTTTCGCGGGCTTTGCGCTCAAATTTGCGCTGGCTGTCCGACTGCTTGCCGTCATGCGTTTTCATTTCAATGAATAACCCGTTATGCGCCATCGTAGGAAGCATAAGGAATAAATCGGCAACACCCGCGAGTACGCCTTCGCCTTTCATAATTGCCGCCTCCACCTTGCCGCGCCGCCCGCCGTTAGGAATGGCAAACAGTACAAGTTGCGGGAATTGCAATCGAAACCATTGCACGCACTGGCGTTGTAGTTTGCTTTCTTCGTGTAACATAATTACGTGTTTGAGGTTCATTTTAATTTTATAAAACTTCTTCAAATTTTCCATCATTGAGGCGATACCATACGTTCGCTTTAATAGCACTCCCGTCCACTATGGACATTGCATAATCAACTATGTTGTTATTTTTATCTCGGCTGACCAATACAAGTACCGAGCCCTTGCCACCTTTCACTTTTCCATCTGTTGAACAGATGGCAACGCCATTTTCTTTTACGGATGCAGCACCCCTATCACCGGCATTGGCAGCACCCCAATCACCGGCATTGGCAGCACCCCAATCACCGGCATTGGCAGCACCCCTATCACCGGCATTGGCAGCACCACAATAACCGGCATTGGCAGCACCCCTATCACCGGCATTGGCAGCACCACAATCACCGGCATTGGCAGCACCCCTATCACCGGCATTGGCAGCACCCCAATAACCGGCATTGGCAGCACCCCTATCACCGGCATTGGCAGCACCACAATAACCGGCATTGGCAGCACCACAATCACCGGCATTGGCAGCACCCCTATCACCGGCATTGGCAGCACCACAATCACCGGCATTATTTGTATCGGTTGAATTTATTTTGTTTTTGAAGCTAAAATTTTCAAAAAATGTGGATACGGCGATTTTGCAAATGTGAAATACACCTACTTCCGCTTTCACGGTTAGTCTTTTGGCAACTCTTTTAGAGTCGTCCTCTTTTTTTTCTGAAACGTCGTGAGCCTCTATTTCACAAAATCGATTACCGTTCCCCGCCGCGTAATAGTTAAAAATTTCGTGCGGGTTTTCGCAGAAGTGCAGCCCTTTATAGCATAACGAGGCGGTTTCTTCTGTTTCTTCTTTGCCGATGACATACTGTTTGTCCCGGCATTTTAAATCTTTATCAAATCCTTTAAATCCTTTCATAATATTTATTATTTTTGCCCTCTTACTGCTTCGGGCGTTGCATTTTTCTTATGTCGCGTGCATTCCTGCAAAGCGCATTTCTTCTTTTTCTTTACTGATTATCGTCCGTATAATATCAAGTTGATGAACACAGCTGCTGTTGATGCGGTCGAGCCAATCAACAAGGTAGGCTTCGTCCCGTGCTATGCTATCGACAAGTGCATTCTGCGCCTTTGAAGACAGGTAGCTTTCTTTCGCTATCTTGATGATTGTTTCGGCTATCTCGCTCGTCCTTTTCTTCCGGTAAATCATCTTGGCTTCTGCAAGTAAATAGCCGGAGCGGGCGTGGTACACCGCTAACCTCTTCGCTCGCTCAATCACAGCATTCACGTCGTCGGGCGTCAGGCACTCTAACTCGGCTTGCATGGCGTCGCACTCTGTTCGTATGTCGGAAATGGTCATCGTATTATGGATTAAAACGGCAAATCGTCGTCGGGCACTACGGTGGGCTCTGGCGTTACGGCTTTCGACACATTCCCAAATAGTTTTGCGTCGCCCAAAACGGGAACGTTCTTGTGTACTTTCTTGCCCTGAATTATCAAGTGCGTTTTGCCGTCGCACAAGTTGTAGTTTCTCTGTGCAGACAGGTTTAGGTAAATGCCTTTTTCGCCAACGAACAGGTCGTTGTCTTCGAGAGGGATAGCAAGGCATTTTTTGGTAGCTGTTTTTCCGGGTACGTTTACAATTACTGTGTTTTTTAGCGCCCTCAAATTTAGATTGATGTTTAAGTTCATAATTATTCGTGTTGGTTAAAAATTTTCTTGTCTGTAATTACATTCCTTCGTGCTTCGATGTATTCAATGAATTGCGTACAGATACTACGCAGGGCAATAAATGTTTTTTCGGGCTCGTAGGTATATACTTCTTTGTAGGTGTTCTTGAAGTCCGTAACAGTGAATTCAAAGATTTCTACTCCTACTCCCTGCTGTCGCAAACAGTAGGGATATACATGTCGCTGCCAGCTGTGCAGGTATTTTGGAAATTCATAATTGCCGGTAGTTTTTATGTCATAGACGGTAGCGCCTTTGATTTCGTCGGCGTAGCCGTACAACCCGACTAATCCGTAGCGGGTTTCTATTGTCCCCTCACAGAATACCTGCGAGGCCGCCCCTTTAAAGTATTCGGCAAAATCCATCACCAGAGGCACAGGAAACTGAAAGGCGTATTTGTTGCCCTGTTTGCTTGTGTGGTGCACCAAGCCGTCAACCATCGGAATATCTTCATAGTTTTTCGCGTTAATAGCAGCATCGACGAGGTTGTTAAAAGCCGTGCCTTTCTCGGCGGCTTCGCTCTCGTGTGGCACGCGGTTTATCGCATCAAGCAGCTCCCGCTCGATTTCGTCTTCCGTTTTGCCATAGTCCAGCAGCTTACCCGGATTGAGGTAAGCGCTGAACTTGTCGAGCAAAGACGGGTAAAATAAGTATTTAAGATTTGGGTTCATATTTTTTCGTTTCCCTGTTAAAGGTTAGCCCTATTTCTGTGGCTTTTTCTTTCAGCTTCATTCCTGCCTGAAGTTTGGCATCCCATATCCAGCCTGTGAATTTTACTGCCCAATCGGATACCTCGTTGACTGTATTAATGTCGGTTATGCTTTCAATTTTTACATCAATCATCTCTATGAGCTCCGCATATTCAGCGGCAATTACTTTCCGCTTTTCGAGGTTAGTTTGGTATGCTTCGAAAATAGCAGTCAGTTGGCTATTCGGCTTTACTATTTCTCCGGCTTCATTGACCAATACAGGTAGTTCGATAATTGCCGGAAGATTGCAAACGTTCTTGGCATAGTACTTTTCGCATGGGTCAAAGGAGATGGTGCGCCGCTTTCCGATTGCTTCCATGTAGCCTACAAGGTCAAGTTCCTTGATAAGGTCGCCGGCAGACGAACCACCGATTTCAGGACGGATGATTTTCTGGTCGCCGTCTTTTTCTTCCTTTTCATGTGCGACAAATACCAGATGTTTACCCATGATGGAAATTTGTTTAAGCACGCGGACAAACTCCGCTTTGCGTGCGCCGTAGCCTTGCAGGGCGAGGCTGCCGTCGCGTTTGCCCATTTTGGGGTCGCCTGCAATAAGGTAAGCCCCCATGTAATCGAGCATCTTTCCGGCGGTGTCAATCACAAGTGTTTTGTAATGGCTCAAATCTTCTTTGAGCACATCTAAAAATTCCTGATAGTTTCTCACCGGCAGTGTGTCGCATTGATGCGCAGCATTGACACGGTGAACGCCGCCGTCGAAGTCTATCAATAGCGGGTTAGGCGCAGAGAGCGCAAGGGTAGTTTTCCCTAATCCGGGCTGTCCGTAAATCAGGGTTTTGATGGTCGGTTGCACGGTTAGTTCGTGCGGTTTCTTAATTAAACTCATAGTTTTTAAATTTTTAGTTTTTATTGGTTGTTTAAATGTAGCATAAAGCTACAGCGTTAAATAAGTCTTTAAAATTTGGCGTGAGTTTCTTCTCCGTATCCTTCGTACGGAGGTAGTTCTCGCAGTCAGGGCATACGACCACACCCTTGTATTCGGACAATAACTCGTTTTCAAAATAGCCCTTGCAGTGTTCGCACTGCAAAACTTCATTGTCTTTATAATTTTTCATAAAAATTTTCTTCAAAGGTTTCTTTGTCGAGGGTTATTTCATCGTCGCTGTATCCGTCGTCGTTCCAGTAACTATCAGGCGGCAGGTCATAGTCGCGACTGCCGGGACGAACGTAAAAGAGTTCTCTGAATGGGTAATGCTCCATGGTGATTGTGGCTTTAAAGTACTACTCTTTCGTTTGATTCATGGTACGCTCTGCCATACTTCAGCCCATGGAGCAAGTCGTCGATTGCTTTTCCTGCGCTCACACCAACGCCTCTGTAAAGGTCGTTGTTGATGTAAGCAGTCGTTTCGTACACGTATATACCTCGCTTTTCGGTAATGCGGGTCATTTGTACGTCAATTTGTGAGTTGCTCAACTCGTCCGCCAGCCGTTCCTCTAAGCGTTTATTGAACGCTTCAAAATCGAATTTTGGGCGACCTACCAACCGCCGCCATATCCGGCGCATTTTTGCAAGCCCACGATTAGCGTCTTCCGGGCTTGCGTACCGCGTCGCCCAGCAACTTACAATAAACCATACCAGACATAGCAGTACCGCCCACATCGGCGACCGCTCCGTGTC
>JAISXG010000025.1 GCA_031270605.1 Oscillospiraceae bacterium | reverse complement strand
GTTCTTGATTGTCGCGCCGCGGAAGCGGTAGATGCTCTGGTCGTCGTCACCCACCACGCAGATGTTCTTGTGTGCGTCCGCAAGCAGCTTCGTGAGCATGTATTGCGCATGGTTTGTGTCTTGATATTCGTCCACCATTACATATTGAAAGCGCTGCTGGTAGTGGGCGAGAATGTCGGGATTTTCGGTGAACACGCGCACGGTGTTGACGATGATATCGTCAAAATCCATTGCGTCGGAGGTTTTGAGCTTTTCCTGATATTTGACATATGCCTTGCCGATGAGCGCGGCGCGTTCGTCGTTGCCCGCGTTTTTTAAATATTCGGCGGGGGACACGAGTTCGTCCTTCGCGCGGCTGATTTCGGCGAGGATCGCTTTGTGGGAAAGGCGTTTGTCGTCGATTTCAAGAACGCGCTGCACATCCTTCATCACGCGGCGGGAGTCGTCCGTGTCATAAATTGTGAAATGGTTTGTAAAATCAAGCACGCCGCCCTCGCGGCGCAGCACGCGCACGCAGAACGAGTGGAAGGTGCTTGCCCAAACCTCGCCGCCCGCGGCCCCGAGCAGATTTTCAAGGCGCTGTTTCAGCTCGTTTGCGGCCTTGTTTGTAAAGGTGATGGCGAGCACGCTCCACGGCCTGACATTCGCGCAGGCCATGAGGTCCGCAAACCGGGGCCACGCGGCCGTGTCGCCGGAGAGATAGGCCCGCATGGCTGCGAGGTCTTCTTCGGCGGGCGTTCTCGCGGCATCGGCGCTGTTGTATGCGTCGCCGAACTGAATGAGGTTCGCGATGCGGTTGATGATGACGGTTGTTTTGCCGCTGCCCGCGCCCGCAAGAATTAACAGTGGCCCCTTGAGTGAAACCACTGCCTCAAATTGCATATCGTTCATTCTGCCGAATGATTTTCTGATGATCTGCCGGCGCAGATTTAAAAAGTCTGTCAATATGGTTCATCCTTTATTTTGTATAGTGGGCGAAGCTATTGTTATGCGTCAAACAAAGAGCCGCCGCGGGAATCGATGCCCACAATCAGCGGGAAGTTTTCAACGGTGAGCCGTTTAACGGATTCGCACCCGAGGGCGTGAAAGGCGATTTCTTCACAGGCCGCAATGGATTTTGCGGCCAGCGCGCCCGCGCCGCCAATGGCGCAAAGATAAACCGCGCCGTTGCGGATGATTGATTCTCGCACTCCTTCGCTGCGGCCGCCTTTGCCGATCATGCCGACGATGCCGAGGTCTAACAGGCGTGGGGCGAACTTGTCCATTCTGGAAGCGGTGGTGGGGCCGAAGCTGCCGATTTGCCCGTTTGTTTGTGTTGGAGTGGGGCCGGCATAATAAATAATGCTGCCCGCAATCGGAAAGGGGAGCGGTTCACCGCTGTCAAGCAGCCGAAACAGTTCCATGTGCGCCGCGTCGCGCGCGGTAAAAATCGTGCCCGAAAGCAGCACCCTGTCGCCCGCTTTGAGGTCGGGGATGCGCGCTTTGAGCTCTTCTGTTTTGATCGCATATTCTTTCATGAACGAATGATTTCCTTTATAGCTCGGGTTCGGAGCTGTTTTTTTCGAGATGCCCCACCATATCCGCGGCCGCGCCGTTAAGGTTTTTTGCGAGGGATTCCAGCTTGATTTGCAGCAGCCGGAGCGTTTCGTCAAAATCAGCCTTGAATGCGGACATATCTTCAGTTAAGGAGTTGACCTTGCCTGTGGTTTCGTTGATGGCAAGATAAACCTCGCCCGAAATCTTTGCGGATTTTGCCTTTGCCTCGTTGACCAGACGGTCTGAATACCGCCTTGCATCGATAATGGCGGAGCCGAGCTGGCTCTCAAGGCTTCTGAGTTTTTCGGCCTCTGCCTGCAGTGACGGAACGTCAGGCGAAGAAACGGGTGCGGACGGCGGCGCGGCAGGCCCCGGCTGAGCGGCGGGCGCATGGGCTGCTTTTTCATTTTCTTTTTCAGTAATCACAGCCTGCAGCTGCTCCGCAAGCGCGCGCGTTTCTGCCTCTTTTTCAGAAAAGGCGCGCTTTGCAAGCTCAAGCTCTTCTGCCAGCAGCCGATTCTCTTGCTCGATCAGCTGCTTTTCCTGCTCAATTGCACTCATACGATTGCTCAGGTTCAAAAACTCCATACTGCTTTCACTCACAGAGGTTTGGCTTTGGCGTGCGGCAGCTTTGAGCTCGTCTAACTGGGCGATGAGTTTTGCCTCTTTTTCTTTTTGGCCGCTGATATAATTCAGAACGTCCTCTTTATGAAAACCGAAAGGGGATGTTTTGAAAATGATTTCTTCTCCCATAATTGATTCCGAATCCTTTCAGGGTATTTTTCTCTATAAAAAATTGAAAATTCATGCGTTTTGAGCCGTGATTCAATCAAAACACAGTGTCGAAAAACTACAAATTCTTTTTATAATATACCATAATTCACTGATACTGTCTATAGCTGCGGGGCAAAAAAATGGCTTTTGAACGGGACAATAGGCAGGCATCTTTTTGTGATTTGCGGCCTATTGACTTGTTTGTGCATGCATGGTATTCTTTTTGTGGCGAATGAAACCATTTGAAACGGGAGGGTTGCATATGAGCAGCCAATATATGGGAAAACACGTGATTGAGGATGCGAAGCGGTGTTTGCAGTGCAAAAATCCCCAATGCAGCCTTGGCTGCCCGGTGGGCACGCCGATCCGCGACGCGATTCAGTTGCTGCTTGACAGCCGCATTGTGCAGGCGGGCGCGTTGTTGTTTGACAATAATCCGTTGTCACTCATTTGCAGCCATGTGTGCCCGCAGGAAAACCAGTGCGAGGGCCACTGCGTTTTGGGCAAAAAAGGCTCGCCCGTGCATATCAGCGCGATCGAGCGTTATATTTCGGATTATTATCTCAATATTTATAAACCTCTTCCTTCAAAGAAAACAGCGGGTAAAATTGCCATTATCGGTTCCGGCCCCGCGGGCATTACGATCGCGTTTCATTTGGCAAAAAAGGATTATGATATCACGATTTTTGAGGGCAACGACCAAATCGGCGGAGTGCTGCGCTATGGCATCCCCGAGTTCCGCCTGCCGAAAAGCAACCTTGACCGCCTGCTTGACGTTTTGCTCAAATGCGGTGTGCGTGTACGCCCGAACACGGCGATCGGCACCAGCATCACGATCGACGACATGTTCCGTGACGGGTATCAGGCTATTTTTATGGGCACGGGCGTGTGGCGGCCTTATAAGCTGGGGCTGCGGGGCGAGAGCCTGGGGCATGTGCACTATGCGATCGAATATCTGCGCAACCCGGATGTTTACCGCCTTGGCCGGCGCGTTGCCGTGATCGGCGCGGGCAACGTGGCCATGGACGTGGCACGCACGGTGCTGCGGCACGGCAGCGAAGAGGTGTTTGTGATCAGCCATCTGGGCGAGGATTCTGTGACCGCCCGCGAGGTTGAAATGGAATATGCCAAAATCGACGGCGCACAGATGCTTTTTTATCAGTCTGCTGTGGAGTTTGTGGACGAAGGTGTTGTGCTTGCCGATTCGAAAGTGAGCGTTGACGATCACGGCTTTGAGTTTGCCGAGCCTGTTCCGGGCACAGAACGGCTGTTTGCGGTGGATTCCGTGATTATCGCCGTCGGGCAGGGGCCGCGCGCGGTGATCGTTTCAAACACCACGGGCATCAATGTTTCGGACAAAGGACTTGTCGCTGTGGACGACTGCGGCAGAACGAGCCGCCCCGGCGTGTTTGCTTCGGGCGACGTGGTGACGGGGGCGAAAACGGTGGTCGAGGCGGTGAATGTTTCGCGACGGGTTGCCGACGCAATGGCGGAGTATGTGCGGGAAACGGCGATTGTTAACCTGAAAATATCAGAAATTGCCGAACAATAGTGCGTGTTGAACGGGCTGCTTGATTTGAACATTAAAAATGTCTCTATGAGCTATACCGGCTGAATCGGTACATAAACAGCGCGGAAGACAGTCAGTTGAAAATGATATTATCACTCGGATATATTTAGCGGTTTGACTTGTTATTGTAATAGGCAGGAATTCATATTATACTATTAAAAAAATATGGTTTTTAAGGAGAGAAACAATGTCGAAGAAAAAGAAAATGCTGATTATCAGTGTTTGTCTGGCAGTTCTGGTTGGGCTTGGGATCCTTACGAATGTGCTTCTCGTATCAAGAGAGCTTGCGAATCCGCATCAGCCCATAGCGGGTAACCCTATTGTGAGCGCCGATTTGACAATGGACTTGCAGCCGGACCAGTACAACCAGTGGCCTGATGAAGGTTTCCCTGTCAGCACGCCGGAAGCGCAGGGCGTAGATTCCTCTGTGATTTTAAAGCAATTGCGGCGTTATGCGAAAAAGGGGGGTGACCTGGATAGCTTTTTGTTGCTGCGCAACGGCTATCTGGTAAACGAAACTTATTTTGATGAAAATTATAAGAATACATCACACTATCAGGCCTCCTGCACCAAAAGTTTTCTCAGCACACTTGTTGGTATCGCGATTCAGGAGGGATATATCCAATCGGTTGATCAGAATGTGATCGACTTTTTCCCCGGCCTTACATTGCCGGAGGAGTTGAATTATAAAAACGAAATGACAATCCGCCATTTGCTGACCATGACCTCCGGGCTTGCGGCCGACGAAAAATGGGCCGAATTTGAAAATGCAGAGGATGTCGGCAGGGCTATTTTCCTGTTGCCGCAAGAAGACATGCCGGGCAAGCAGTTTCGCTATGACACCGGTGCCTCGCATTTGCTGGGCTGTGTGCTGAGTCAGGCGGTAGGTAAATCGCTTTATGATTACGCAAAAGAGAAATTGTTTGACCCGTTGGGCATGACAAATGTTTACTGGGATGCCGATAAACAGGGAAATAATTATGGGGGACATGGTTTGTATCTGACACCGGAGGACATGCTGCGTTTTGGTTATCTTTACCTGAACAATGGCCGCTGGGAAGACCGGCAGATTTTGTCTGCGGAATGGGTAAAGCAGGCACAACCGCAGCTCGGCGGCCGAAAGGATTACGGCTTTATGTTCTGGGTCAGCTGGGCAAACATTCCACACAACTATGAGGCGAACGGCGCGGGTGATCAGCACATAATCATTTTCCCGGAATTAAATGCGGTTGCCGTTACCACATCAGACGGAACGAATGGTATACAGCGGATTTATGATATTTTACAACGTTGTATGAAGAAAGAGATCCTGCCGGAAAATAATGAGTCCGCTCAGGCACTTGCGCAGTTTAACAAGGACGCACAGGCGGCGCCCTTTCCAAGTGTTGCTACGGTTATGGAAAAGGTCAAGATAAAAACTGAAAGCCCAATTGACCTTTCTTCTTTGGCGCAGAAACAGGCAGAGGGCGAAACACTGACGGTCGAAACCGTGGCAGATGGGCTGAAAGTTTCATCTGATGGCGATAAGTCAGCACTGTATACGAAAGAAAGCTATCAATTCCCGCTCATGGTTGAGTTGGAAGGAAAAGCAAATTCAGACAATTGTGGCGTAGACATCCGTTTCCTGGAAGGTGGGGCAGGCATTTACGACGGATCAGGATATATCAGCTTGGGTTTTAGCGATTTTGTAAGCGGCGCGGGAAAACCTTTTCTATGTGAAGGCGAATTGAGGCAGGGGCAGACATTTACCATTAAATGGATTTTACACCCGGACTTCCAAGCAATTATTGTTGACGGGGAATTGTGCGCGTTCAGCGAAAGGAACCCTTATCAGAGCAGTGGTTCTCAGGTTCAAGAAAATCAGGCACCTCTCGGTCTTACCGCGAATTGGGGGGCGCAAATTACACTGCAAAAGGTTACTGTAAGCGAATTGGGGTGATAAATCATCACCTTTTCCTGAAGCAGTTGATATAGTCAAACCACTCAAAAATCGATACATCTTTGCGGTCTTATTTCCGGCGACCTGCGTTGTCGTCCTTGCCTTACGCC
>JAISXG010000003.1 GCA_031270605.1 Oscillospiraceae bacterium | reverse complement strand
ATCATGGTTGTTGATTACCGTTCGGTTGACAAACTGATGTCGTCTTTGCAGAACACTGTTCAATCGTACAGCACCGTTTTGACCTTGTTCGGAAATGCCAAGGATCTCAACATTAACGCAATTAAAGGCATGCAGAGAAGTAAGGGCGACCTGAATGTTATTTATGCGCTGATTCAGTTTTTGCAGGACAATTCTTCGCTGATTCAAAAATTCATTGACGGCTCTTTGGATTTGGGACTTGCCAACAGCTTGGTGCAGGATTCTTTGAATATTGATATCAAGGGTATGGCGCTTGACGCGCTTTATGACCAACTCGTGAACACGAAGGGTAGTGACGGGAAGCCGCGTTACGGCACTGCGGAGCGCGCAAATTCCGCTTATAAAAACTACACGGCAGACCAGCTGCTGAATCTGGCGCTGCAGGATCTTCTGGCTGATAATTTCACGTCGTTTGCCAAGGGTTCCGCGCTCTCTAACCAGATTAACGTGAATACATTGACGTTTTATTCTATTTTTGAAAAATATCTCGACGTATTTTTTGACGAGCTTGCAATTGAGCCTTTGAACAAGGATTTCAGAAAATCGCTTGCCAACATTGCGGGCGCTTCTTACAATGCCGACACCAATACAGTCACAAAAACGGCGGAATCCAATAAGTTTTATGACGTGATCAACTGGAACTATTCTTTTACTGAAACTACCTATAATTTCAGTGCGGGATATATTGTTGAGCAGGCAAATACGTTGCTTTATACCACATTCGCTACGGTTTTGACACCTGCCGCCTTTACGGCGCTGGGCTTCAAGTCTGGTGGCAATGAAAACCTGAACTATAACATTGAGCGTCTTGCGCGCTTTATTTTGCCGCTTTGCCCGGATGAATTGTTCAACGGTTCTTTCTATCCCTCGCAGACAACTCCCGCAGCTTTTGACGCAATGAGCTTTGAAAAAATTGCTTCGCTCGCTTTCCGCGCTGTGATTGAAAGCGCGCCTGAAATTTTGGCTTCTGTTATCAAACTCATCGGTCTTCCCGTGGACGATATTGAAATCCCCGATGATGAAATCGTGTTCCCGGCAGGCGTGGAAATTGACACGGTTGAAAAACTGGCGCTGTATTCCATTCAGAGCTTTGCAAAGCAAGTGGTTTCTTATGATTACACATCGCTGGTTGCCGCGGCGACCGACGACACCAAACGCATGAATGCATTCCTTGATATTTTTATGGACATTGTGGTGCATTATGCCGATGAATATCTGCCGATCGACCTGCCCGAAAGTGTTGTGAAAACCTATAAGAATCGGGGCTGGGGCTGGCAGGCTTTTCTGGAGGAAATCATTGACTGGGTGCTTTCTTATACAGACGGCATTCTCGTCGCGGGCGACAGCATTCCTGCCACAAGCCGTGTGCGCGGCAGTCTGGACAATATCAGTCCGTGGGAGAAAATCAACATTTTCCTCAATGCAGTGGTTCCGCTGCAGTTCCTCAACGGTGTTTCCAAAGGGAGCTATCCATGTGACACTGAAAAACTGGTGAAAGAGGCGCTTTTGGGCAATTTCTTTGACCTTGACTTCGCTTCCATGTTGAATGTTGTTGCCAAAAACACAAACTCCGGCAACCTGCTCAACCAGAATATTGCTTCCGCTTTCCTGCAGTTAATCAGAAGCTTTGTGAATTCGGTTTTGCCGAACACCATCAGTGCGGCGGATACCACAAACTTCGACACCCTTTTGAATAAAAACAATTTGAAGGGCATTGTCGGCAGAATGATTTCATCTTTGAATGATAAAAAGATGAAACTCTTACCCGCATTGCTCCCGCTTGCCGGTTCGCTGATGTTTGACCAACTCGGCGGCGTGCGCCCGGACAACGGTCTTGTGAAGCTTGACGTGCCGCAGGTGACCTACTACAGCGCGACGACAAAGGTGAGCGCCGATTTCCGCATTGTTTCAAGGTTCTCACAGGCTGACGCGGCGACGCTGTTCAAGATTCCCGCAAACAAAAAATTTGTCGGTTCACTCCCAACGGACGGCCTTGTCGAAATGGGGACGCTCGTCGCCTTGAAGTCCTATATGGCGCAAAAAGGCTGGGATACGCTTGACCTTGGCAAGGTTGCCGGCAATAAGGTTTATACGGCGAAATCCACCTCCCTCTATAACGACTATGCAAAGTCGGACGGTTCGGGTTATTATTTCTTCGGCACGAAGATCACGGGCATCGCAAACGCAAACTACAGCAAAGAGTTCTTTGCCGTCGGTTATGTGAAGTATAAGGTTGACGGCAAAACCGAAGTTCTTTATACCCGCGGCCAGACTTATGCCGTGAAAAATTTCTAACACGCGCTTCTGTTCTTTTGCAGGCGGGCAGCCCCCGCCTGCTTTTTGTATGGATTTTTTCGGTTTTTTTCCAACCAGGTTAAAAAAACGCGCGAAAGAGAAAAAAATGATGAAATACACAATTTGATGGTTGCTATATTTGTTTTTATCGTGTATAATTATATGGAACATATACATAAAAGGTGGTCAATAACATGAAGAGAAGGCTTGTGCGTATTTTTAGCTTTGTTTTAATATTGGCGGCTTTCGCGTCATTTGCGGCAGTGAATGCCGCGGCTGTCTGGCTCTCTCCTCTGGCTGAGTCGGGGGATGTCAGCAATAACGGCGTGATTGAAGCGCATGACGCGCGCATGATCCTGCGCGCATCCGCAAAAATCATTAAGCTTTATCCGCCCTCAAAGTGGCCGGGCAACAAGGTTTATGGCGATGCTGACGGCGATGGAAAGCTGACGGCTGCCGACGCAAGGCTGGTTCTGCGCCGCTCTGCGGGCATTGAAGATCCGGTTACGCCGAGCTTTGACAATGAAGTTGAGATCTTCCTTTCCGGGAAGTATCATCTGATTGGCCTCATGGATACGGGCGACGGATTTATGGATTGGAACTTTGCGGTTTCGGGCAGCAACGTATATACCGAAATGGAGCTTGAAGGCGTGCAGATGGGCATGCTGATGCTCAACGGCAAGTTCTATCTCACAAGCCCGGCGAAGAAAATTTATGCCGAGATTACCCGCGCAGAATTTGAAGAGATGGGTGTTGACCCTGAAGATTTCGTGTTGGAGTTTCCGTCATTTGATGACGTGGTTCTTGTGAACAAGGAGACGGTTGTGGTCGATGACGCGCCAATTACGATTCTGACCTATAAGGTTGACGACGACACGCAGCTGAAGTTCTATCTCAACGGCACAAAGCTTGACACAATTGAAACCTATTCAAACGATCAGCTCGCATCAACAATTATCGTGACCTCTATCACCGATGATGTTTCCAAGGTTCTTCGCGTTCCCTCTGAATATACCAAGCTGCTCAACGTGTATATTTTCATGGCTATGCTTATGGTATAGTGACCTGCTTTCATTTAAATACTTGCGGCTCGAACTCCTGTGGGTTTGGGCCGCTTGGCATAAGTGGTGCCGGTTGCGGATAACGTCTAAAAAATCTTGGGGGAAATCAATAAAAAATGAAAATAAAAAATATGAAGTTACATAGTTCTCCTGCTTCCAAAGCAAATCCGATAACGCGTATTTTATGCGTTTTACTTGTTTTGGTCTGTATTGTTTCTGCGTTTGTTTTGACTGTTTCTGCGGGCGACAGCCAGGCGCAGCTGCTCACCGCAGTGTGCGATATGAACGGTGACTCGGTCATTGCGGCGGCGGACGCACGGATTTTGCTGCGCGTTTCTGCCAAGCTGCAGGATTTGGCGCCGACAGCGGCGTCCAAAGCGATGAAGGTGAAGGTTTTCGGCGATTTGGATGCGGATTCGCGCATAGCCGCTGCAGACGCGCGGCTGTTGCTGCGCGTTTCGGCAAAAATAGAAGACCTCAGCGGCATCCTTCCCTATTTGATTGAGGGCGCGGAGATACCCGGGGATAGCGAGCTTGACAAGCTGCTTGTTCCGAACACCTTGCTCTCCCCATATCAGAACCATGGCTTAGGGCAGGCGAGGATGTGCGAGGTTGTCGATAACGACGTTGAAACAATGCCGTCTGGGGTTGACAACGACAAATCCCATCCGAAATATTCCCCGCTGGTAAAGGGCACCGTGGATTATGTGACCGGTTTCGAAATGTTTGACAGCCGGCATTTTACGTTGCAGTCCGGCAGGAAAATTGCCGAAAAGAATGGCAATGGGACGATCCGCTACGCATCGCTGATTGAAAGCGGCTATAAAATGCCCGTGAACACGCTCAAAGGCATGACGGCGGTCACGGGGGAGCGCAGCACGGATATTTATGTCAGAACAAACTGGATTGTGCCTGTGAACGTGACCTTTGAGCCGCAGTCCTATTACACGGGCTATGACAGCAGGCCCTGGAATTTGAGCAGCTTTACCGCTGAATATATGGATATTGTGTTTTATTATTCGGGCAGCGCGCAGGGGCCGCTCGTTTTTGGCCCGGGCAGTGTGATTTCGCGCGGGGAGTGGATTCAAAACGCGGGCAAAACGACAGTGACGCTGCGCCTGTATTTCAGGCAAAAGGGCGCGTTTTTCGGTTATGACATCACAATGACGGATATGGGCTATTTCAAGCTTTCACTAAAGCATAAAAGCCTTTCGCTCTCAGGTAAAGTGGTTGTTTTGGACGCCGGTCACGGTGCCGAGGATCCGGGTGCGGTTTCAAAAGTGGACGGTGTGACGGGTGAGAAATGGATTACCCTTGCCATCGCCAGCGAAGCGGCGCGGATTTTGCGGCAGCGCGGCGCCACGGTTCATATGACGCGCACGGGCGACACAAACCCCACTTTGCGGGAGCGGACGGATTTGGTGCGGGAGAAGAACCCGGATGCTTCGGTGAGCATTCACCTGGATTCCTCCACATCCTCGTCCACCTACGGAACGCATGTGTTCTATTATTATCCCTATGCAATGCCCTTTGCGCAGATTTTGCAGGACAGTTTGGTTTCTGCCTATAAGAACAAAGTCTATGCCGGAAATTCGGCAAGGCAGAACAGCAATCTTGGCATAAAGTTCTATCCCTTCAATTTTGCAAGGGTCGAGAATTGCCCGTCTGTTTTAATTGAAGTCGGTTTCCTGTCAAACGCCACGGAGCTTGCCGCGCTGAAAAAGACTGAAAATCAGAACACGCTTGCTGCCGCCATTGCCGACGGAATCACAAAATTTCTGGGTGGGGCTGCGTCAAGCGGTTCGGGATCGGCAGGCTGATTGCTGAATTGAAAAATCAGAAGCATCGGAATCATGTATACCATGCATGATTCCGATGCTTCTTTTTAATTATTAACGACTGCCGCCGACTTTGAGATTGGTATGAGATCAATATCGGTCAAAAAACTGGCGGGTAATATGAATGTCGTTAAGCAATAAGCCGTCTGCACCCGTTTGCGAAACACGCAAGAGATGTTCTATATCTGTTTCGCCCACGCCGTGCTCGTTTTTCATCATGACCCAAACGCGCGCGCCTTTACTGTGGATGCGCTGCACATCCCCGGGCAGAAGCCAGTGCTCCCACAGGCGGATAATGCCTGCGCCCGCGGCGAGAAATGCATCCTCCATGTCTTTTTTTGGCATAAATGCAAGCACACGTTCACGCCCGAAACGCGCTGAAAAAATGCGTGCGGCGCTTTCGAGTGTTGGGCCAAAAAAACACGGCGCTTTCAAATTTTCAAGCTGTTCAATAAATGCGGACTCTTCGCCCTCCTGCAGCTTGATGTGGAACAAAACGGGGACGTCATAATGATATTGCGCCGTCAGTTCCCGCAGTGTCATCAGGCCGTGTGTGCCCCGGTGAAGCACTGCTTTCCGCAAATCGGCGAACGAAAGCTCCCGTACCGGTTTTTGCTCTTGTGCATTCAGCCGGACTTTGTCGTCATGATAGAGCACAAAAACGCCGTCTGCGGTGCGCCGTACGTCTGTTTCAACGGCATTCGCCCCATGCTCACAGGCATAAGAAAAAGCTTCCATGGTGTTTTCTTTTTTTTGTTTTGAGGCTCCCCGATGGGCGATGATGAACATAGCAATTCTCCTTATGCATTCAAACGCGAAGCCTGCCCTCATTTTGGGAGCGGGCTTCTTGTTCGATCTTGTTATAATCAACTAAAATTATTTTTTGAAAAGAATCTCTCGCTGTGAAAGGCTTCTGCCGAAATAGCCTGACTTTTGGAACTTATGCCGAGATATTCTGCAAGCAAGATTGAAAACCAAAAATAATGGACAGGCAATCGAAGTGTTCTTTGTCAAGACCGAATTTGAGCCCCGTTGACCGCATTAATCATCGATAGGGTAACATAAACGGCCTGCGGCGTCAAGCGCAGGGGTGGGGAAATATTGAAAAGTATGCGTCTTTGCGGCCCTTTTCCCGCCTGTTGTTCTTAGGCTCCTCTTCATACGCAGGTATGCCTTCATCTGCCTCACAGAGTGTGTTAATACGCCCTAAAACAGTCGAAGAAAATGCTCACAAATAGTTATATCGTTTTTCAAGCGGTTCAACTATAAGCAAATTGCCAAGAATGTGAGATGAAACAAAAAGGCCCTGTGCCACCCGAAAACGGGGGCACGGGGCCTTTGCTCATGGGGCAGCATTAAGAGAGATAGGGAAGCGGGTCAACGGGGGTGCTGTCTGCATTTGCGAAACAGTCTGCGGCAGAGCTGCGGATGCGCACTTCAAAGTGAAGATGTGCGCCCGAGGATGTGCCCGAGTTGCCCATTGGCGCGATGCGCTGACCGGCCGCAACGGTTTGACCGGATGTTACCTCCGATGCGCTTTGCAGATGCGCATAACGCGTCTGAATATATTGGCCGTTATGATAGGAGTTGATATAGATCACATGACCGTAGCCGCCCAGATAGCCTGCGAAAAGCACCTTGCCGGGCATGGCTGCCAGAACGGCGTCGCCCTCAACCTTGGGGGTTGAAGCGCCGATGTCCAGCCCCAAATGTGTGCCCGCCTTAAAATATTGGTTGATGCGGCGGCTTGCGGGAACCGGCCACACAACAGCGGAAGATGAAGATACAGACGTGATATATGCCGAGCTGACATAGCCCACGCGTGTGCCGGCATAAAGAATTCTGCTCCATCCGCCGGACTCCGACAATCGCAGTACCGTGTCGCCCTTATAGAGCTTTGCCACAGCTGAATAGGATGTGCCCACGCCGCTGCGCACATTGAGATAGCCCGATGAAATGGAAACATTCACAGGGGTGGACGCTGTTTGGGTGATGTAGTCTGCGTGCACGTAGCCGTAAGCGCCGTCGGCATATTCCACCCGCCAGAAGCTGCCGGATTTTGAAAGCAGTGTGACATAGCTGCCCTTGGGGAGCCTCGTGAGAATGGCTGCGGTTGTGCTTGCCGAGGCGCGCACATTGAGGTTTGAGGACGCGGTGGACACGACGCCCGCCGCGGAGGATGCGTCTGCGGCCTTTGCGGGCAGCACAAACGCTGTTGCCAATAAGGCGATACTGCAAATAAAAGTGAGAATATGTATTCGTGTTTGATGTTTCATAATAACCTGCCTTTCTGTCAGGCTGCCGAAAACTGCACAAAAAAACTGCGGCAGCCGGGTTTGCTGTGCAGTTAAAGTATAAAACAGAATTATGCACTCGTCAACCGGTGATATATTCCATTTGTGTATAATAATTTAAAACTAAAAATTCATTTGGGTTGTCGGCGCAGTAATAAAAATTGCCTTGACCCGTTGCGTAACAAGGGATCAAGGTATTTTGTTTTTTTAAATACTATATGTTATTTTTTAAAAAATTTCTTAAAATTTTAAAGTTTGGAAAAAATAGAATTCTTAACCGTTTGTATTCTCTGACGGGGGCTGATAAATCAATGGTTTGCCGTCAGTGTCAAGCAATGGTGTTGCGCTTAAAGCACCACTTGGCCCAGATAAACAAAGATATTGCACGCCGGTTTGTGTGTCGCATAAAATACTCTCAAAATGAAATGGACTATTGTTATGGGGGGCTCTATATATGGTCAGGAAGCGACCATTGAAGGCACTTTTTGAGCCGGAACCAGAAAAACTCATTTTTTACGTCTCCTTTTAAAAAATTATTTGTACTTTTATTATAATATAAAATCATTCAAAACACAAGCTTGTTGAACACACACTCCGCATATAAAAACAAAAAAAGCCAATGCTTTTAGAATCGGCTTTTTTATAAACAGTTTTGGAAGGATGCTATGAAAAAGATGCCTGATCCTTATTTTGTGAATGCTATTCCTCATAGTTACAGAGATGTTGTGACCCAATTGGTTGTGTACTCGTCTGATTCTTCTGGGTAATCATACTGGAGTTTTTCCGCAACCTCCACAGCCAGCAGACGAAACAAATCCATTGTAGACAGCAGTGCAAGTTTCACGTCTTCTTTGTTATAATGGGAGAAGCAATGACATAACTTTTTAATAATCCAATCTTCCGCCCATTCCTCTATAAAGCGTCCGCTGTGCCATGTGTCATATTCTGGCCCGTTTGCTGCATGCGTATGGCACTCTATGATACGCAAAAGCTTCGATTTCATATAAGTGTCCACACAATATTTCGCCGTCCATATTTCGCCGCGCATTAGTTTTTTTGCCGCCCAAACAGCGTGATACCAAAAATCGTTGGTGAGATTCTGAAATTCCTGCTCCGACAGCATGGCACAGGATTGATTTGCTGTGTGATTTTGCGGCAGAAAATATTCTAATTTTATCTTGTCGATAAGTATATGGTATCCGCGTCCTAAAAGATCCGCCATTAAGCTGTCTTCAAACATATTTCTTATGGAGTTTTTAGGCAGAAAAATGAAATCAACATCTAAAGCTCCGTCAAAAAGCACGCGTCGTTCTTTTCCTCCGCAGATCATGCCATCTGCAAAGGATACATGAGGGTTTCCAATGTATTTTATCCATTGGTCGGATACCATAAAATAATCAGGATCATCGACAAGCATAATGATGTCAAGATCTGAATTTTCATCCGCATGATGGTCTTCTCTTGCTTGAGAACCAACAATCATGGCGGCATATAATTTATCTGAGGTCCTGTCCCATTGAATAAGGTTATCAATAATATTATTAAATCTACTCATGAGTTACTCCCCGCAAAATACGAACGTCTTCATTAAAACAAAAAAGTCGATCGTTTCGCAACAATCGACTTCCTTCGACAAATTGTCTGGAGCGGAAGAGGGGAATCGAACCCCCGCTATCTGCTTGGGAAGCAGAAGTTCTACCATTAAACTACTCCCGCATTTTGTGCTTTTGCGTTACACAGTATAGCACATTGACAACATTTTGTCGAGAGATTTTTGAAAAATTTTAATCAAAATGAATTAATATAATGTTCACTGAACAAACGCCGTTTGCGAACGGTGTATACAAAAACATGGTGTCGGTGAGCGTTCAAATTAATATAGCTCTTCGGGCGGGATTTTTTCAAGCCAACAATCCAGCAGCACAGCCACATCCTCACGAAATTCCTTGTCTGACTGGGTTTCTTCTTTGTCAAGGCTTTCGAGCACCTCGATCACAAAGCTTTCAGTGCCGTGGGTCTGCCAGTCGCTGCGGAGCTTCGCATGAATGCATGTTTTTGTGTTTTGGCTGAACGCGAAGCGGTTCAGCGTGCCCTGCAAATTCACGGTTTTGTCAAGAAACACTTTGCCTGTCACGGTGTTTTTGATTGCGACCACGCCGCCCGTGACCGTTCGGCTTTGGTATTCACGCTGCAGCTCTTTTTTATCTTTCATTCTTTTCAGTCCTGATTCTTAAATTTAAAAAAACATATTTCTTTTATTTCAATATTATAAGTATAAATTTCCATTCATATTGCCCGCATCACTGCGCATCATAATATCAGCGGGTACGACATCAAGCATCTTTGTGATATTTGCGTTTTAACCCGCGGAACCGTCTTCATCTTTGAAAGATTTCTGTTTTTACAGTTGTTTCTTTCTTTGAAAGGTTTTCTGATTTTTCAGTTCTTTGTTAAGATTTTCTGATTGATTTCAGTTGTTTCTTTTTTAAGATTTCTGATTATTTTCAGTGACTCCTTTCGTAAACGGGTGGAGGCGGTTTTCTTATTGTTTGTTGGATCAGACAAAAAATTCGCGGTAATCCTCCATTAAAAAGTCATAGACAAAGAAGGACTTCTCTTGCGAAGCTGTTTTGAACTTGCCGAGAATCTTCATTTTGCGCTCAAAGGTTTCCACCACAAACTGCACCTCGTCAAAATGTAGCTCGGGGCTTTCTTCGGGGGTTGTGAGACGAAAGATGCCCTCTTCACCCTCCATGAAAATATGGATATTGACGGCCTTGACGGGCTTGCCGTTTGCGGTTATTTGCTTGAGGCGGCCGGGCTTCATCTTTTTTCTTTCTTTTCTCTTTTTGCGTTTTTCTTTGAATTTATCGAACATGGCACGGGGCAGAACGCCGCCGGAAATGGCGTTGCGAGCTTCTGCCGTTGTTCACCGCCTTTCGTTGTCGTAAGGGGTCGCGGAAATGTGTCTGGGGTTCACAATAAACAAGTATTTTGCCGTGCAAACAATTTCCAAACATAAAACCTGTGCGCTTGCACATGATATAGTCAGCGGGTAGGTTAAATAACAAATTTGCGTTTGCTGCCTTACCCGTAACCGCCTTTTTCGGATTTTCCCTAAAAGGCGGTTTGATTTTTTAAAGAAGCGTCAACTGTTCGCCCGCGTCTGTTGCCGCGAGCACCGCGCCCGCGGCGGGCAGGGACTTTGTTCTGTAGCGCTGGGGCTTGTCGAACTCACCCTCCTGATATTCGCGCACGGTCAGCAGGCGGTGATTCTTTTTGAGCATCATAGCCGCAATGCCCTGGGTGTCTTTTGCGGTTTTGGGAGCAACCATTGCCGAGTTGACAAGCAGAATTCTGCCGGCGGTGGATTGCAGGAAAAATTCCCTGTCTTCTGTGATCTGACGGATGGCAACGATGGGCGACTTGTCTGAAATTGCCTTGACAAGCTTTTTGCGGTTTGTTTTTGTGGCAAAGCCCGAAAGGTTGACCTTTGCGATTTTGCCGTTTTCAAAGAAATAGAGCAGATAACCGGCGTAGTCGGTGGTGACAGCCATATAAATTGCGGTTTCATCCTTCTCCATGCCGAGTTTTGTGGCTGCGTAGTCGCCGAGGACGCTGGTTTTCGTGTCTTCAAAATCGTTGGCCTTTGCCTTGTAAACATTGCATTGGTTTGTGAAAAACAGCAGCTCTGCGGCGTTAGTGGATTCAAGCCCCAAAATTAGCTCGTCGCCCTCTTTGAGCTTATGCTCGCCGCTCATGCGCAGGGACTGGGGCGTGATTTTTTTGAAATAGCCCTCGCGGGTGAAAAAGAGGTGAACAGGGTAGTCGGGCACTGTTTCCTGCGGCGCGTCTTCCTCTTCGTCCGCCGCATAGATGATTTCAGTGCGGCGCGGCTGGCCGTATTTTTTGATAACGTCCTGCAATTCGCCCACCATGATTTTTTTGATGCGGTTTTTGTTTGCGAGAATGTCCTCCATGTCCGCGATATCTTCTTCGAGCTTTTCAATGTCCTGCGTGCGTTTGAGGATATATTCGCGGTTCAGGTGCCGCAGGCGGATTTCAGCAACATATTCGGCCTGAATTTCGTCGATGCCGAAGCCGATCATCAGGTTTGGCACGACCTCCTGCTCTTCTTCGGTGTTGCGGATAATCTTAATCGCCTTGTCAATATCCAGCAAGATTTTTTGCAGGCCGCGCAGCAGATGCAGGCGGTCTTTTGCCTTTGCAAGGTCAAAATAGGTGCGGCGTTTGATGCACTCGGTGCGAAAGGCGATCCATTCGGTCAAAATATCGCCCACGCCCAGCACCATCGGGTTGCCACCCACAAGAATGTTGAAGTTGCAGGAAAAGCTGCTTTCAAGGGGCGTTGCGCGGAACAGGCGCTGCATGAGTTTGTCGGGGTCGCCCGCGCCTCGTTTCAAATCAACGGTGATTTTCAGGCCGGTTTTATCGGTTTCGTCGCGCACATCCGCAATTTCGCGGATTTTACCGCTCTTTGCGAGCTCAATGATTTTATCAATAATGGCCTCACAGTTGGTGGCCGGGGGAATCTCTGTGATGTCGATGCAGTTATTTGCTTTGTCGTAGGTGTATTTTGCGCGGATTTTAAACGAGCCGCGCCCGGTTTTGTAGATTTCTTCGAGCGTGCCTCGGTCATAAATCAGTTTGCCCCCGCCCACAAAATCGGGTGCGGTCAAGGTGTCCGCAATCACATGGCCGGGATTTTTGATCATCTCGATTGTGGTGTTGCAGACCTCCTCAAGGTTGAACGAGCAAATGTTGCTCGCCATGCCCACGGCGATGCCAAGGTTTTCGTTCACCAGAATGTTGGGGAAGGTCACTGGCAGCAGGGTCGGCTCCTGCATGGTGCTGTCATAGTTCGGCACAAAATCCACGGTGTCCTTGTCAATGTCCCGAAACAGCTCTGAAGAGATGGCGTCAAGCTTGGCTTCCGTGTAACGGGAAGCGGCATAGGCCATATTTTTGGAATAGGCCTTGCCGAAGTTGCCTTTAGAGTCAACATAGGGGTGCAGCAGTGACTCATTGCCGCGGGAAAGGCGCACCATGGTATCATAAATCGGGCCGTCGCCGTGGGGGTTGAGCTGCATCGTGCGGCCGACGATATTTGCCGACTTCGTGCGCGCGCCGCTCAAAAGCCCCATTTTATACATAGTGAAAAGCAGCTTGCGGTGGGCGGGCTTGAAGCCGTCGATCTCGGGAATGGCCCGCGACATAATGACGCTCATGGCGTAGGGCATGAAATTGGTTTCGATCGTATCGGTAATAAGCTGGTTTTCAACCTCGCCCGCGCCGAGAATGTGGGCGTTTGGGTCAAGGCCATCCAGCGCTTTTTCTTCTTCTTTTTTTGGCTTTTTTGCCATGTGGTTGCTCAAGTCCTTTCGGTTGGGATATCAGCTTACATCTGTCATTTCAAGATAGCGGTTGCCGTTTTCAGAGATGAAGTCTTTGCGCCCCTGCAGATTGTCGCCGAGAAACAGCTCAAACTTTTCAAGCATTTCATCTTTGGTGTCGTTCGGCTCGACCTTGATCAGGCGGCGGGTGCTCGGGTTCATTGTGGTGAGCCACATCATGTCCGCATCGTTCTCGCCAAGGCCTTTTGAACGCTGAATCGTATATTTCTTGTCGCCGATCTCGGCCAGCGCGTCCGCTTTTTCTTTTTCGTTATAGGCAAACCATGTCTCTTTACCCGAGCTGATTTCATAAAGGGGGGACTCCGCGATGTAAACCTTGCCCGAGTCAATCAGCGAGGGCATGAGGCGGTAGATCATGGCGAGAATCATCGTGCGGATGTGAAAGCCGTCCACATCCGCGTCGGTGCAGATGATGACCTTGTTCCATCGCAGGTTCGCAAGGTTAAATGAGGATAGATCGCGGCTGTGCTTGCCGCTGACTTCAACGCCGCAGCCGAGCACTTTGATTAGGTCTGTTATAATTTCATTTTTAAAGATTTTATCATATTCCACTTTTAAGCAGTTCAGGATTTTGCCGCGCACGGGCATGACCGCCTGAAACTGCGAGTCGCGCGCCTGCTTGCAGGAGCCGAGAGCCGAGTCGCCCTCCACAATGAAAATTTCGCGTTCGTCCACATTCTTGCTGCGGCAGTCCACAAATTTTTCAACGCGGTTCGCCATGTCGTTGCTGCCCGAAAGCGTCTTTTTCAGGTTTAACCGGGTCGTTTCCGCACGCACGCGGCTGCGCATGTTCACAAGCACCTGTTCTGTGATTTTATCGGCCTCTATTTTGTTTTCAATAAAATACACTTCAAGCTGGTGGCGCAGGAACTCCGTCATGGCCTCTTGGATGAATTTGTTGTTGATGGCCTTTTTGGTTTGGTTTTCATAGGAAGTCTGCGTTGAGAAAGAAGAAATCACGAGCACAAGACAGTCTTCGACATCCTGAAAACCGATTTTGCCGTCCGCCTTTGTGTATTTGCCGTTTTGTTTTAAGTATGCGTCAATCTGTGACACAAAGGCCGACCGCACAGCCTTTTCGGGCGCGCCGCCATATTCCAGCCAACTGGAGCTATGGTAATATTCTTTTAATTTGACCTTATTTGAAAAGCAGAGAGCGACATTGATTTTGACCTTGTAGTCGGGCTTGTCCTCCCTGTCGCGCCCGACACGCTCGGCCTGCCAGGTTTGAATGGAGCTGAATGCGTTCTCACCCACCGTTTCGGTGATGTAGTCCGTAATGCCGTTTTGGTAGCTGTATTCAAAGGTTTCAAAACGGCCGAGCGTGACTTCATTTTTGAGGATAAATTTGATACCCGCGTTGACGACGGATTGCCTTTTCATTGTGTCCTGCAAATAAGAGAGGGGGATGTTGATGTCTGTGAACACGGCAAGGTCAGGCCGCCAGCGGATGCGGGTGCCGGTGTCTTTTTTCTCATATTTTTCTTTCTTCATGTCGCCCACGGGGTTGCCGTGCTCGAAGCGCAGAAGATATTGCCAACCCTCCGAATGGATTTCGGCTTCCATGTATTCGGAGGCGTATTGCGTGGCGCAAAGCCCCAAGCCATTTAAGCCGAGGGAATATTCATAGCTGCCACCGTCGTTGGTGTCATATTTTCCGCCGGCATAAAGCTCGCAAAATAAAAGCTCCCAATTGTAGCGTTCTTCTCGCTGGTTCCAGTCCACGGGCATGCCGCGGCCGAAGTCCTGCACCTCAACCGAATGGTCAAGAAAACGCGTGACCACGATTTTTGTTCCATAGCCCTCGCGCGCTTCGTCCACGGCGTTTGAGATGATTTCAAAAATAGAGTGCTGGCAGCCCTCAAGGCCGTCAGACCCAAAAATAACCGCAGGGCGTTTGCGCACCCTGTCGGCTCCTTTGAGTTGAGAGATACTGTCGTTGCCGTACCCCGCTTTTTTTGGCATGTGCAATCGTTTCCTTTCGAGGAGTTTGTGGAATCAGGCTTCTTTCAAATATATGTGGATAATTATACCATACCTTTTATATTTTACACCATGCGCGGTGATTTAGTCAAGTTTTTTCGGCGGGAGAGGGAGGAGATCGCAGCTTGCCCCCTTTTTGTTTTTATGTTATACTGCGAAAAAGAACTGTAACTTTTTCGCAAGAATCTTAAGAAAATTGTAAGATTCTCTTTCTTCTTCTTTTACTTAAAACGAACTCTTCCTGTTTATACTAACTGGGTAAACAAGGAGGATGTTTTATGAAAAGAAATCAAAAAAATTACTATGGTTTGAGAACAACGGCGGTTTGGGTTGTGCTGCTGGCCTGCCTGCTTGGGTTTGCCTTTTTGGTGAAAACTGCCATTGGCAAAACGGAACAGACAGGGCAGGAAACCTATTCAAGCGTTGCCCCTACGAAGGGAGATTATCAAAAGCTGTCACTCAAAAAGGAGGACATCCATAAAGGTGATTTGATTTTGGTAAATGCCGAAAACAAGTATCAGTTCAGTGAAAATCGTGAAATAGTGCATGTGTTTGATGAAAAAAACAGCGCTTACAGTGTGAAAGACAAGAATGTGGCCGTGGCGAAAAACACCATGGAGGCATTGAACCGTCTGCTTGCGGATTTTTATGATGAGCAGGGCAATAACAAAATTAATGTGATCAGCGGTCACAGGACTTATGCGTTCCAGCAGACGCTCCTGGATAAAAAGACTGAAGAAACAGGTGCTGTTGAGGCCATGAAATGGGTGGCCCTGCCCGGCGCGAGCGAGCATCACACAGGCCTTGCCGTTGACCTGAGCATTTTTAACCGTGAAGACGGCAGCAGCGAGCCTTATAAAGGCACGGGGCAATACAAATGGATCAATGAAAACGCTTATAAATACGGTTTTATTGTACGCTACCCCGACGAAAAGAAAGAGATTACAGGCATCGACTATGAGCCGTGGCATTTTCGCTATCTCGGCTTGCCGCACTCTTATCTTGTGACAGAAAAAAAGCTTTGTTATGAGGAATATATTGACTTTTTGCGGCAATTTGAATATGATAAAGAGCACTTGCAGGTGTCATATGACGGAAAGTCTTATGAAATCTATTTCACCGGCGGCACGGACGTGTATGTGCCCAAAAGTGAACAATATTCGATCTCTGGCAACAATGTGGACGGGTTTATTGTGACGGTTGTGAAAAACTCGTAATGAAAAAAAATCAAAAGAAGAGAGGGAAGCCGTTGATTTTTTTCTGGGCTGCGGTTGCGGCGCTTGCCGCGGTTTTGCTCTGGAGCAATTTTTATTTGCAGTCGTCAAGTATGGAGCTGCCGTTTGAGCGGCTGCCAAAAAGCTTTGACGGTTTTAAAATTGTGCAGCTTGCCGATTTGCACGGCAGGGGCCGCTACGGTAAAAACAATGCGCGCCTGATTGCAGAGGTCAAGGAGGAAGAACCGGATATTGTGGTGATGAGCGGCGATATGCTGGACGATAAAGACAAGACGGACGATGTGCTGCTCTCTCTTGCCGGGCAGCTGGCGGAAGACTACCCCGTCTATTATGTGGTCGGCAATCATGAGCTTCGTTTTACCAAAGCGCGGCGGGAGGCCATGCTTGAAAAGCTCAGGGATGTGGGCGTTACGGTTTTGGATAATCAAAAGGTTTCTCTGCAAAAAGGCGGGGACAGCATTGATATGTTCGGGCTGTGGTTCGACCTGATGTTTTATGAACGGCCTTCCAAAAAAGCGGCGCGGCAAAATACGGATACATATTTATTTGATAAGGCAAAAATGGAACGACTGATTGGGGAGCGGAACGGGGAAACCTTCAGCCTGCTCCTGACGCACAACCCGCTTTATTTTGACACCTATGCCGATTGGGGCGCGGACCTGACCTTTTCGGGCCACCTGCACGGCGGCGTGGTACGCCTGCCCTTTTTGGGCGGGATGCTCTCGCCGGACGTCACTTTTTTTCCCCGCTATAACGCGGGGCTTTATAAACAGAACGGCAGCACAATGGTTGTGAGCCGCGGGCTTGGCAACGGCAACCCCGTGCCGCGGTTTTTCAGCTTGCCGGAGGTTGTGACGGTGACGCTGCATAAAGTATGACACGCTTGAAGTGAAAACGCTCGGCGATTTGTGCCCCGACTGGTGGATAAATCACAAATTTGGTCTATAATATGAATTCTCATCTTAAAAGCAATACACATATCGGCGATAATAAAAGAAAGACCGCAATCGGCAAACTGATTGCGGTCTTTTTGTGCACAGGCACATTATAACAGCTTCAGATATTTACCGTAACCCTCGTTTTCCATTTTCTCTTTCGGAATGAAGCGGAGCGACGCGCTGTTGATGCAGTAGCGCAGGCCGCCGCGCTCCCGCGGGCCGTCGGGGAACACATGTCCCAGATGCGCGTCGCCAAGTTTGCTGCGCACTTCGGTTCTGAACATGCCGTGAGTTTTGTCTGTTTTCTCTTCAATGAGGGTTTCTTTGATCGGTTTTGCAAAGCTCGGCCAGCCGCAGCCGGACTCAAATTTGTCTTTTGAGGTAAACAGCGGCTCGCCCGTGGTAATATCCACATAGATCCCCTCGTGAAACTGGTCATGATATTCGTTTGAGAAGGGCGGCTCAGTGGCATTTTCCTGCGTGACCATATATTGTATGGGGTCTAGCTCCGTTTTCAGCTCGGCTTTGGTTTTCCTTTTAAACTCCGGTTCGCCGCTGTTTTCGGCATATTGAAACAGGGCGGGAGAGATATGGCAATAGCCGCCGGGATTTTTGTCAAGGTAGTTTTGGTGGTAGTCTTCGGCCGGGTAATAGTTTTGCAGCGGCAGCACTTCGACTGAAAGGGGCTGGGAGTAATGCGGGCGCAGATTGTCAAGCGCCTCCAGTGTAACGGCTTCGTCGTCCGCGTCAAGATAATACACGCCCGAGCGATACTGCACGCCGATGTCCGGCCCCTGGCGGTTGATCAGTGTCGGGTCAATCGCCTTGAAAAACACTTCGAGCAGCCGTGAGAGCGGCAGGCGTTCTGCGTCATAGACGACCTTGACGGTTTCCGCGTGTCCCGTATTTTCCCTGCAAACCTCCCTATAGGTGGGGTTTTCTGTTTTTCCGTTGGCGTAGCCGGCCTCGGTTTCGAGCACTCCCGGAATCAATGAGAGGTATTTCTCAACGCCCCAAAAGCAGCCGCCGGCGAAATAAATTTCTTTTGTCATCTGCGCATCTCCTTTCTGATTTTAGTATTCCAATGATTTTTCGCCGCATTCATATCAAAAAGAAAAAGGCCGCGCGGGTTTGTTTGCCCGCGCGGCCCGGCTTGAAAAATTAGTCGAGATCGGGAATATGGATTTCAATTTCCCTGCCCAGGGCGGCGGACTTTGCAATACCGTCCAAGATCGCCTGGTTATAGATGATTTCTTTTGCCGGAACGGGAGCGGGAAGGTTGTATTTGACCGCGTCCACAAACGAGCGGATTTTCTTGTCAAAATTATCGCCGTCGTTCTTGGCTTCGGGAATCTCAGTGGACACCTGCTTGCCGGCAACGTCGTGATAGACCTTCAGCGGGCCGCCGATGCTGCCGTTCCAGCAGCCGGTTGACGGGATGCGCAGGCCCGCGTTTTTGCCGAGAATCAAAGAGTCGCCGGGGGTGTCAAGGTGCATTGCCCAGGAAATGCGGAAGTCGAGGATAATACCGCCCTCAAGACGGACGAAGCCCGCCGCGAAATCGTCGACGCCGAATTTTTCGGCATATTCGGGTTTGGGCATGTATTTCGGGTTTTTGCCGAAGAAATCAGAAACATAACCGGTGACAGTCAAGGGCTTGGGGTAGCCGATGGCGTTCATGACCATGTCAAGCGAATAGCAGCCGATGTCGCCCAGCGCGCCGATGCCGCCGGTTTCTTTTTCAATGAAGGTGGTGCCGTAAGGCGTGGGGATGCCGCGCCTTCTGCCGCCGCCGGTCTGCACATAATAGACCTCGCCCAGCTCGCCGGACTGCACGATTTTCTTCACCATTTTCATGTTTTCGTCAAAACGGGGCTGGAAACCGATGGAAAGCACCTTGCCGCTCTTGATTTCAGCTTTGCGGATTTCAATGGCCTCTTCGAGTGTAACGCACATGGGTTTTTCGAGCAGGACCGCAACGCCGTGCTCCAGCGCGTAAATCGTGCACTCCGCGTGGGTTGCGTTATAGGTGCAGACGCTTACCGCGTCAAGCTCCTCATTGTCAATCAGCTCTTTGTGGCTGGGATAAAAACGCACGTTGTCAATGCCGTAATCGTCCGCGAATTTCTCCGCTTTGCCGGGAACAAGGTCAGCCAATGCCACGATTTCAACATCGGGGCATTTTGCGTAGCTGTGCACATGCGCCTCCGCGATCCAGCCGGTGCCGATGATGCCGACCTTCAGCTTTTTGTCTGAGTCCACTTTCAGTTCTTCCACTTGAACTGCGTCAAAACGGTCAAGGATGCTTTCTGCCATAGTATGAACCTCCAAAAATTGATGTATGATTGCAAAACTCCGGTGATCATACGAATCTTCGTATTAGGGAGTGTTCGGTAATTGTCAATATGCCCATAATCAGTGCTTTTTGCACCACTCTGTGTTAAAAAATCTTGAAAACCGCCGAGGTTTTCTGCGATTTTTTGCCTTGATTGGCACAAAAATCACTTGATTCTATACAAATTGCCAATTACCGAACACTCCCTAGGCCGGATTTTGATTTGCCTTATTCAAGACGGTCTCTGGTGACGTTTTTGATCCACGTCTTTCCGCGCAGGCGAATAAACGCGATAATCCACTTAAAGAACTGGTCGATTCTTGTGGCGAAAAAGACGACGGGCAGAGGCGCGTGAAACACAAGCCCCGCGAGTACCGTTGCGGGAACAACAACGAGCCAGCCGCAGATCATGTCAACCAGAAACACAAAGCGCGTGTCGCCCGCGCCGCGGTTGATGCCAACGAAGCAGGAGGCGTGATACGCCGTGCCCGCAAGCGAGACCGCGCCGATTGCAAGGAAGATTCTGGCCATTGCCTTCGCCTCTTCTGAAAGGTTTTTATAGAAGGCAATGGGGATTCCCCGCCCGAAGAAAATCAGCGGTGCAAGCGCTATGCCCACACAGGCAAACAGAATTTCAATGGTTTTCCCGTAGTTTCTTGTTTTTTGATAGTCTTTTTCGCCCACGGATTTGCCGATGACCACACACGCGGCGCTCGCAAGGCCGCTTGTGAACGCGAAACCGAAGGACATCACGACCTCCGCCACACTGTTGGCGGTGACCATGACCGTGCCCATCCGCCCCACAACCATGGAGCGGGCCGTGCCCACAAGACCCCACTGCAGGTCCCCGGCCACAACGGGAATGCCGAACCTCAAAAAATCCTTTTTCAGTCGTTTGTCATATAACAGCAGGTCTTTCGGCCTGAAACGGATTTTTTTCTCAACTTTGAATAAAAAGAAGCAAACCACGCAAAACTCAACAATGCGCGCAATCACGGTTGACAGCGCCGCGCCGCGAACGCCCATGGGCGGAAAACCGAAATGCCCGAAAATCATGGCGTAATCGAAAAACATGTTTGTAAACAGTGCGATGATGCTTAAGACGAGGGTGACGGAAACGACCTCAACGCTGCGCAGCATGGACGCGAGGGTGTCTGAAAGGGTCGCGAAAATGTAGCTGATACAGACGATTTGCAGAAAGTCCGCACCCTCACGGATAATGTCCGGATGGTTGGTGAAAATGCGCATCACGCTTTCGGGAAACAAAAAAATCACAAGCACAACCGCGCAGATGATTTGTGCGCTGAAGCGCAGCACGATGGAGAACAGGGATTTGATCGCGCCGATGTCGCGCTTGCCCCAATATTGGGCGATCATCAACGCTGAGCCGCCGCTGAGGCCCTTGATGAAATACGCGAGAAAGACGGTGAGCTGGTTTGCCATCGCAACGCCCGCGAGGCTTGCGTCGCCCAAAGAGGCGACCATGAGGTTGTCGATCATATTTACGCCGACTGAAAACAGGCTTTGCAGCACGGCGGGCAGGGCAATGCGGAGCAGGAGTTTGTAAAAATCACGTTCTTTGACCATGTTAACCTCAGGGCGCAGCTTTATTTTGAAAAATTTCAATGCAAAGGATTGAAACCTGGATCGCCGCAGAGACTTGCAGTGGATTATAAGACCCGTACCTGCGGCAACGCGAAAACGCAAAGCGTTTTCCTTGGCAACAGGGATATTGTAGCCGCAGCGGCTTGCAGCGGATTATAAGACCCGTACCTGCGGCAACGCGAAAACGCAAAGCGTTTTCCTTGGCAATGGGGATATTATAACATAATGACGGACTGATGCAATCATATTTTTAAGAAATATTGCATATTTTTGAAGGATTTTCAATTGACAAGAAAGGAAAAATGGATATAATATGATATTAAGGCACAGCGTGTATGCGCCAATTTCCGTGCTTTTGAAAGGAGCAACTCCCGTATGGATGACCCTGGACCTAGTAGTCTGATCCATCTGTTGTCCGCAATGACAACTGAAAACCCCGATGTGCTTGCCGCGCCCGATGGAGGCTCGACGGGCAATATTTATTTTCGCTTGGTGATTCTTTTTATTTTGATTTTGGTGAATGCGTTTTTCGCAATGAGCGAAATCGCGATTATTTCGCTCAATGACAACAAAATTGACAAGCTTGCGGGCGAGGGCCACAAAAAGGCCAGGCAGATTTTACGCCTGACGGCGAATTCATCCGGCTTTTTGTCAACGATCCAAATCGGCGTGACACTGGCCGGCTTCCTGACCAGCGCCTCGGCTGCCGAATTCTTCTCACCCATTTTGGCAAATGCCTTTGTGGGCTGGTTTCCGGCTCTTGCGGGCTATGAAACCACGATCGGCACGCTTTCGCTGGTGCTTGTGACGCTGATTATGTCGTATTTCTCACTTGTTTTGGGCGAGCTTGTGCCCAAGCGCATAGCCATGCAGAAAGCCGAAAAGGTTTCTTATGCGGTTGTGGGCGTGCTGTTGTTTATCAACAAAATCACAACGCCGTTCGTGAAAATTCTTTCGCTTTCTACAAACGGCGTTATTCGCCTGATCGGGCTTGACCCGAACGCCGACGAAGAGCAGGTCACTGAAGAAGAAATTCTGATGATGGTTGACGTGGGCGAGGAAAAAGGTGTGATTGAAAACGCGCAGCGGGAAATGATCAACAATATTTTCGAGTTTGACGACATCGACGCGGGCGACATTATGACCCACCGTGTGGATATTACCGCAGTGGAGGCGGACGAACCCGTCAGCGAGGTCGTGAAGGCCGCGATTGAAGACGGCTATTCGCGCATTCCCGTGTATGACGACGACCCGGACAACATAGTCGGCATTGTCTATATTAAAGACTTGCTGAAATATATCGGCCAGGATATGCCGACCGACACCACCATCCGCTATATTATGCGTGAGGCGTATTTTGTGCCTGAGACCAAACGGTGCGGCGAGCTGTTCAATGAAATGATTGAGAAGCACATGCAGATGGCCATTATCATTGACGAGTTCGGCGGCACTGCCGGTCTTGTGACCATTGAGGACCTTGTTGAGGCGATCGTGGGCAATATTCAGGACGAATACGACGAAGAAGAGGATGAGATTTCTCAAATTAATGACAGCACCTTCACTGTGGACGGCGTCACCGATATTGAAGAGGTGGACGACCTTGTGGGCGCGGCGCTGCCCGAGGGGGACTACGACACCATCGGCGGCTTTATTATCAGTCAGCTCGGATACCTGCCCGTGGACGGTGATTTGGATATTGTCACCTATGAGAACCTGATCTTTACCGTTTTAAGCGTGGAGGACCGCCGTATCGGCAAAATCAAAATTGAGATCCTGCCCCGCAACGAGGAAGGTTCGCATGAAAAAACCAAAAAGGAAGACGCGAAAGACAAACCTTCTGAAAAAAAGCGGGCAGGCAAGCAGCGGTTTGAAGAAAACGCAAAGGCAATGAGAGCCGCCGACGCGGCAGCTGAATAACGCAAGCAATTTTTTTCATATGTTTCAAAACAAACGGCAGCTCATGGCCTCGCGGTCAGGGCTGCCGTTTGTTTTGAAGATTGATAAATACCGCGTAGTTCTGGTGCACAGATTATAGTTACCATGAAGAAAAAAGCGGTTCTGCCGGCGTCAGTCCCATGAGAGGTTGTGCAAACTGCCCTTTTGGCTCAGTGAGGGAAAGCCCCATTGGCGCAGGGCCTCATACACCCCCACCGCCACGCTGTTAGAGAGATTCAGGCTTCTTGCCTCTGAAAACATGGGGATTCTCACACAGGTGTCGGGGTTTTGTGCCAGCAGCTCCTCGGGCAGCCCCTTTGTTTCTTTGCCAAACACAAGATAGGCGCCGTCAGGGTAGGCAACGTCCGCATGGGTCCGCCGCGCCTTCGTGGTGAAATAATAAAAATTTTTGCCCGCGTTTTTGGCAAAAAAGTAGTCAAGCGACGCATAATAGGTGATGTCAAGCAAATGCCAATAGTCGAGCCCGGCGCGCTTGAGCTTTGTGTCGTCCACCCGAAAGCCCATCGGCTCAACAAGGTGCAGCCGCGCCCCGGTAGCGGCGCAGGTGCGCGCCACATTGCCCGTGTTTTGGGGGATTTCAGGCTCCACAAGCACAATGTTCAGCTCACTCATGCAAGATCAAGGTCCTTCATCAGCTGCGGCAGTCCGCGCTCAAAGTCCACCCCGAAGCGGATGTCCGTTCCCGCGTTTTTGGTTCTCATAATGCTCTCACGCGTGAAATTCACCGCGACAGCCGCGGCTTCGGCCAGCGTCTTTTTATTGAGCAAGGCGGAAAGCAGGGCGCTGGCATACACATCCCCCGTGCCGTGATAATACCCTTCAATTTTTTCGGCAAAGGCATAAGAAACCTCGCCGGTGGTTTTGTCATAGGTTGCGGCGCCGAGCTTTTTGTCGTCAAAATACACGCCGGTGAGCACGACCTGCCTGGGGCCGAGGCCGGCGAGGCGCTTCATCAGCCCCTCGACATATTCCTGTGAATACGGCCCTTCCACAAACTCCTCGCCGAGCATGAAAACGGCTTCTGTGAAATTCGGCACAACAATGTCCGCCTTCGCGCAAAGCGATGCCATTTCGGCGGCAAAGGCCATGTCGAAAATTGTATACATCTTGCCGTTGTCCGCCATGGCGGGGTCGGCAAGAATAATATTGTCTTCGGTTTTGAATTTATCATAAAATTCTTTCACGATTTCTATCTGGTCAAACGAACCCAAAAAACCGCTGTAAATCGCGTCAAACTTGAGCTCAAGCGACTGCCAATGGTCTGTAATCGGGCGCATGTCCTCTGTGAGGTCGCGGTAGGTGAAGCCCGTAAAGCCGCCCGTGTGGGTTGAGAGCACGGCGGTGGGCATGCAGGTGCACTCAACGCCCGCGGCCGAAATAATCGGCAGCGCAACGGTCAGCGAGCATTTGCCGAAACCTGAAATATCGTGAATCGCGGCAACTCTTTTTTGTCTTTCCATTATTAAAACGCTTCCTTTCACACAAAACGGGAACATTAAATAACCGCTGATGAAATCAGGGTCGGCGATATGACGAAAAAAGATTTGCCTTAACGTCGGCTTTCGATTTCATCAGTGATTCCTTAAATCCTTTGCAACGCAGTGATTTTATTTTCATGTTTATTGACGATATTATGCAAAAACACAAAACTTCTCGATAAAAACACTCTTTTTGCACAAACTCCCCATTTGTCTGCTGATTTGATATAGTATAGCACAGCGGCAAAGTGAATACGAGAGGTAATTTTATTAATTTTTCTTTATTTAATAAACCTCCGTTTGTTGGTTTTGCTGATTTCGCAGTATTGTGCTTGGAAGTTTTTCCCTTGCGAATAATTCTAAAATAAGGGGCAAACTATGCTTGACACCTGAAAAAGCGCGGCCGGTGCTTTTCTGCTCAAGCACGCAAATTCGAGCCGATAAAATTGCCAAAGACTCACGCGCCCTTCCTTGGCTGATTTTATTTGTTTTTTTATTTGGATCCGGCATAAAATTCAGGTGCGCTGTGATTATATAATCAGTTGCAAAAAGCATTCGCTCAAAAGCAACGCAAACAAGGAAAGGAATGATTCTATGACAAAGAAAACACAAAGCGTTATGAAGGGTATGGGCGCGGTGGCGGCCATCGGCGGCACCATTGCCGTAATCAGCTCGATGTCAGGCAAACGGGGAAGCAAAAGAAAAATCAAGAAGACCGCTATGAAAGCCGCACAGACAGTTGAAAACGTCCTCGACGGTATTTCAAGCGTGATACAATAAGCCCTCTTTTCAAACCATAAAAAGAGCTGCCTCAGGGCGGTTCTTTTTGTTTAGCTTTAGAGAGTTTTTAAACAAGGCCTAATCCATCTCGTGTAAACACTCTCTAAAAGAAAAGAACAAAAATGTAAAAGTGGACTGAACCAAACAAGCATCCTGTCTGCGGTACCTATCGCAGACAGGACGCTTGTTTTTTTATTCTGCATAAACAGAAAACACCCTGAATTCCTGTGCGCCGTGCGAGGCGATCACCCGCAGCCGCAGCGCGTCCGCGCACACATCCACCGCATATTTCTGAAGCCGCCTGCAGTTGTTTGTTTCATGCGCAAGAATCTGCCACGCGGAGCCGGTTCTTGCCTCCAAAACATATTCCTTCACAAGGCACGGCGGCAAAGCGGCGTGATATTCCCCCAATGGGTAACGCGCGGGCATTTTTTTGCGGTCATTCAAATCGCTGTCGAACACAAGGCGGACCCGCCTTATTTGCCGTTCACCATCAAAGAAAAAACAAACCTCGTCGCCCGCGCGGCAGCGCCACGCGTTTTCATCTTCGCCAATCACCCTGTCAGCGCCGTTTCTGAGGTTTTCCGCCCCTGACCCGCCTGCTTCGATCCGCGCGGCTTTCATAACCTCCGAAATCTGCTGCGTGTGCCAGGGCAGCCAGCAATCATCCTCCATCAGCATGGCCTGCAAAGCACCGGTGTGGGATTCATAAACGCCGCGCGGCGAAACCCCTTCGCGCACGGCGATTGCCGCGGCAGTGCCCGCCGCCTGCCCCAACAGGGCGCAGGTCGCCATCACGCGCGTGGAGCTGAGCGCGGCATGGGTCACGCTGATGTTTCGCCCGGCAAAAAAGAGGTTTTCAATATTGGCCGAATACAAACAGCGGTAAGGGATGCCGTAGGGCGAGGGCGCGGGGTGATAAATCGTCGGATGCCCCGCGGTGTAATAAAAGCCTTCGGGAAAATGGTCGTCCATGCTCCAACCGCCATAGGCAACCGTGTCCGGAAAACGCCCCTCTGCCTCCACATCATTCTGCGTCATGATATAGTCGCCGATATAGCGCCGGCTCTCACGCTTGCCGGGCAAAAAGCCGAGCCATTCAAGCACATAACGCTCCGCGCCGTGCCCGCCGCGGTTTTTGATGTGGTCCCACACGCCGAGCGCGATTTTCAGCAGCTCGTCGCGCAGCTCCTCTGTGTCATGGATCGAATCCCGGTCGCCGCCCAGCTCGATCCACCAAAAATTTGTGTTCAGGCTGTGCCCTTTGAAGGGCAGGTCTTCGTCTGTTTGATAAACATAAGCCCAGTCGGGAGGAATGAATTTTTGCGGACGGTCTGTCTCGCGGATTTGAAACAGGCAGCTCATGCCCATTGTCTTTTTATCCGCCGCCCCGGGCGGAATACTCTCCTGAAACTCGCTTCCCGCCTCCCGGCCGGCCCTGTGCAGCGCGCCTGTCAGCGGGGCGAGAACCGAGTCCCCCGAGCAATCCATAAAATATGCGGCATGCACCGTGTGCCATGTTTCGGCCGTACCCTGCCAGCCCTTGACGCTCTCAATGCGGTTTTCGCGCATGGATGCGTCATTGCACGAGCAATTGAGCAACAGCGTGATGTTTTTTTCAGCCTTGACTTTTTCAAACAGCACACTGTCCCAAAGCTGGTAATGCATCGCGGGGTTCCTGCGCAGGTTTTCAAGCTGGATCTCCTCCAGAATACCCGTTTCTTTCATATTATCGCCATGTGCGCCGCACACCCACATGCGGATTTCGCTTGAGCAGTTGCCGCCGAGCACAGGCCTGTCGTGCATGAGCACAACCCTCGCGCCCCGCCGCGCGGCGGCAATCGCGGCGCACACACCCGAAAGCCCTCCGCCCACAATACATAAATCTGTGCGATGCATGACATCTCTCATAAGAATCAACCCTTTCGTCGTTCTGTTGTTTCAATCTCTGTTTTATGTTATACTATTTTTGATAATTTTAAAAGACTGGCAGGTGACTTTTTTGCAAAATTCTGTTACATACACAAAAAACATCGAGCTTGCCTACTCCTGCGATATCGCGGTGGCCGGCGGCGGCATTGCGGGCGTTTGCGCGGCAATTGCAGCGGCAAAACACGGCGCTTCGGTTATTTTGGTTGAGCGCTTCGGTATTCCCGGCGGCAACGCGACCTCCGGCGGGGTGGCGGCCTTTTGCGGCGAAAACGCCGGACAGGGCGCGGTGTTTGACGAAATTTCGGCGATGCTCGAAACACTCCATGCAATCGGACCCTATACGCCCTACCCGAAAGACAACCGTAAATTCAACCACGAGCTGCTGCCCTTTGTGCTGAACTCGCTGCTTGAAAAATATCAGGTCAGGCTGCTTTACCACACGCGCGTCGCAGACTGCATTGTTGAAGACGGGCAAATTACCCATCTCATCATCAGCGGTCCCTCCGGCATGCAGGCAATTGGCGCGGGCTATGTTATCGACTGCACGGGCGATGCCTGCGTGGCCCGCGCGGCCGGTTTTCGCGTGATGAAAGGGCGTGAATCGGACGGGATGCAGCTGCCTATGTCTGAGATGTTTTTTGTGCGCCACCAAACAAGCGCGCAATGCGTGCCCGAAGGCCTGCTTGCGCGCATAAAAGATCAGGACGAGCTGCCCATGACAAGCATTTGGCCAAACGGCCCGGGAGGCAACGCAATCAAAGTCAAAATCCCCAAATTTGACGCGACCGATACAGAAAGCCTCACCGCCGCGGAAATCTTCGCACGCAAGCGCGCCTTGCAAGTCACGGAATATTTCAAAACAGTCGAGGGGCGGGAATGGATGTTCGACCGCTGTTCTCCTATCATCGGTATTCGTGAGGGGGCGCGTATTCTCGGCGACTGTGTGCTCGCGGTCGACGATTTGCGGAAGGGGCGTCAATTCGGGGACGCCGTCGCCGTGGGCTATTATTGCCTTGACGGCCACAGCCCGGACGATGACAAGCGCACCTATATTTTGCCGAAGGATGAACTCGCCGTGCCGCCCTACCACATCCCCCTGCGCTGCCTGATCGCCCGGGACGGTAAAAATTTGATGATGGCGGGCCGCTGCCTTTCGGCCGACCAGCTTGCGCTTTCGTCCGCAAGGGTCATGACGACCTGCGCTATGACGGGGCAGGCCGCGGGAATGGCATGTGCCTTCGCTTCGGCAGAAAAAACAGAAGTCAGAAAGATATGCGTGAGTGCCCTGCAAAATGCGCTCACCGAAAACGGCGCGGTGCTTGCTATAGGCCGTTTTAACTGACGCAGAGTACTGGTACCCCGTAACGCCTGAAGATTATAATCCTTACGCCGTCTTTTTCCTCCTGTCTGTGTCGCCAGCCCTTGTAATAAGAAAGTATTTCTGCGGGCTTTTGCTTTGACAGATGAAAAAATCCAACGCAACCATTGCACGCTTTTAGACTTTACGGGGTACCGGGTGGCGTTAACAATACTATAGAAATGAAAAATCAAAAGAGATTATGCGCCGTTTTTGTGTTATTTGCGGTGATTCAGCTGGTCAACGAAGGCTTGCAGTTGCTCCACCGTATCAAACTTGACGCCGCTTTGCTGAATGGATTCTTGCACGAACAGTGGCAGGGATGTGTAATATTGCTTCATTTCCGGGGTTGTGAACGGATTTTTACCTGTTTGCATCATATCACCTCGATACAAGTATCTGTTAAAAGATAAATTCTATACCTTTGGAGCGGAAATTTTCGGGAGCATGAAATGAAACCGGCTCAGGTGGTTTGAGCTATGACGATTTGAGCCGTTTGGTTTGAGCAGAAAAAATCCCCGGCCTCCATTGCGGATTGCCGGGGATTTTTAACCGGGGTAACCTTAGAACCTGTATTCACAAGCGCATGCACGCGTCTTTTCGGCGAATTTCTCGTCAGGACTGCGTCTGATTTCCTTGCCATGCGATAGCATGGCTGCGAAAACCATCCTTGCCGGGCAAAAAATTCCCTCGAAAATCCATGCGCCGCGCCTGTGAATACAAGTTCTTATTTTTTTGCCGACTCACTTTCTGCCAGAACATTGGGGTTGCTTTCGCTTTCTGCGAGAAGATTTTGCTTGGCTTCGCTTTCAGCCGCACCCCGCGTTTTGGATTCTGCCGCCGCTTCGACTTTTCTCTTTGTTTCAGCCTCTGCCAGCACGTTCGGCTTCGTCTTCGACTCCGCAAGGGTTTTGTATTTTGTTTCTTCCGCCGCCTCGGCCTCGGCCTTTGTGCATTGCGCTGTTCCCGCAGGGTGCTCCGGAGGCGCATAGATCGCGCAGAGCTTGAGCGGGCAGCAGCCGGTGTTGATCAGGTTGTGCCAGGTGCCCGCAGGCACGCAAACGGCGCACCCGCCGCATGCCTGGACCTGATGATTCAGTTTGTCGCTGCTGTTGCCCATGACCGCGCAGCACACGCCCTGTTCAATAATCAGGCACTGGTCAACATCGGGGTGCACCTCAAGCCCGATGCTTTCGCCCGGCTCAATGCACATGAGTGTGATCTGCAGGTTTTCACCCGTCCACAACGCCTTGCGAAAATAATTGTTTCGGCAGGTCATTCCTTTGAGGTTGGTTACAAAAGGCTCCGGGCCGTAGTCCGCGCCCGCCAATTGGTTTGAATTTGTGTTATTTTTCATGCATGATTCCTCCTTTTTACTTTTATCATATGCAAAAATTGCCGGTTTGTGTTTTCAAAATGAAACGCACAAACCGGCCATGCTTTTGATAAAAACAATAGGGAGGGGAACAGTTATATTGACAGGTGCTTAAGCTTTTTTGCCGCGGTTTCTCCAAGCTCGGCCTTAATTTTGTTAAAGTCTTCGCTCAGCGCCTGCGTAAAGCGAATGGAGTCCGCGTTCCACAGCACCACATTCATGCCTTTGTTTGCCCACAAAAGCTGTTTTTCAAGGCTGCCGGAATAATGGTTCGCCACGCCTTTTTTGTGACGCAGGCAGGCGTTGATAACGGTTTCTATCTGCCGCTCAAACAGAGGGTTGTCATATTCGTCGGGGATTCCCATGTTGATGGAAAGGTCATGCGGGCCGATGAACACCGCGTCCACCTCCGGGCGGCTGAGCAGCGCGTCGATGTTGTTCACCGCAAACTCGCTCTCAATGTTTAAAATCAGCAGGTTGCCGTTGTTGTATTGCCTGAGATATGCCGATTCTTTTTCTGAAAGGCTCACGCGCCCCGCCAGCACATCCCGCAGCTTTTTGCCCTTTAAAGGGCGGTATTTCACCGCGCCGATGAGGGCGTCGACCTCATCCATTGTTTCAAGATAGGGCGAAACGATGCCCACCGCGCCGCTTTCAATGGCAAAAAAAGCGTCATAGGGGTTGCAGTAGGGGATTCTGACGATCGGCGCGATATTCATGGCCTTATAGCACTGGCACATCCATGCGCGCGCGGAGGGGTCGAGGGGCATGTGCTCGGAGTCGATAAAAACAAAGTCCACGCCGATTTTTGCCACGTGTTCTGCCCATTTTGGCGAAGGGGAGGCGATCAGTGTGCCATAGACGCGGCGGTTTTCTAAAAAAGCCTGCTTGAGTTCCTGTTGATTCATGATTTGGCGATCCTTTCTTTTGCAAGAACAAATTTCTTTGGGAAAAGGCGCATGTTGCTGTTATTCAGGGCGTGTTTTGCGTTAGAGCGTGTAGACAAACCCATAACATGCACAAATTTTGTGTCTTTTTCCGCCGGGCTGTGTTGCTTTTTCTCGCAATACGCCCAGTATTTCTTCGAAAAAGCGCCTTGCCCAACGAAAAAATCCTCTAAAATTTGGCTATATTGAGAGTTTGTCTACACGCTCTAGTGTCAACACGCCCTAAACTGATAATATTTTTTGACGGGCTTTGTGACGTTCCACACGCAGGACATCCCTTTGGGCAAAATCACATAGTCCCCCGCGCCGAAGCTCGCGCTGCCGCCGTCATAGCTCACGGTGACCTCGCCTTCAATAAGCAGGCAATGCTCCTCACTGTCATAATACCAGTCGAAGGTCGACACCCCGCAGCCCCAGGTCGGTCTTGCCCGCATGGCGGCTTTTTCTTCTTCCGTGGGCTTTTTGACGATGATTTCCATGGTGATCATCCTTTCTGACGCGTTTTTATACTATGATTATAATATCAAGGCGCAAAAAATACAATAATCATAAAAAAAATGTAACTAATTTTAAAATATACCTTGACAGGCGAAGTATTATGTGTTTAAATATAACCACAATGCATAGAATAGATATATAAGCAAAGTATATTTCAGAAAAGGAGGGATGCCCGTGTCGATTGCATCTGATCTGATTCGGGGGAATACAGACACGATCATTCTCGGTCACCTGCTCAACGGCGACAGCTACGGTTATAAAATCAACAAATCAATTCTGCAAAAAACGGACGGTTTATATGAATTGAAAGAGGCGACGCTCTATTCGGCGTTCAAGCGGCTGGAAGAGTCCGGCCTGATCAGCTCCTATTGGGGCGACGAGGCGACCGGAGCGCGAAGAAGGTATTATACCGTCACACCCGCAGGCAGGCAGGCCTATTTTAACATGAAAACGGATTGGCAAAACGCGAAAGAAATTATTGATCTGCTCATTGAGGAGGACGCCGGTTTATGAAAGAAAAATTAAGAATTTATATTGAGGCCCTGTTTCAGGACGCGCCCCTGACGCAAAAGGCAGTGGAACTCAAAGAAGAAATTTTGCAGAATATCTGCGATAAATATGACGATTTGCTCATGCAGGGTAAGACGGAAGAAGCGGCTTATAACATTGCGATCGCCGGCATCGGCGACATCAGCGGGCTGATCGCCGACCTTGGCAAGCGCCCCGGCGCTGTGCCTCAGGCTCCGGTTTATTCAAGAGATGAAATCGAAAAAGAGAAAAAACGCTCTGCTCTTTTTACGATAGCGGCTGTTGCGCTGTATATTTTGTGCCTTGTGCCCGCAATTCTGTTCGATGAGCTGTTTCACAGCGATTTGGGTATAATCATTACATTCTTGATGGTTGCGGCTGCCTCGGCGCTGATAATTTATAATAACATGACCAAAAAGTCCTATAAAAGAACAGAGGACAGCGTTGTTGAGGAGTTTCGCGAATGGAACGCAGCCAACGCACAGAAAAAGCAGGTGTTCAAATCCCTGAGCGGCGCGTTGTGGGCAGTCGTTGTGGTGGTATATTTTCTTGTGAGCTTCACGACCTTTGCATGGGATCGCACATGGATCATCTTTTTGATCGGCGCCGCCATCGAAGCGGTCATGAAAGCCGTTCTTGACCTGACACGCACCAGATAACAGGGGGCTTTGAATTTATTTTTAGTATCGGAAGGCGGTGAACCGGCCGTTGCTGTTTTATGGCTGCGTTGAAGACTGCGGCCCAGGCGGCATTGGCCCTTAACTATGAAAACAAGCGCAATTATAAGAATTGTTCTGTGGTCTTTTGTGGCTCTGTTGCTCACGGCGGTGCTTTGCGTGAGCATTGCTGCCCCTGCGTGGTCATTTTTGCCATCATTTGAAAACATGAACTGGGGGATCAATGTGGGAGGAAGTAATCTATCCTATGCTAATTCCGAGTTGTATACACCGGCCATGGAAATGGTCACGCTGGATGGCGTTTCGTCCATTTCAGTCAACTGGCCTTCAGGCGGCGTTCTTGTTCAGGCACATGACAAGAGCACGGTTTCTTTCAGCGAAACGGGCGCGGAGAATGCGGACGAAGAGATGAAGCTGCATTATTATGTCACGAACAACCGACTGTTTGTTCAGTTTGCAAAGGCAAAAAGATGGTATGGCTGGAGCTTTCCCGGCAAGCAGCTCACAATGTTTGTGCCGCAAAGCATGCTGCAGGAGCTCGGTGTTTCTTCTGTTTCGGCCAAAATTGAGCTGAAGGACTTTTCTGCGATGAAACTGGATGTTGAGTCCGTTTCAGGTGATATTTCCCTGCTGAACCTCACTGCGAACTCCTGCGACGTTGAGCAGGTAAGCGGGCGGATCTCGGGAGAGGGCGTGAATTTTGCGGATTATGACGCCCAAACGGTGTCCGGCCGTGCGGAACTCAGCGGCAGCTTTCAAACGCTTTCTCACGAGGGCGTTTCAGGCTCGGCTGACTATGTAAGCGCTGTCTGTCCAGAGGAGGCGCGTATTTCAAGCGTCAGCGGCAGCATGCAGCTGCGTATTCCTGAAAATCCCGGCTTCACCGCCCGATACGAAAGGGTAAGCGGAAGCTTCAGCAGCGAATTTCCCGCGATATCAGAAAAGAACCGCTCGGTATACGGCGACGGGAGCGCGGAGTTCTCATTTGAAACCGTGAGCGGCAGTATCAGCATTATGAAGCTGCCTGTATAAGCGCGGTTTGAATCTGAACAAAATGAACAACTATAGAAAAGATTACAGGTCAGCGTTGGTGGCCTGTAATCTTTTTCTTGTGGATTCATGCCTGCAAACGCCGGCGCGTTGCAAAAGCGTTTCACTCTTTTTTTAATAATAATTCACTTTATGCGAATCACTCTCATTAAATCTTGCGAAAACGGTTATAATTAAGGCGAGCTGAAAAATGTTTTAATGTTTTTCAGCCCGCCTTAATAAAAACAGCTATTTACTATATAAAATATATAATATAAGAAGTAATTTTATGAACAAATTAACGAAAATTTGGTTTATATAAAAGATAATAATTTGGCAATATTGTGAATAATTTATAAAATATAATTCCAAACAAAAATTGTGTTGACATCTAATGATGTCTTATATTATAATGATATTGTAGCTAAGGAGATTTTTTATTATTTTTAGGATGTATTTATTATGAAAGACATGAAAGATGCGCTTTTAAACATACTAAATACAATTATATCCACTGAAATGAGAAAGAGTAAAGAACAGCAGGACTCTTCTCTCGTCGGTTTTTGTTTGCGCTCAATTCGGCGAATCAAACAGAAAAAGCATGACTCAAAAAAGATTTTTTTCTTTTCTTCCTCCTGGCGAAAGCTTTATCCTGTTATAAAAACATTTGTTGACCATGCGGTTGACGACTTGTTTTCCGGCAGGCCGCAGGTGGGTGATGTTGGCCGGATTGACGGCTACATGCACCTTTTGGCAGAAATTCGCAGGCTTGGCAAGATGGATAAGAATGCTCCGCCTTCCACCGTTCGCACGCGCGGACCGGCTGTCGTAAGGGCGGCCCACGGGAGGAGGTTCATAAAAACTGCCGGTGTGGCGGCAAGCTTATATCTTGTAATTTGCGCTTCTCTTGTATTTGTGGCGGGCGCCTGGCAGGATGTTGACAGCTTAAAAGATTTTCTTTCCATTCCGTATAATATTTGGGTTGAAAAGGATGGCGTTTCGATATACAAGAGCAATGATGTGAAAACATATAATACGCTCAAAGAGCTGGCAGAAAAAGAAAATTTGGATTTGCTGATTTCTGACTATTATCCGCCGAATATCACTTTGAACGCGGCGAGCGTTGTGCAAATTGAGCAGTCAAAGGAAATTGATTTGGTATCAACCGACAACCGGTTAAGATTTTTTATTGAAATAAACGCCGCTAAGAGAATCGAGTCTTTTCATCTGTTTTATGAGCATGAGAAAGTCATTGAAATCAATGGCGTGGATGTTGCGGTGCTGGCAGCGGGTGACATGTATCAGTTCGATTTCGTTTATAAACAGGACTATTATTCAGTCAGCTTTTCTGATTATGATGAATTGACCGCGGTCGTGGCCTCTATGACCAGATATTTAAGATAGTTCAAAAAACACCTGCCGCAAACGATTCTTGCAATCGTTTGCGGCATTTTATGACAGTTTAATGTAAAAGGAATGTCCTGACCTCGTGCGGCTTGATAAAGAATGAAAAGCCGCCGTTTTCAGTTTGAATGGCGGATTCGGGAACCTCCATCATGTTGCATTCCGTCACGCTTGTGAAGGGGAGCGTCGTGCTGATTGTGACTTCGCCGCGTTTTGCCTGCGCTTCATACACGCGCAACACAATTGCGCCGCCCTCCTCTGCAAGCTTGAAAGTGTCCAGCATAACATTTTCCGCAGAAATGTTGATGAAAGCGCTCTCACGCGGTAAGCTGCCGGTCTGCCGCTTTACAAAATAAGCCAACGGCGGATTGTTCAGCTCAAACGCGCGCTGCACCGTTTTTGCCGACTGCCAGTTGTTTTTGTGCGGGTAGTAGCTATAAACGAACTCGTTAAAGCCGTGGTCCGCAGTGCGGTCGGGCAGGTTGGGCGCGCGCATGAGGGTGATGCGCATGGTGCTTTCATAAATATCATAGCCATATTTGCAGTCATTGAGCAGGCTCACGCCATAGCCGCCTTCCGAAAGGTCGGCCCATTTGTGCGCCGCAACCTCGAACTTCGCAAAGTCATAGGAGGTATTGCGGTGGGTCGGTCGGTTGATTGCGCCGTGCGCGATTTCATAGCTTGCAAAGCTGTTCCTGACCGCCACGTCAAACGAGGCTTTGAGCATTTTTTCTGTTTCAAACCAATTCGTGCGTGTGTGGAATTCAAGTGTGTCCGCGTGTGCATAAAGAACAATATCCTGTTCAATCGTGGATTTGTTGAAGCGGTAAATCAGGCGAAGCACGCCTTTGTCGCCGGTGTTTTCCACAACAGAGATGCTTTCGGGGTGCAGTTCCCAGAACTTTTTTTGATAGTTGATCTCAATGTTCCACGCGCTTTCATGCACGGGCTTATCCTGAAAAATCGTGAGTACGTTGCCGCGCCCCTCAAGGGTTTCGCGGTTATTTTCTTTGTCAAAAATGCTGGTGATGATCCCCTCGCCGTCAAGCGTCACACGCAGCTTGCTGTTTTCAAGGCCGCGCTCTGTCGCCGTTACCTCGTTTGATTTCGCGCTCAACGCACCGAGGGGCACGACCTTGTAGCCAAACGCGGGGACGTCTTCTGCAAAAAATTCTATGGCTTCGCCGTCTGTATTTTGCATCGGGAGATATTTGCTGACGGGCCAGGATAGCAGGTTCCAGACAAGTATGCTGTCTTCCTCCACCCGAATGCTGTTTTGAATTGCGGCCCGTGCGTCGCTCACAATGCTGTCACCGATGGTTGTCATCTCTTCATATTCCTTGCGGCAGTCCACATACACGTCGTGAATCGAGGTGCCGGGCAGAATGTCGTGGAACTGGTTGATGAGCAGCAGCTTCCAGCCCTTTTCCAAGTCTTCTGCGGGGTAAGGCACCGATGAAAGAGAAGACGCGAGCACTGAAAGAATTTCCGCATTGCGAAAGAGGATCTCACCTTTGCGGTTGTAGCGCTTGACGAACGCCTGGCTGGAATAGGTGCCCCGGTGGTTTTCATAATACATTTCGTCGTTCCAAACGGGAAGCTCCTGTGAGTGGGAACCGGCACGCTCAAAAAATTCCTCCGCGCTGCCCTGACGCGTGTTCGGCAAGCCGGGAATTTTTTCGAGCCGGCTGCCGCGCTCCACCATACCATAGGTGCACCCGCCGCCGCCGTCGCCATAGCCATAAAGGCCCAGCGAGCAGTCCACAATGCCGCTCTGGCGGTTTTTCTCCCACGCGCGGCTGACTTCGCCGGGGGTGTAGTCGCCCTGATAGTGCCCGGGGGTGAGATAGCCGAGCACCTCGTCGCCGCTGTGCGCGCGCCAGCGGAACAGCGTGTTGGGAAAGGGGTTTGTGTCGTTGCCGTGCAGCTTTGAGGTGAGGAAATATTTCATGCCGCTGCGGCGGATGATTTGGGGCAGGGCCCATGTGAAGCCAAAACAGTCCGGCAGCCAATACACGTCTGACGAAACGCCGAACTCCTCTAAAAAAAACTTTCTGCCGTAAAGCAGCTGGCGGATCAGCGCCTCACCGCTCGCCACGTTCGTGTCCGCTTCCACCCACGCGTTGCCCACAATGTGCCAGTTGCCGCCCTTTATTTTTTCTTTCACTTTTTCATAAACGGCGGGGTAGTGCCGCTTCATAAAGTCATAAAGCACGGCCTGACTCTGTGTGAACACAAAATTCGGGTATTTGTCAAGAAGCGCAAGATTATTTGAGAAGGTGCGCGCGGTTTTGCGCACGATTTCACGCACCGTCCACAGCCACGCAACATCGAGGTGGCTGTGGCCCGTCATGAGCACCTCACCCATGGCCGCTTCGGGAATGGCGGCGAGCCGCTCCCACAAAAGCGCGGCGGCCGCGGGGACGGACGTACGAAACGCCGCGTCGTCAAAATCAAAATCAAGCATATGCAGAGAATCGTCCAGCGCCGCAAAAACGCGCTGTTTTGTCGGCTCGTCTTTTATGAAATCAAGCGCTTCAGAGACGGCCCTGACGTCAAAGTCATAGCTTTCGACAGCCTCGTCTATCGCGATAATTTTTGCGGTCGCGAGCGTGTATGAGATTTCGGTTGCGCCGGAGAGCGCCGCGTCGCAAAAGCCGCCGCAGCAAACCGCCGCTTCAACCGAAATGTGCAGCGTTTCGCCGTTTTTCAGGGCGGGCAGGTGAATGATATCCCTGTGCACCCAGCCGCTGTTCATGCTGGAGCTGACCGCGCCCAAAAGCCCGCCGTTTACGCTGACCAGGGCCTCGCCGCCGAAATCGATTTTTAAATATGCCTTTTTGCCTTCAAACCCATCGGGAATTTTTACTGTGGTTTCAAACCAGCGGGTGTCGTCATAGCCTGCGCTCCATGTGTCGCCGAGGTGAAAAAGGGTTTCAGGCGCATCGTCATGCACGAATTGTCCCGCGGCGACATGCCTGCCGGTTTTGCTGCGCCATTCGGGCAATGCGATCTCACTGAGGGTCATATGTTTTGCGATTTGCTTAATCATGTGCCGCAGAATTTTGATGTGTTGTGTTTGCATGATTATAAAGAATCCTTTCAAATATAGTCGGTTCCATGGGGTGTCGACAAAAGACGCAAAAATCCGCACCATGATCGCCATTGCCGACGTAACCTGTTCATAGCAACATTATAAAATAAAATACGGCAGAAAACAAGGCTTGTGTTGCAACGAACAAAATATCTATCAACAATAAAAATCCGCTCACGCAAGTGGGCGGATTTTTTTCTTTTAAGGATTGAGCCTGTCGCGGTCACGCGGGAACGCAGTTGCCATTTTGATGTTGTCAAGCCCGAGAATGTTCTGCACAATGCGTTCAAGGCCAAGCCCCATGCCGCCGTGGGGGGGCATGCCGTATTTGTGCATGGTCAGATAATCCTCAAATTCGCCGATGTCCATGCCTCGCTTTTTCATTTTTGCAATCTGCATTTCATAATCGTGGATGCGCTGGCCGCCGGTCGTGACCTCAAGGCCGTTGAGGAACATGTCAAAGCTGAACGAATAGGTCGGGTCGGCCGGGTCCTCCATAGTGTAGAACGGGCGCTTGACCGTTGGGTAATGCGTCACGAACACAACGGGGGTCTGATACTCCCTGTTGAAATATTCGCCGATCCACTTCTCTTCTTCGGGCGCAAAGTCCGGCTCGAGCATGGCCTGCTGGCCGACTGTGCCGGGGTGCGCATCTGCAAACAGCTTTTTCGCCTCCATAAACTTGATTTTCGGGAAGGTTGTCAGTTCAGGGAGATTGCCGCCCTTGCCGAGGAAAAATTCAAGCTCTGCGGCATATTCTTCGTTAAGCATTTTATAGAGGTATTGGAACATCCTTGCCTCAAGCTCCATCAAGTCCTCAAAGGAATTGATGAACCCCATTTCAAGGTCAAGCCCCTGAAACTCGTTGATGTGGCGGTTTGTGCTGTATTTTTCGGCGCGGAACACAGGCCCCACGGTGTATGCCTTTGTGAGCACGCCCACCATGATCTGCTTATACATCTGCGGGCTCTGGTTGAGATAGGCCTTTTTGCCGAAATAATCCACCTCAAACATGTCCGCGCCGCCCTCCGCGCCCGAATGCACCATTTTCGGCGGAACGAATTCGGTGAAGCCCTCTTTGCGCAAAAATTCGTGAAAGCCATGCAGAATCCCGTCCGCAATGCGCATGATTGCGCGAACCTTCGGGTTGCGCAGGGTCAGCACGCGGTTGTCAAGCAGGGTGTTTAAATTGAGGTTGTCGATCTTGCGGCTGTTGCTGATTTCAACGGGCGGCACGGCCGCCTTGCCCGAAACGCGTGTCATTTCTTCAATTTTGATATCAAACCCAAGGCTGCTGCGCTCTTCGGCAATGATTTTGCCGCCTATAACAACGCATTCCTCCACCGAAAAATCCTTGATATTGCATTTTGAGGCCGCTTCATCCCAAATGCACTGAAACACAACGCCGAAGGAGCGCACATTCACAAAGGCAAAGCCGCTCATTTCTTTGATGCGGTGCAAGGTGCCCTTGATGCTCACGGCGTCGCCGTCTTTCAACTGCCCCTGCGCAAACCGCTCGATGACAACCCGAATGTCGTCCTGATTGTCTTTTTTCTGATACTCTAAAAATTCCACACAATACCCCCTATATCCTTACAGCTTTTGCAGCTCTTCAATCAAAATCTTGTTCACGGCTCCGGGGTTGCCCCTGCCCGCAAGCACCTTCATGGTTTGCCCCACGAGGAAGCCAACGACCTTGTCTTTGCCACCCTTAAATTCTTCAACGGTTTTCGGGTTTGCGCTCAGGGCGCTGAGAACGGCTTCGCGAATAACGCTTTCGTCGCCCACCTGTGAAAGCTTGTTGTCAGCAATATATTGTGCAACGCTGAAATCCGGCGAGGCCACCAGCTCCTGAAATATCTTTTTCGCAACATTTCTGTTGACTGTATTATTCTTCACCGCTAAGATCAAGTCCGCAAAGTTCTTTGCGTCAATCCGCAAGTCGTTCACATGCATGCCTTGATCGTTGAGCAGGCGCATTAGCTCACCGAGAATCCAAACAGAAACATCTTTCGGGTCGCCGCACAGCGCTGCGGTTTCTTCAAAAATCTCCGTAAATTTCTTTTGACGTGTGAGCAGGTCTGCGTCATAATCAGTCAAACCAAAATCGGCAACATACCTCGCCCGCTTCTCAAACGCAAGCTCCGGCTGCGCCGCGCGCAGGGTGGCGATCAGTTCATCGCTGATCGAAAGCGGCAGAATATCCGGCTCCGGGAAATAGCGGTAGTCGTGCGCGTTTTCCTTCGCGCGCATAGCGAAGCTTTTGCCCTTGTTATCATCCCACCGGCGAGTTTCTTGGCTGATGATGCCGCCCGCCTCCAAGACCTCAATCTGCCTGCGCGACTCAAATTCAATTGCCCGCTGAATAGATTTGAAGGAGTTCATGTTCTTCATTTCGGTTCTTGTGCCAAACTCCGCCTGCCCCACGGGGCGCACAGACAGGTTCACGTCCGCGCGCATGGAGCCCTCTTCCATCTTCACATCCGAAATTCCCATATATTCAAACGCGCCGCGCAAATGCTCAAGATAAGCGATGACCTCTTCGGCGGTTCTGAAATCCGGCTCTGAAACGATCTCGATCAGCGGCACGCCGCAGCGGTTATAGTCCGGGTAGCTCGCTTCGCTGTAGGGCGAGTGGATCAGCTTGCCCGCGTCCTCCTCCATATGGATTTCATGGATGCGGATGGTCTTGTCGATGCCCGCGGTTTTCCGCAAGTCCACATGGCCGTTTCTGGCAAAAGGAAAATACAGCTGTGAAATCTGATAAGCCTTCGGGAGGTCGGGATAATAATAATTTTTGCGGTCAAATTTGTTGTATTTTGTGATCTCACAGTTCAGCGCGATCCCCGCTTTGAGCGCAAACTCCAGCACCTTTTCGTTAAACACCGGCAGCGTGCCGGGCATGCCCATGCAAATCGGGCAGCAGTGGGTGTTCGGCTCGCCGCCGAACTGCGTGGTGCAGGAGCAGAAAATTTTAGACTTGGTAGCAAGCTCCACATGCACTTCCAAGCCGATCACTGTTTCCCAGGCCATTCAGTTCACCTCCGCCGTTCTTTTGTGATGATCGGTCACCATTTGATAAGCGTGGCCTGCGTTCAGCACCTTTGTTTCCTGCAGGCGCTGGCCGATGACCTGCGCGCCCACGGGCATTCCGCTTTTATCAAAGCCGCAGGGCACAGAAAGAGCGGGCAGCCCGGCAAGGTTTGCCGAAACGGTGAACACGTCTGAAAGATACATCTGCAACGGGTCCTGCAGGCTTTTGCCAAGCTCAGGCGCCGTGGTCGGCGCGACGGGGCAAACGATCAAATCAAATTTTGAATAGATTTCGTCAAAGCTGTTTTTAATGAGGTTTTTCACCTTGAGCGCTTTTTGATAATATGCGTCATAATAGCCGGAGGAGAGCACGAACGAACCAAGCAGAATGCGCTTTTTGGTTTCGTCGCCGAAGCCCTCGCTGCGCGTGGCATTGTATAAATCGGTGATGCCGTCATAATCGCCGCTGCGGAAACCGTATTTGATGCCGTCAAACCGCGCGAGGTTCGAGCTGGCCTCCGCCGCCGCGATGATATAATAGGCGGGGATCACATAGTCAATCAGCGGCAGATCCACCTCTTCAACGACTGCCCCCGCGTCCTCAAGCGTTTTCGCAAACGCCTTGACACAGGCGGCGACATCCCCGTCGAGCCCTGTCATGTGGCGCTCGCTCAACAGCGCGATCTTCATGCCCTTCACGTCGCCGTTCAATGAAGCGAGGTAGGACGGATGCTCTATATCAAGCGTGGTGCCGTCCATTTTATCTTTGCCCGCGATCACATCCAGAATTGCCGCGCAGTCACGCACATCCTTCGCGATGGGGCCGATCTGGTCAAGCGAGGAGGCATAAGCGACAAGCCCGAAGCGCGAAACCGCGCCGTAGGTGGGCTTGAAGCCCGTCACGCCGCAATAAGAAGAGGGCTGGCGGATGCTGCCGCCGGTGTCGCTGCCGAGGGCGCAAACCGCTTCGCCGCTCGCCACAGCCGCCGCCGAACCGCCTGAGGAGCCGCCGGGAACCTTATTCGTATTCCACGGATTTTTGGTGGGACCGTAAAAAGAGGTTTCGGTGGTGGAGCCCATGGCGAATTCGTCCATGTTTGTTTTGCCGATGATGATTGCGCCCGCGTCTTTCAGCTTTTCAACGACTGTGGCATTATAAACCGGGGCAAAGTCCCCGAGGATTTTTGAAGCGCAGCTGGTTTTTAATCCGTGGGTGCAGATGTTGTCTTTTATCGCAATCGGCACACCGGCAAGCGGCGAGGCCAGCTCGCCCGCTTCAATTTTGGCCTGCACCTTTCTCGCGGCAGTGATTGCGTCCTCACGGGCAAGGGTGATGTAGGCGTTTATGTGAGTGTCGGTCTGTTCAATCTTTTCAAAAAGCGCCTCGAGGGCTTCAACGGCGGTCAGAGTGCCTTCTTTGATCGCTCTGCCCAGTTCGACAGCCGTCATTTCTTCAATTCCCATAATTTTTCCCCCTTATTCCACGACCTTGGGCACGACAACGGTAGAATCCGTGTGCTCGGGCGCGTTTTTCAGCAGCTCGGCGCGCTCATAGGAGGGGTTCACTTCGTCTGTACGCATGGCGTTTGTGAGCGAGAACACATGCGACATCGGCTCCACACCCTCGGTGTCAAGCTGATTCAGGATGCCCATATAGTCAATGAAAACGCCAAGCTCGTCTTTCATTTTTTCAGCCTGCCCGTCACTCAGGCGAATGCGCGAAAGCTCGGCAATGTAAGAAACGATTTCATTTGTGATAATCATGCAAAAACCTCCAAAAACAAAATAGCCGCTCTTCTCCCTGCATCAGGGACGAAAAGCGACTTCCGCGGTACCACCCAAATTAGTCAACAGACGTTGACTCACTTTGCACAAATTAACGCTTTGCACACGGGCGGTTCTAATAGCAAAACTGCGTTCTTCCGCCGGCTCCGAGTTGTTATTCAGGCCTTTTGATTTGCTGCCTTGCACCAAACGGCAGTTCTCTGAAACACAAAAAGCACTACTTCTCTCATCTTAGCCAATTTATGAAATTTAGAGTATTATATCACTATAATACGAATTAATCAAGAGCTGTCAACAGAAAATTTTATAGTCAAAAACAAAAATTGTTGGGTAGTCTTGACACAAAACCGCTGTTTTGCATGTATTCGTCATCCTTGTGTTTCGGCAATCAACAGGTCTTTGCGGCCACAACGCAAGGAGTTTTTGGAGCATTTTTAACATATTATTATTAATAAGAAGTTCATTCGAGGTAATATTCTCAAAAATGCAAAATATTTGCCTGTTTTTGTTCATTTTTTCAAATCATACCTTAAAAAATATGAACTTTCTATTGAATTTTCTTTATCAAACGTGTAAAATAGACTTGTATAAATAAGCGGCCGATTATCTGCGGTTTTTGTTTGCGGATTGATAAGGAGGATGTATTATGAAAAGGACCATAAAAAAAATGTTTGCTTTTTTCTTGGCATTCATGATGCTTGCGGCTTTTGCACCCTTGGCGTTTGCCGAAGACGGTGAAGAGCCGGATCCCGCCCCCACCGATTATATTACCGTTGACAGCGAGCTGTTTGCCGGCACGCTTGCCGAGGCGATCGCCGCCGCAGGCCCCGGCGGTATTGTGGGCATTCACGGGCGCGTTGAAACGCTGCCGATCGGCTACGGCGCGGTTGAAGACGCCGCAATTATCCAAGATGTCACCATTCAGGGCGAAACTGAGAACGCAACCGTCATTCTTCCCGCTTTGTATTTTGACCTTCATGATTCAGGCTTTGACGTCCTCACTATTGAGGGTGCGAACGTGACCATCCGCAACGTGACGGTCGACGCTTTTTATAAAGTCGATTTTGCAATCAAGGTTTCTGAGAGCGCAAGCAACGTCACGCTTGAGAATGTTGTGGCAAAACGCGGCATTCGCGGCGCGGTCCAGATTTTATCTTCTTCCGCCGTCACGCTTTCGGGCACACAGGCAAACGACAGCATGCAGGGCGGTTTCTTCCTTGACAAAATTGAAGACGGCACGGGCCTCGCCTTCACAAACTGCAGCACCTCGGGCAACACACGCGGCGGAATTATTATCAGAAACTCTTACGGCTCCGTTTCAGATCTTGACCTTTCGGGGGTTTCGTGCTCTGAAAATATTTTCTGTGTCGAGGACTTTATGGCCGGCACGCTTGGCGGCGGCCCGCGCGGTGAAATTTTGCTTGCGGCGGCCCCGAAAAATGCTGAGGGTGAAACGATCGACACAGAAAAAGCCTTGTTTTTCCGTATAGACGCTTCTTATCAGCATGTGCGTTACGGCATTTCAGAATATGATGTTTTGGATGCCCGCGCCTACATCCCGACTGACCGCTATGGGCTTGACACAGACATTTATTATAAATCGCTCAGTGAGGCGCAGGGCGATCTGCGTGAGGGCGAAAGCATCACCGGGCTTTCGGTCATTCAGATGCTGATTAACAGAATCATGAAGCTTATCGCCATTATCAAAAGCGCGATATTCAGTTAAAAAGCCCGGCAAAAAAGTTTTTGAAACAGAGGAAGCGTTTGCGGATGTTTCCTCTGTTTTTATGGGCAAAACAGACATTGTATAGCCAATTAACTTGAAACTGCGCTAAATCGCGGCCTGTTTTTCATTTTGCTGTGTTCGCCCGCATAAGGACTGAAAGCCTGCCCGCGGCGGGTGCACGCGCGTACCGGCGCACAAGCAGAATAAACAATATCCTCGCAATCTTTGGATCCCTTTTCAAGTTAATCGACTACATGTTTTGGTGCGATGAATCATATGCAAATAGAAAAAACCTTATCCCGGTTGAAGGGATAAGGCTTTTTGTTGTTTTGGGTTATCCTTTTTGATATTCAGGGAAATCCCGATAAATGCTTTCGTCATAATAATTGTCTTCGTCCTTGTCATGCAGCGGGTACCACACCTGTGCAAAGAAGGGGTTGACTTTTGCCTCTTTGTCATAGTCCCAGGGGAAGGGGAGCTCCTCGGGGCACCAGTGGCCGCCCTTGAGCACAAGGTTTGGCGTCATTTCAAACTCGTGGCCGTGCGCGCATTTCCACTTTAATGGGGTGAAGAGGTCGCCCTTTTTCATTTTGGTTGAAACGCACTCGCCGCCGCGGAAGGCTGCGGCCTTTTTCATGTCCTCAAGCGTCAGCTCGCCTGCGGGCTTGTTTTCGTCATAGCCGTGGTCAAGCAGCGTGACTTTGGAGGTGGGGCGTTCGACCTTGAATGTGTCCCATGAGCCGATTTTTTCCCAATTCTCGCGTGAGCCGTAATAGGCGGTGATCCTGTCCATGTTGTTTGTTTGCATCCAGTGCATCGTGCCATAAACGGGCGTGCGCGTGACAGGCTCCATCACCAGTTTTTTCACAAGGGCGCGCGGGGCAAACTTCGTGAGTTTGAAATAGCCCGGCAGCGCGTCGCGCATCTTCTTGAAATAGGCGCGCACCGGCACGTTTTTGCGGAAGTGCAGGTATTCCTCAAGCTTGTCAGAATCCGCATACCACTGGCCGTGGAAGTTGCGCAGAATGAACCAGCTCGGCTCGAACAGCTTTTTTGTCGGACCCATGTTGATGGTGTCGAGCAAAAACTCTTCAAACTCATAGTTCGTGAGGCGGTATTGCGCGCCGCTGCCGATGTTATAAAACCCTCGCCAGAAGTCTTCGGCAATAGTATCCTCGCATAGGCGCAGCATGAGCATTGCCGAATCCTCGACCGTCGCCCACTCCAGGACCCCGTTGAAGGGAACGTGGAACATGATCGGGTCAAAGCTGTTGGTGATGCCGGCGTGCAGGATGCCGGACTGGCGCAAAGAAACCCAATGCTTCAGGCCGGACTCCGCAAAAATGCTTTCAGCGATGGTTTTGCTGATGGCATATTGGTCATAAACGCTGATTTTGATCGGGTCGCCCGTTCTTGCCCAGTGGATGGGCGGGTTTCTGTCGCCCGTTTCGGCGACGGTGCCGATGTAAACAACGCGAATGTCATCCTTGTTGGGTTGGGCTTTTACCGCTTCCACAATATGCTTTGCGGCGTTGATGTTCGTTTCCATTGTCTTCTTGGGGTAATAGTCCGCCGAGGGTGACACCATGCCGCCCACATGCAGCACGACGTCGGCGCCCGTCACGGCGTCCAGCACGCTGTCATAGTCGGTCAGGTCGCCCCATACAATGCGCACGCTGCTGTCGTTTCTGTATGGCGCGAACAGCTCGCGGTTTTTGGAGCCGTCCCTCAACAGCAAAGCAATGTTGTATTTGTCTTTTTGCTTAAAAATCTCTTTGAACCCCTCAAAGCCCATGTTGCCGGACGCGCCGGTGATCATGACCGTCTTTTTTTTGTTCACATTCATCATCCCCTGCAGTAAATTTTCTTGTTTATACTAACAGGTAATCAACCTTTCGTCTATAAACAAAATGGCAGGGAATGTCTAGTAGCTTACATTCATAATGAATTTGTTTGGCTGTTCACAAATCTTTCAGATTTTGGGGTGCTGCCGCCCTGTGGAGTCTATCGTATAATTTTCTTTTAAAACAAGTTCATCCACCGTAACAAAGGAATATCCCTCGTTTCGCAGCTGCTCAATGATGGCGGGCAAGGCCTTTGGTGTGTTTTCTTTGCCCGCGTGAAAGAGCACGACAGAGCCGTTTTTTACCTTGGACACGACCCGCGTGACGATTTCGTCCGGCGCGGGGTCTTTCCAGTCGATGCTGTCAACATCCCACTGTACCGAAATCATGCCAAGGCGCTCCGCCGCCTCAATGGTTTTGTTGTCATAGGCGCCGCTGGGCGCGCGAAAATAAAGCGGGGGCGTGCTTGTAATCGCGGCAATTTTTTCGTTGCAGCTTTTGATGTCTTTTTCTATGGCCGCGGCGGCCAACTTGGTCATATCGGGGTGCTTGTCTGAGTGATTGCCGACGCCGTGCCCGGCGGCGATGATTGTCCGCACGCTGTCAGGGAACTTGTCGACCCATGTGCCCACAAAGAAAAAAGTGACTTTGATGTCGTAACGCTTGAAAATCTCCAGCAGCGCGGGGATGTCTTCGTTCCCCCATGCGCAGTTAAAGGTCAGCGCCACCTGTTTCTGTTTGGTTTCAACCGAATAAACGGGCAGCTTTCTTTGGTTTTCAGGTGTGTTTGCTGGCATATCCTGATCGAGCAGCGCCGAAAGGCCGTTGAGTGAGAGAGTGAGGGCGCCGATGGACAGCGCAAAGACGACCAAAATGGTAATCACATTTTTTTTGTTCAAAATCCAAACGCTCATCTGATCATTCCTTTTCTTTTTTGTTCCGCGTGTTTTGCGGCGGGAAAGCATCTGTTTTAAAATATATGCGCTTGTCCGCATATTTTGAACCGGAATGAGGCAAAGAGCGTCAAAAATTAAAAAAAGAGGGACAAGCCTAGACTTAAAAAATGCCAGTATTGCGATAAAGCCTATACTATCATTAGATTTTATTATACAGCATGTCCCGAAAAATATCAATAGCTACGTCTAAGTCATGGCAAACGCCCCCTTAAGAAATCGTAGGCTTCATAATCCTTAAACAAACCGCAAAGCGGTTTTAAAAAGCTTACACCTGCTTGTTAACAACAAAATCCGCAATACAAGGCATTGTCAAGGGTGAGCGAAACGAATTCATAACAATTATTTTGGAACAAAAAAATTGTTACCCTTGACAATTATATGGAGTTGGTTGTACTTTACGTAAGCAGGGTAATCCCAACCAATAAATCAAAGTATAATAAAAAACAGACTGCTTTTCGTTTGAGCGAAAAGCAGTCTGTTTTTTTTAGATATAGCTTGTTATTCTTCCTCTTTAGTTTCCAAACTCTCTAAATGTTGAATTCTGTAAGCCGTATGAGGGTGCGTAGCCTTCAATCGTTCCGATAGTTTCGCTTTTTTATTCATTGATATTTTTTGCAATATGTAAAGCGATTGAATAAGCTGTTTTCCAAAACCTACCGTATGGGCGAAGGTATCAGCTTCTTTTTCTTTCGCCCTGCTGTTAAATGCCAAAATGATATCGCCCACATTTACAAATAAAAACAGGCTTACTAAAAATAACGCTTTAAAAAGAGAGGTTAAAAGATAAAATATGATGTTCATTATGTTCCTTGTCGTAAAAATTAATGATATGGTTTGTAAAAGGATTAGTATTAAGTGTAATATAAATACCAATGCCGAAAATATCATATTGCCGACATAAGTGAGGAGTAAAGCCCTTGTATGACCATAATTTATATGCCCGAATTCATGGGCGATTATTCCCTTCAATTCATCTCTTGAAAAGGTTTCAACAGCTCCTTGTGTTACCGCTATTGTTTTACTGCCAATGGCAAAAGCGTTTACATACATAGCGTCCATAATGTAAAGCTTAATGTTCTTATTCAATTTTGGATTTTCTTCTATTGCTTTTTGATAGACTTCTTCAAATATTGGCGATAAATAGTTTATTTCTTTTTCTGTTGCGGGTTTTCGGCAGTTCTCCATAAACCGTAATAAGATTTCCCCCAACGGCGATAATGCTATTGATAATGAAACAGCATATAGGATTAATACAATAACAAGGCTTTTTAAATTTCCTCCGAACATCAGCCACGCAATAGTAAAATAAAAAGCGAACCATAAAAAATACGCCCAATTTGATAGAAAAAACCGCTTTATTTGTTTCAAGTGCAATTCCCCCGGTTATTAATATTTACAATCATTATTTATATGCCCGTCTAAAAAGTTTATGACAAAAAAAACAAGCGCACAAACAATTTTTATTGTTTATGCGCTTGTTGCATATTTCCTGAATTCTAATAATATTAATTATATAATACTACTCAAAACAGGCACTAAAAAGTCGTAAAGTTCCTAACTTTATGACAATACATATCCCCATATATCTAGGAATATTATAGTAGATTTTAGCGTTAATTGTCAATATATTTCTTACATATCGGTTTTTTTTACTTGAATTGGTATGTTTTTATTCAGAAAAAGCTGATTTTTAAAATCATAAGGGGTTAAATTGGGGTCAAAAAGAGGTGTTTTATATGTCAAAAAAAGGATTGAATATCCGAAAACGAAAAGACGGGCGCTGGGAAGCCCGTTACATTGAAGCCTATGATTTTTCAGGCAAGGCCATATATAAATCCATATATGGCGCTAAATATTCAGAGGTTAAGAAAAAAAAGCTAAAAATGGAAAGAAGCATTTTGATTAATGACAGTCAAAATACTTTTTCCGATACACATACAGTTGAATACGCGATAGATAGCTTCCTTGCAAGTGTCAAACCCAAAATTAAAGAAAGCACATACGCACGTTATGTATTTGTCTGTGAAAAACACATTATTCCATATTTTAAGGCTTGCAGGATTAACAGGCTGAATTATGAAATAATCAATGAATTTATAAAAATTAAACTTGAAAAAGGCAGTTTGAAAAATACGCCGCTTTCATCAAAAACAGTGAACGACATCATTTGTATTTTAATTCAGGCAATAAAGAAACCATATAAAATTTCTTTCGATATTGATATACCAAGTATAAAACTGCCCAAAGTATCTGTTTTATCTGAAAAAGATTATAACAAACTGTTATCCTATCTTTTTATTGGTACAGACATAAAGAAATTGGGACTGATTATTGCTATGCTAACAGGAATGAGGTTAGGCGAGCTGTGCGCCTTGCAATGGGAGGACATTGATTTGAATAATGAAGTTATACGTGTTACTAAGACTATGCAAAGGGTAAATGTTACAGACAAAAATGACAGCAGAAAAACGAAGATTATTATTGACACTCCCAAAAGCGAAACATCAACAAGGCTTGTGCCTGTTCCGTCAATTTTGAGTGACAAATTAAGAGAACTAAATAGTGATAACGGGGCGTATGTTTTAACAGGGAACGCAAAATATGCGGAACCGAGAAATTACCAGACATATTTTAAGAAGATGTTAAACGAATGTAATTTGCAGGACAGCAATTTTCATATGTTAAGGCACACATTTGCCACAAGGGCAGTGGCTAAAGGCATGGACGTAAAAACGTTAAGCGAGATATTAGGTCATGCTGATGTCAGTTTTACATTAAAAATGTATATACATCCAAGTTTGGAGCAGAAAAAAGAACAGATAGAAAAAATCGCGGTTGATTTTTAAAGGGTCAGAATTAGGGTCAAAAAGCAGGCACAAACCTTAATAAACAAAGGTTTGTGCCTGCTTTGTCATAAAGTTAGGAACTTTACGACTGATACAATTAAACTTTTCTTATTTAGTATATCCAATATGTCTAAATTTATAAATAGAAATTAGGAGGATTGGGAAATGAAAAAATTTAAAAAAATATTGTGCCTGCTTTTAACAGGGGTTTTACTCCTTACAAGCATGGGGACAGGCATACCTGCTTTCGCCGCTGATGATGACAGTAACGGCGGTGAAAACAGCAGCAGCGAACTATTAGAAATAGAAGTAAAAACGGACAAGTCTAATTATACCACTCTCGGCATTGCAACGTTTCATGTAACCATTACAAACATCAGTGACCAGACCATTGAAAACATCAGCGCAGAGGCTCTATTTGACGATTTAGCCCCTGTAAAGGGCAGCAGCGAAACAAAAAAAGAAGCTACAAGCCTTTCGCCTAACGAAAGTTTCAGCTTCTCATATTCCGCAACCATAAACGCTAATAAGGTTAATTTAAACATCTTCCAAAAGATTTTCCTTTGGATTGTTCGTTTATTTAACGGTGGGTTTACCGCTAAAGCTAATAATTTTGACAACGGCAGGGAGTATGTTGAAAATACAAAATCTGTGAAGTTTGGAAACTTTACAGCAGATAATACCGTTAGGGTTTGGTACGGTAATGAGGGCATTGTTGAAAGTGATTTATTGACAATTGACCAAAGTGATTTTTCCACAACAGAAGTTAAACAGGTATTAAGCGGAAAAATTAATCTTAAGGAAGATATAAAAAGATTATATTACACAATTGAATATCAAACTTCAATTGATGAAAAAGTAGAATACGATATAATAAATTATGAAAATGGAACATGGCAAGCGGAAAATTTATTATTTCCTGAGAATAATAAAATTACTATATTTGCTGAAACGGAAAGTTGTATATATTCAAGTAAGCCTATAAATATTTATTATGATAGGGGCGAAAGTTACGCGCTTGACACAAATCATATTAGCTATGATGAAGATTATGATGGGTATTATGTTAATAATTTAATTATTATTGACTTTGAGCAGGGAGTATCAGAAGAACGCAAAAATGAAATAGTACAAGCTATTCAAGGTCAAGTTGTAGGAAAAATCAATACTATTGATGAGTTACACGTTGAAGTATCTCCGAGAAACTTAGTAGAATTAGAAAATTTATGCGATATTTTAATGAAGTATGACGAAGTTTCATTTGCAGATTGGAACGAAGTTCATCAAACTCGGTCTTTAAGTACACCAAATGACTTATGGGGTTATGATAAAATAAATCCTCCCATTTGGAATGAAGAAAATCCTGCGTGAAATGAATGGTGGTTTGAAGCAATTCAAGCTCTAAGCGCAAGAACATATAATGACTATTTAGGCAATGTTAATATTGGCATTATAGATTCTGGTTTTGATACAACACATGAGGATATTGATATTTTATTTCCAAATGATAAGGCAAAAAAAAGGAATAAAACTGAAAATCATGGTACACATGTATCTGGAATTATTGGGGCAAAGGGAAATAATGAAACTGGAATTACAGGTATAATCTCCCATGAAAAACTAAACTTATACGCTTGGTGTACAGACTATTTTGTATTAAGCTTAACAGATGATATTGAAATATATGACGGGTTGACTGCGTTGGTTGAAGTTGGTGTAAAAGTAGTTAATATGTCTTTGGGTAAGGACGATTTGAAATATAGTGATGATACCCACCTATTGGATAATAAAACTGACAAATGGGGAAAAAAGGCTTCGGAAAAGATAGCAAAGCTGAGAGAGAGGAATTATGATTTTATTGTAGTACAATCTGCGGGAAATGGCGCAAAAGACAGAAGTACTGGAAATGATACTGGTGTTGACGCTATTAATAATGGTTTCTTTTGTTCAGTTACAGAAGAAAATTGTTATTCAAATAAAAACGTATCAAAAGACGAAGTATTAAATCGGATTATTATAGTTACCGCGTGCAATAAGGATAATACTTTAATCGACTATTCCAACGGTGGCTCACAAGTTAGCATAGTTGCTCCTGGAAAATCTATTTATAGCACTTTAGCAGGCGTAGAAGAGAAAGATGATGATGGAAATATAATAATAGCAAACGGACAAAAATATGGTTTAATGTCTGGAACATCAATGGCGGCTCCAATGGTTAGCGGAGTTGCGGGTCTTGTCTGGTCTGTAAATCCTAATTTTACAGGCGAAGACGTAAAAGAAATTCTCTGTTATAACTATTATGAGGGGGATTACTCATTAATACAAGATAATATAAATAGCAGTAATACATTTCAAATGGTAAAAGCAAAAGATTCTGTTGAAGAATCTATACGGAGAACCTATGAAACAGGAAGCATTAGCGGTATTATTGAAGATGCCGATACAGAAGAACCACTCCAAAATGTTGTAGTAACTGCATATAATAAAGACGGCACAAAATCTTTCACTACAAGAACCAATCTAAAAGGTGAATATGATTTTGTTCTTCCCATAGGGAAGTATGATTTTACTTTCAATCTTAAAACCGACAATTATAATTATATTGAAAGTACAGTTAAAAACCAAAATATTATTTATAATTACAATATCGATTTAGATATATTTATGACAAAAGTAAGTATGTCCCAAACTGGAGTAATAAAAGGTGTCATTGTCTTAGATAACGATATAGAAATCTTACTTGAAAATATTGTTATAACCGTATTCAATGAAGATAAAACAACCTTAGTAACCAAAAATATAAATTCATCAGGAGAGTTTGAATTTGCTTTTCCATTGGGTAAGTGCTACTTAGATATTAAGCTTGGAATTAATTCATCTGAATATTTTCCAAATTCGATTGAAGCATATGTATCGCAAAATGAAACAACTGATTTAGGTAACATATTTATTCAACTGATAGGTCATGGTCAAACAGGCGATGACGGCACAACAAATTGGGATTTTATCGAACCTGTCACACACAAAAAGACTGTGCCTGTCGGTTATACCGGCATTTATACGGCGCAGGATTTAGACAATATCCGTAACAATTTATCCGGTAAATATATTCTGATGAACGATATCGATTTAAGTAATTGGGGGAATTGGAATCCAATTGGAGATAACTTTAATAATTTTACAGGTGTTTTTGATGGTAATGGGTACGCCATTTACAATCTGGAAATTCGTAATGTTCTGATTGATTCAGTTGGCTTATTCGGATATTGCGCAGAAGAAAGCTCTGTTTCAAATGTAAGCTTAAACAATCTTATTATCAATATTGATGAAATAGAAATTGATTTTACACAGGCGAGTATAGGCGGGATTGCTGGAATAAGTTCGTCAACAATTAAAAATTGTATTATTTCAGGCGATATCTATATTATTAACGGTAAAAACGTTAGCGTTGGCGGGATTGCTGGGACGGGTGGTGCAATTGCTTGTTCTAATTCAGCGAATATTTATGTTTTGACTAATCAAGATTTACCCTATCCCTATTATGGAGAGGTTTATTGCGGCGGAATTTTAGGGCAGTCGATTTCCACTCACGGAAAGGTTTTTGAATGCAAAAACAGCGGAAACATTCGTGTTATTTCTGGAACATTTGCTTATGTTGGCGGTATTACAGGAAAAAATGGCGCAGTAGAATTTTGTATAAATAGCGGGAGTGTTTATGGCGAAACTACAAGCTATATGGCTTACAGACCATCTGAACCTAATTGCAACGTTGGTGGTATTTCGGGGGCAAGTAACGGACTTGCAAGCTACTGTGTTAATTATGGAGATATAAACGGCGCATACAGTAAAGAGTCCAGCAACAGCGTTAGTGTTGGCGGGATTATTGGATGGTGCGGAAGATACAACTCTGGATTGACGAATTGCTATAATATGGGTGAAAATATAAATGGTGTTAATGCTGGAAGAATATCTTATGAGGGTGCCGGATTGAGCGGGAATTATTCCATTAATACAACTTTGGTTAATGGAGAATTTCCATATGATGAAATTGGTCAAGATGCGAATAATGGCGCAACATTAACTTTAGATGAAATTAAACAAAAAATCGAGCTTATTCCATATCCTTCTCTTTAATTATTCAACAACCCACAGGCGCGGCGAAACGAAAATGTTTCGCCGCGCCTGTAGTCTATTTAAAACGGCTTATTAATAAAAACCTCGCAGTGAAAATGATTGTCCTTAGATAGTAAAATTGCGTTGCCTGTATTCAGCGTCTTTATATCATCAGGGTGATATAGAAACTCCCTCACTCGCCTTGCGGAGCCGAAGCCCGTTTCTGTGGTATTTAATCCCTTTTGCTCTAATTGATAGGTAACTTCCATAGTAGACCTTGTGCCTAATATCTTCGCCCAATGCTCGGCATTAATACTGCTGTTCTGGCGCATGACAATATAGTTATTGCAGTTCTCTATAATCTGCTCCTTAAAAGCGTCATTCACTGCGTAATCTAAATCAGATAAACTTTGTGTTGCAAGAATACAGGTAATATTTGCGCTCCTTGATTTATTTACAAGGTCAATCAACACGGGGGAAGCATAGGAATTTATCTCGTCCATAATAAAAAATGTTCTATCGCTGTTTTTATCAAAAAGTTTGCTTAAAGCCTTTTTGCTGTCTATCAATATCAATCGTCCGACTAATGGAGATAGCTCAGGATAAATCAGCGGATTCAGGATAAATAAAATGATAGCCTTTTCTTCAATCGCTGTATGTATGTCAACTCCTTTTTCGTTGAATATGTAGCCCAATTCACTCTCTGCAATCAGACTGAAACGGGCGAATGCACTTTCTGCAATTTTCCCGCTGCCTTTTGTCATTTCTATGTTGCTTAAATGCTCCTCACGGCTGATTATGTCACGCTTTGACAGTTCACCGCTTAACTTTGAAAACTTCTCAATGCTCATATAATTTATAATACTCTTAAATGAAAATGGTATTTTGCTTAATTTCATTAACTGCAAAAGTCTTTGTAAATATCGCTCTGTGTTCAGTTTGTAATGTTCTTCGCTCCAGTCCGTGAGATTAATTAGCATATCCTTTGCGATTGTCGGAGTTGCGTTCTGAAAAGGATTGTAAAAATCCGATTTCAAGGGATTTGTAAGGTTAATAACGTACAGCTTTTTATTACCTTTCAGCCTTTTTACAATATCATAAATTGAGTTTTCCCCTGTATCGCCTTTACCGTCAATAATAAGCATTGGATAGTCTTTTTTGACACCACTTTGAATATAATTGGACAAGGCAACAGTTTTACCGCTCCCCGTCGTACCGCATATAAAAATGTGTTTTGCATTGTCGGGTGTATAAACGGGTTTCTTGCTCGGATTTGTGCCTATAAGCGTTGAATTTACAAGGTTATTGTCTTTATCGAACTTTTTCATTCTAATGCGTTTCAGCTCCTTGCGAAAATTATAGATTTTATTGATTATATGAGTTTTTCTAAACTCATATACAATAATGGCAATCGGAATAATTGACAGAAAAATAATTGAAATTACAGGGTGCGCCAATATTCCGCTGTGATAATTTATATATTAAATCGAAATACATTGTTTTTTACCTCCGTTAAATTTGTAATTTCCATATTTGGATATTGTGTTTTAAAGCCTTCTAAAATGCGAATTAGCTTTGTGCCGTTCTCGTCTGTAACCCATATTTGAATATGATATTTCAGAAAATTAGACTTGATATTTTTCTCAAGCCTTGCCTTTGACTTCAAAGACAGCTCAACCTCGACACAATATGTTTTATTGTCTTTTGTAAAAATAAAATCAGGGTGGTGCGAACGTTCGCCAAAACCATTTTCTTGATGTAACTGTTTTTCTGTCTTTATATCCTTTGGCTCTAAACCCAAAAATTTCATAAAGCAAACAGCAATATCCAACACGGTTATATCGTGCATAATTTGGTCAAGCCTTATTTGCTCCTGTCGCTGATTTGCAAAAATTAAGGTTTTTGATTTCCTTGTCAAAAGGTAGACACTCGGCACGCCGTATATAACAATTCTACGGGTCAAAAACCCTTCATTTAACAACTTGCTTAATCGTCTGTCGCAAGTCCTCTGCGAAGAAAAGCCCGCTAAAAACTGAATGTGCCTGCCCAGACAAAACCTCCAACGCTCTATCTCTCTAAAGACTGCAATGTCTCTCTTGCTTAACTCCATAGGCTAACTCAACCTCCACTAACTGTACTAACTCTAACTAAACTAACTACTTACAAAAATAAAATTACTCTTACTCTAAACTCTGCTAACTACTACTCACTACAAGCCACGCCCACGCCCTAACTACTGAATTATATTTATTTACGTAATATATATTGAAAATATATATCATGTTGTAGGTGTGTGGTCTCGGGTCTGGAGCCGAGACCACACGCCTACAACATGGTAAAGAAATGTAGTATTCATGCGGTTTAGAGCGTGGGCGGGGCTTGTATTCATATATATGGAATGGCTTATGTGATTAGAACTTT
>JAISXG010000075.1 GCA_031270605.1 Oscillospiraceae bacterium | reverse complement strand
AATCACGCCTGAGGATTTCGGTCTTGAACGCCGTCCGCAAGAGGATATTGTGGGCGGCACACCTGAGGAAAACGCAACCATTACTCTTGCTGTTTTGAACGGCGTGAGAGGCGCAAAACGCGACGCGGTGCTGCTGAATGCGGGCGCGGGGTTGTATGTTGCGGGCAAAGCCGCCGCCCTCAAGGACGGCGTAACCTTCGCCGCGGAGCTGATTGACAGCGGCAGGGCAAAAGAAAAGCTCGAAGCGTTCGTGCGCGAGTCAAACCGGCGGGAGGGCGGCACATGATTTTAGACGAACTGGCCCTTTTTTCGAAACGGCGGGCGCAGGAGGCCAGAGCGCGTATTCCGTTTGAAGACCTGCGCACGGCGGCGCTCTCATTGCCCAAAGGAGAGTTTCGGTTTGAGAAACGGCTGAAAACACCCGATCTCTCGTTTATTTGCGAGGTGAAAAAAGCTTCGCCCTCAAAAGGCGTGATCGCCGAACGATTTCCCTATCTCGAAATTGCGAAGAACTATGAGGCCGCGGGGGCGGACTGCGTTTCGTGCCTGACCGAACCGAGGTGGTTTCTCGGTTCTGACGATATTTTTCGCGGGGTTCGCGCTGAAATATCATTGCCGATGCTGCGCAAGGACTTCACGGTGGACGCTTATCAGATTTTTGAAGCAAAGTGCATGGGGGCTGACGCGGTGCTTTTGATTTGCGCGCTGCTTGATACAGAAACAATTGCGCAATATCTTGCGGTTTGTGAGGATTTGGGCCTTTCGGCTCTTGTGGAAGCGCACGATGAAACGGAAATCGCCTCGGCTGTTTCCGCGGGCGCGCGCCTGATCGGCGTGAACAACCGCAATCTGAAAACCTTTTCGGTCAACATTGAAAACGCGGCGCGGCTGCGTGAAAAAATCCCCGCGGATGCAATCTTTGTTGCGGAGTCCGGTATTCGGTCACCCGAGGATGTTGCGTTGCTGCGTGCGTCGGGGGCTGACGCGGTGCTCATCGGCGAAGCGCTCATGAAGGCCGAAGACAAGGCGGCAATGCTCGCGGCTTTTCGGGGGGCGGCGCGATGAATACTCCCAAAATAAAAATCTGCGGCCTGTTTCGGCAGGAGGACGCGTTTGCCGTCAATCAGGCAAAGCCCGACTATGCGGGGTTTGTATTTTTTGAAAAAAGCCGCAGGAATGTGAGCTGCGAACAGGCAAAAACTTTGCGCGGCGCAATCGATAAACGCATTGCGAGCGTGGGTGTGTTTGTGAACGCGCCGCGGGAACAAATCGCAAACCTTTATCATCAAAACATTATCAGCACTGTGCAGCTTCACGGGAGTGAAGACGAAGCGTATATCGCGGAGCTGCGAAAGACGCTGCCCGGTGTGAGCATCTGGAAAGCCTTTCGCATCCGCACTAAAGAGGATCTTCTTGCGGCGGCGCAAAGCATGGCGGACGAAGTGCTGCTCGACAACGGCTATGGCACGGGCAAATGCTTTGACTGGTCTCTGATTCAAACGATTGCACGCCCCTTTATTCTTGCAGGGGGCCTCACGCCTGAGAATCTGCATGAGGCAATCGCGCGGTTTCACCCGAGTGCGGTTGACATCAGTTCCGGGGTCGAAACAAACGGATGCAAAGACGCTGAAAAAATCCTTGCGGCTGTGCGGGCCGTCAGAATCAGCGGCAGATAACAAAAATAAATACATAGGAGGCAGTTTATGTCAAAAGGCAGATTTGGAGCGCACGGCGGGCAGTATATTCCTGAAACCCTGATGAACGCCGTGATTGAGCTGGAAGAAGCTTATGATTTTTATAAAAACGACCCCGCCTTCAACGCCGAGCTGAGCGCGCTGTTGAACGACTATGCGGGCAGGCCCTCGCTGCTGTATTACGCAGAGAAAATGACAAAGGATTTGGGCGGCGCGAAAATCTATTTGAAGCGCGAGGACTTAAACCACACCGGGGCGCACAAAATCAACAATGTGCTGGGGCAGACCTTGCTTGCAAAAAAAATGGGTAAAACCCGTGTGATCGCCGAAACGGGCGCGGGGCAACACGGCGTGGCAACCGCCACAGCCGCGGCGCTAATGGGGCTCGAATGTGAAATTTTCATGGGTGAGGAGGACACCAGGCGGCAGGCGCTGAATGTGTATAAAATGCGCCTTCTGGGCGCGAAGGTGCACGCCGTCACCTCCGGCACCGCGACGCTCAAGGACGCGGTTTCCGAAACCATGCGGGAGTGGACAAACCGTGTGGCGGACACCCACTATGTGCTGGGCTCCGTGATGGGCCCCCACCCGTTCCCCACAATTGTGCGCGACTTTCAGGCGGTGATTTCAAAAGAAATCAAACAGCAGATGCTCGAAAAAGAGGGGCGGTTGCCCGACGTGGTGTTTGCCTGCGTGGGCGGCGGTTCCAACGCCATCGGCGCGTTTTACCACTTTATTAACGATAAGTCAGTTTATTTGATCGGCTGCGAAGCGGCGGGCAGGGGAGTCGGCACACCTGAAACAGCCGCGACCATCGGCACGGGAAAGCCCGGCATCTTTCACGGCATGCAATCCTATTTCTGCCAGGATGAATACGGCCAGATCGCTCCGGTTTACTCAATCTCAGCCGGGCTTGACTACCCGGGCATCGGCCCCGAGCACGCGGACCTGCACGACCGCGGCCGCGCGAAGTATGCGGCGGTGACGGACGACGAAGCGGTGGACGCGTTTGAATATCTCTCCCGCACAGAGGGCATTATTCCCGCCATTGAAAGCGCCCACGCGGTGGCATATGCGATGCGCTTGGCGCCGCTGATGAGCGGCGACAAACTTTTTGTCATCAATTTGTCAGGCCGCGGTGATAAGGACTGCGCGGCGATCGCCCGTTACAGGGGGGAGGAGCTTTCGGAATGAGCGATATAAAAAAAGCGTTTGAAAAAAACAAGGCGTTCATCGCCTTTCTCACCTGCGGCGACCCGGATTTGGAAACAAGCGCGCAATTGATTGCCGCCATTGCCGAGGCGGGCGCGGACGTGATTGAGCTGGGCATTCCGTTTTCAGACCCCACAGCAGAGGGTCCGGTCATTCAGGGGGCCAACCTGCGCGCGCTTTCACAGGGCGTGACGGCAGAGAAGGTGTTTGCGCTTGTGCGAACAGTGCGGCAAACCGTTTTTGTGCCTCTCGTGTTCATGACCTATGCCAATGTGGTGTTTTCTTACGGCACCGAGCGTTTTTTGAAAACAGCCGCCGAGGCCGGAATGGACGGCCTGATTTTGCCCGATGTGCCTTTTGAAGAGAAAGCCGACTTTGCCGCAGCCTGCAAGCGGCACGGCCTGGACTTCATTTCTCTCATTGCGCCGACCTCCAAAGCGCGCATCGCAATGATTGCACAAGAGGCTGAGGGGTTTATTTACTGTGTTTCTTCGTTGGGCGTCACGGGCGTGCGCGGCGAGATCACATCAAACATCGATGGAATGGTGCAACTGGTGCGAGAGGTGACCGATACGCCCGTTGCAGTGGGCTTTGGCATCTCCACCCCAGAGCAGGCAAAGACGATGGCGCAAAAGGCCGACGGTGTGATTGTCGGGTCTGCGATTGTAAAGCTGATTGCCGAACATGGTAAAAACGCGGCGCCGTATGTCGCCGAATATGTGCGGGCAATGAAGCAAACAGTCTTGCAGGCGGAATGATTTTATAGTCAATTAATTATAAAGCAAAGCACGCAAGGCAGCCTTCTGCCCGCGTGCTTTGTTTGTATAATTCATTGTCACTATAGTTAAAATAAAATCATAATAAGAGCGGGAACGGTTCACTCGGCATCCCGCATCATTGAGCAGCATACCTCTTGCCCGTTTTCGCTCATCAGCTCCGCGCCCCAGTCATACATTGCGAGCAAAATCGGCTTGAGGCTTTCGCCGCGGTTTGAAAGTGAATACTCAACCTTCGGCGGCACAACAGGGAAGACCTCGCGGTGAAGCAGGCCGTCGCTCTCAAGCTCGCGCAGCTGCTGGGTCAGCATTTTGGGCGTGGCTTGCGGGATGATTTTTTGCAGCTCGCCGTGGCGTTTGGCGCCGTCGAGCAAATGCCACAAGATCAGCGCTTTGTATTTGCCGCCGATCATGCGCAGGGTCGTGTCGACAGGGCAGTGAATGCCCGCAAAATCACAGTTCATTTATAAAAACACCTTTACTATAGTTTTGGGTAGTAACGTACAACAAAGTGCGTACTTGCTATTCTGTGCGTTATGGTTATAATAATAACATAACCCATTGTTTATGTCAAGCATGGCATCTCATTGGGGAAAGAGGCGGAGTTTGAAAGGGTAATCTTTTAAACGGGAAGTTTGCTCTTTCATATCATATATGAAGACAGAAATCAGCTTTAGCCGATAACAGGCCATAGATTTTTTGGAAAAACTTCCGCCTTGCAGAGAAAGGATGGTCATACCATTATGGAACAACAGGTTTTGAGCGTTCGGGGCATGACCTGCGCCGCTTGTGCCCAAAGAATTGAAAAAGTTGTGAACAAACTGCCGGGCGTGGCGCAGGCTTCGGTGAATCTCGCCAGCGAGAAGCTGTTTGTGGAATATGACGGCGCGGCAGTACCCGACGCCGTGAAAGCAGCCGTTACAAAAATCGGCTATGAAGTGGTTGAAAAAAATCGGCACAGCAATGTGAGTATCCCCATCGGAGGCATGACCTGCGCCGCCTGCGCCCAGCGCATTGAAAAAGTCCTCAGCAAAACAAACGGCGTGGTGAACGCGTCCGTGAATCTCGCCACCGAAAAGGCGACGGTCAGCTATGACCCGCAGACGGTGCGATTCTCCGCTTTGAAGGCCGCGATCGAAAAAATCGGGTATCAGGTTCTGGAGGTCGCGAAAACCGATGCGGCGGAGGAGGACCGCCTGCGCAAACAAAAAGAAATCAAGCGGTTGTGGACAAAGTTTATCGTTTCAGCTGTGTTTTCCCTGCCGCTGCTCTATATCGCCATGGCGCCGATGATCTCATTTGCGCGCCTGCCGTTCCCCAAAATTCTTGCCCCGATGAATTATCCGCTGATTTTCGCCCTCATTCAGCTTTTGCTGGTGATTCCGGTGATTGTTGTGGGGCATAAATTCTACACCGTCGGCTTCAAAGCCCTTGTGCAGCGCAGCCCCAACATGGACTCATTGATTGCAATCGGCACCTCCGCCGCGTTGCTTTACAGTATCTTTCACACCTGGCAGATTGCCAGAGGGGATTTTGCGGCGGCGGAAGCGCTGTATTTTGAAACCGCGGGAGTCATCATCACCCTGATTCTGCTGGGCAAGTCTCTTGAAGCCGTTTCAAAGGGCAAAACCAGCGAAGCAATTAAAAAACTCATGGGACTTGCGCCGAAAACAGCCGTCATTCTGCAAAACGGGCAGGAGACAACAATAGCGATCGACGAGGTGGAGATCGGCGACACGCTTATTGTAAAACCCGGTGAAAAAATCCCGGTGGACGGCACGGTGACAAGCGGGCAGACCGCTATTGACGAGTCCATGCTCACAGGCGAGAGCATGCCCGTCGATAAAAAGACCGGGGACGCGGTGTATGCCGCGTCGCTGAACACCAGCGGGAGCATTACGTTTCGCGCCGAAAAGGTGGGCAGTGACACGGCGCTTGCGCGCATTATCCAGCTTGTGGAGGATGCCCAAGGTTCAAAAGCGCCCATTGCCCAGATGGCGGATATTGTTTCGGGCTATTTTGTTCCGATTGTTTGCGCCATTGCTCTTGTTGCGGGCATTGCGTGGTTCATTGGTACGCGTGACGTGGAGTTTTCGCTCAAAATCTTTATTTCGGTGCTTGTCATCGCCTGCCCCTGCGCTTTGGGGCTGGCGACGCCCACGGCCATCATGGTGGGCACGGGCAAGGGCGCCGAGAACGGCATTTTGATCAAGGGCGGCGAAGCGCTCGAAACCGCGCACAAAATTGACACGATCGTTTTTGATAAAACAGGCACGATCACCGAGGGCAGGCCCACGGTTACAGACATCATCACCGCTTCAGGAGAGAATGCAGATGAGTTGCTGCGGCTGATTGCCTCAGCAGAAAATAGATCAGAGCACCCGCTGGGGCAAGCAATCGTTCAGTTTGCAAAAGAAAAGGGGATTGCGCTGCTGCAGGCAGAGGGGTTTGAATCTCTCACCGGACGCGGCATCAAGGCGGTCATTGACGGCCGCGCGGTGCTCGCGGGCAACCATAAGCTCATGCAGGAGCAGGGCATTGCGTTGACTGCACTGGGGGGCGAAGCCGAGCGTCTGGCACAAGAGGGCAAAACTCCTATGTTTCTTGCCGTTGACGGTGCGTTTGCCGGCATTGTCGCCGTTGCGGATGTGGTGAAAGAATCCAGCCGGGCGGCGATCGAACGCCTGCGCGGTATGGGAATTGCGGTTGCGATGATCACAGGCGACAATCAAAAAACCGCCGCCGCCATAGCAAAGCAGGTGGGGATCGACCGCGTGCTCGCGGAGGTACTGCCGCAGGATAAATCCAACGAGGTCAAAAAGCTGCAGAGCGAGGGGCGCAAGGTCGCCATGGTCGGCGACGGCATCAACGACGCGCCCGCCCTCGCGCAGGCTGATATCGGAATAGCCATCGGCTCGGGCACCGATGTCGCCATGGAATCGGCGGATATTGTGCTCATGCACAGTGATTTGAACGATGTGCCCACGGCAATTTCACTGAGCAAAAAAACAATCCGTAACATCAAGCAGAACCTGTTCTGGGCGTTTGGATACAACACCATCGGCATTCCGATTGCGGCCGGTTTGCTGCACCTGTTCGGCGGGCCCCTGCTCAACCCGATGTTCGCCGCCGCCGCAATGAGCTTGAGCTCTGTTTCGGTGCTCACAAACGCGCTGCGCCTCAAACGCTTCAAACCATCCCAAAACGAACGAAAGGGGAGTCATTAATGTATAAGACACTCAAAAAAACCGCCCTTCTGGCGGGCATCGCGGCGTTACTGTTTTCTCTTGCGGCCTGCTCGGGGTTAAAGACCGGCCTGGATGTTGTTGCAAATGAGGCAAAAACCTCTTTCGCGGCGCTGCTGGACGCGGCACCAAGCGCCGTTTCTGAAAATGAGCAATACAAGGGAGCTGCTTTGACCGCGCCGGACAGCAGCATCAAATTCATTTGGAGCAGGGACTGGAGCAAAAGCCCGCAGTTCGACGCATTGCTGGAGTTTGACGCGCAGCCCTTTCTTGATGCGGGGCTCGACCCCGCCAAGCTTCCCGGCTACTTCATCTATCAAAACGGTATGCTGAGCGTGGGCAGAGAGTTGGGTGATGTGCGGGCGGAGGATGAACTTTCGGCCAAAGGCGCATTTGAAGAAATTGTGAATCAAAAAAGAGACCTCATCGGCTACCATTCCCAGATGGACCACTACGGCATTGACCTCGACAACGGCAATATGTTTGAATGGGCAAAGGACATGGGCGCAAACGACAAGGACATGGTCTTTGTTTTGAACCCCGAGCCTTTCATCGAGGCGGGCGTCGACCCGAACGCGGTCGAAGGCTGGGTTTTTGACAAAGTGACCGTCGGCATGGGCGCGGACGAAAAACAGGTTGACAAATTTTTGAAACCGTTTAATTTAAAATAGGAGACATTATTATGAAAACATCAGTCATTAAAGTTGAAGGTATGTCCTGCCAGCATTGCGTAAAGGCGGTTGAGGGCGCGGTCGGCGCGCTGGCCGGCGTTGCGTCTGTTTCGGTGGATCTGCTTGCAAAGACGGCCACCGTCACGCATGACCCGGTTAAGGCCCCGCTTGAACTGATTAAGACAGAGATTGAAGACCAGGGCTACGACGTCGCCGAATAAATGCGCAGGGCGTGTTTTACCGTCTCAAACACGCCCTGAAAAAATTTTTTATATAACAGATGACATTTCTCTCACTCTATGGTAAACTATCCTAAAGCAATCCTTGTAATATGATAGGATTTCCGCTACCCCGAAAACCGGCGGCACAAAAGGATGCAAACGCATGTATGAAGGAGCGTTGCCATATGAGTGAGAGTTCGTCTTCTGTTTCGGCCCCCGGCGCTTCGGTTCGCCTTGTTCAAAAAATCGGTTTTTGGTCTTCTTTGCTGTCGGCCGTTTTTTACATCGCGTTTGACACGGCCGCGATCCTGAGTGCGTCCGGTGTGCTGACTTCAAAATACTGGACATCCATCTTGTTTTATGCGCCGTCCATTTTTCTGGCACTGTGCTTTGTCGTCATGAGCGTGAGCGTTCATTATTACGCAAGCCCAAAAATAAAAATTTGCACACACATCGCTTTGGCGGTTGCGGGCATTTATGCGACCATCAATTGTTTTATCTATATTATTCAGGTGTTGATCATTGCGCCCAGCATGCTCAGCGGCAGGTTTGACGCCGTCGCCCTGTTTGAAATGGCGCCCGAAAAACCGCTGTATGCGGCAAACGCCCTTGCCTATACCCTGATGGGTGTTTCAACCCTTTTCTCCGCGTGGGCCTTTGAGGGCGGGGGGCTTGCAAAAGCCATAAAAATTCTGTTTCTTGTGCACGGCATAGCCGCGCTTGCGAATGTTCTGGTGTTGATTTGGCCGAATTTTCTGTTTATCAGTGCAACAGTCGGGATTCTCTATCCGGCGGGCGCGATTCTCGCCGCCGTTTTCTTTAAGAAGTCCTTTCCTTATAAAGCAAAAGGGCAGGACGTTGCATAAAAATGTTTTTTCACCCGTATTCCAAGTTTTTTTGTTTTTGCCTTTTGGGGTAATAAATTTTTTGGTTTCAGCAAAGCAAGCAAAAATATTTTTGAGAAAATTAGCATTTTGTAATTTTTTATTTGACTTTATTTGAGCAGATTTATTAATATTTCATGAATTTGCTATAAATATTCTGAATGAGGCGGAATGTTTGTGCGAATTGCTGTCTGTTTGCAGGTTGACAAATACTGCAAACTTGTTATACAATAATAACATAAACGAAGGCGTTGAACTTTAGGGTTCATCGCCTTTTTTTGTTTGTCGTGAGCTCATGGAACCGGGCCTTATCTGCAGAATAAGCGCTCAACAACATCCGAACATGAAACTTTGGGAGGTAAATTTGTAATGGTAAAAAAAGTGTTAAGCGTCATGATCGCAGTGCTTATGCTCGCGACTGCCCTGGTGGGCTGCGGTTCGAGCGGCACTGAAACAACAACAGGTGCACAAACAACCGGTTCAGGAACAGAGAAAAAAGTTTTAAGAGTGGGTATGGAATGCGCTTATGCGCCCTTTAACTGGACTCAGACCACAACCGCGCTTTCAAACGGCGACACCGCAATTCCGATCAAAGGCACCAGCGATTACGCTTATGGCTATGATGTTATGCTTGCAAAACAGCTTGCCGATAATCTTGGCATGGATCTTGAAATCGTTAAGGTGGAGTGGTCAAGCATCATTCTCGGCCTGCAGGCAGGCGACTATGACGCCATTATCGCCGGCATGGGCTACACCGAAGAGCGCGACAAAACCGTTGACTTCACCGCGCCCTATTATATCAGAAATAATGTTCTTGTCATTAAGAAAGACGGCAAATTTGCAAATGCGACCAAGCTTTCTGATTTTGCGGGCGCTTCCGCAACAACACAGCTCGGCACAACATGGGAGCAGTATGTTCCCCAGATTCCCGAAGTGAAGCAGCAGACCTATTATGAAACAACCGCAGAGGTCGTTATGGCCGTTGCGATGGGCTCCGCGGATGTCGGCGTTCTTGACGAGCCGACTGCAAAATCCGCCGCGATCGCAAACCCCGAGGTCACCTATGTCAAGCTTGATTCCACTGACGGCTTCGCCGTTCCCACCGGCCAGTCCCTGAAGGTTTGCATCGCTGTCAAAGAAGGCGACGCGGAACTGAAAGATGCGTTGGACGGCGCGCTGACCGCAATCGGCTGGAATGAAGCAAAAATGACTGAATATATGGATCTTGCGATTGAGCTTCAGCCCCTGAGCGAATAACCTGCCTCGTTTGTGCCGCCGGACGAAATATAGTAGATATCCTTGAAAACGAGCCAGCCTCCACGTATATATGAATATCTTTACACGTGTTTTCCGGGCGTTTTCCGAGTGAATTTACTATAACGCAAGAAAAAAAGCCCGGCGGCTTTTTTTTATTATAAAACACAAGTCTGCTGCAACGATATCAAGGCAATCGCTTTCAACAGCGACTGAAGGGAGCGAACAGAAACATGGAACGCGGAATCTTTTATTGGATCGGTTTTCTGCTGCAAGAGTTCTGGCCGAATTTTTGGAAGGGAACCCTCATCACCATCCAAATATCCGTGCTCGGAACAGTTCTCGGCTTTTTATTGGGCTTTTTAATCGGTATTTTTTATTCCACCCCTGCGCATCCAAACGATAACACCGCAAAAAAAATTCTTTTGCGTTTTGAAAAAGCGCTGTGCCTGATTTATGTCAACGTGTTCAGAGGTACGCCCATGATGGTTCAGGCAATGATCATTTATTACGGTCTGCGCACCTATGGTGTGGCCATCACCTCTTTTATCGCCGCGATTCTGGTCGTTCTTTTGAACACAGGCGCATACATGGCCGAGTCTGTGCGCGGCGCGATCCACGCGATCGACAACGGGCAGTTTGAAGGCGGCAAGGCCATGGGCATGTCGCACCTGAAAATCATGATGTCCGTCGTTATGCCGCAGGTCTTCCGCAATTTGATTCCCGAAATGGGCAACCAGTTCATCACGAACCTCAAGATGACCTCGGTGCTCAATGTCGTGGGCATCAGCGAGCTGTATTTTGTCACCAAAACCACCGCTAATATTTATTATAAATATTTTGAGGCATTTTTGATCACGGGCATGATTTATCTGGTGCTGTGCACCTTGGCCAGCCAACTGCTCAAACTGCTTGAAAAGAAAATGGCCGGCAAAAATGAGTATGAAATTGCCGCGGAATATCTTGTGCAATAGGAGGAAACGGGATGGCGATCATCACAGTAAGTCACTTAAGCAAATCATTCGGAAAAAATGAAGTGTTAAAAGACATTGACTTTTGCATCAGCAAAGGGGAGGTCGTTTGCGTCATCGGCTCCAGCGGTTCGGGCAAATCCACTCTGTTGCGCTGCATGAACCTGTTAGAAATCAAAACAAGCGGCACCGTCAGCTTTCACGACAAGGAAATCGGCGGTTCGCAGCGCAGGGTAAACGAATACCGCTCCAAAGTCGGCATGGTGTTCCAGTCTTTTAACCTGTTTAATAATATGAACGTTCTACAAAACTGCATGTCCGGCAGCAGGAAAGTGCTTGGGCGCAGCAAGCAGGAGTCCAAAACCCTCGCTATTAAATATTTAAAAAAGGTCGGCATGGCGCCATATATCAACGCAATGCCCGCACAGCTTTCGGGCGGGCAAAAGCAGCGTGTCGCCATCGCGCGCGCGCTGACCATGGAGCCGGAGGTGCTGCTGTTCGACGAGCCCACGAGCGCCCTTGACCCCGAGATGGTGGGCGAGGTGCTCGCCGTTATGAAAGAGCTTGCGGCTGAGGGGCTGACCATGGTCATTGTGACCCATGAGATGGCTTTTGCGCGCGACGTTTCAGACAGGACGATTTTTATGGATCAGGGCGTTATCGCCGAATGCGACGTGCCCGAAAGGCTCTTCACAAACCCGTCGAACCCCAGGACAAAAGAGTTTCTCACACGGTTCATAGCAAGCTGAAATCGGCTTTTGCCTTTGTTGTTTGGCAAGAAAGGCACGCAATATTGAATTATATTTTTAGGGGATGTATTGTAATGAAATTGGCAGACACCACACTCAGCGCCGCGCAGCTCAAGGCTTTGACAGAGAAATATGTCATAGACACCTGCGACAGGTTCCCGTTGATTGCCGAAAGCGGAAAAGACATGTATCTTTATGATGAAGAGGGGACCGCTTATCTTGACTTTTATGCCGGAATCGCCGTGAGCAACGCCGGAAACTGCAACGAAAAGGTGGTTGCGGCGGTGCGCGACCAGGTCGGCGACCTGATTCATACCTTCAACTATCCTTATACGATTCCCAAGGCGCTTCTCGGTGAAAAAATCTGCACAACAATTGGCATGGATAAGATCTTTTATCAAAACTCAGGCACGGAAGCAAACGAGGCCATGATCAAAATGGCCAGAAAATACGGTGTTGAAAACATCGGCCCCGACAAATATGAAATCATCACGGCAAAAATGTCGTTCCACGGCAGGACCTTCGGCTCCATGAGCGCAACCGGCCAGCCGCACACGCCCTGCCAGATCGGCTACGGCTCCATGACCCCCGGCTTTCGCTATGCGGATTTCAACAACCTGCAGTCCTTTGCCGATGCGGTAACGGAAAACACGATCGCCATTATGATCGAGCCGGTGCAGGGCGAAGGCGGCGTGAACCCCGCAACACAGGAGTTTATGACAGGTATCCGCAGGCTCTGCGACGAAGAAGGCCTGCTGATGCTGCTTGACGAGGTGCAGACAGGCTGGGGCAGAACCGGTTCTGTGATGGCCTATATGGGCTATGGCGTCAAGCCGGATATCGTTTCCATGGCAAAGGGCATGGGCGGCGGCATGCCCATCGGCGCAATCTGCACGACAGACGCGCTCGCGAAGACCTTCAGCTCCGGTTCCCACGGCACGACCTACGGCGGAAACCCGGTTTCGTGCGCCGCGTCGCTCGCGCAGATCGACGAGATTCTCAGCCGTGATCTTGCCGCAAACGCAAAGGTCGTGGGGGAATATTTCATTGAACTCTTGAAGACTCTTCCGCATGTGAAAGAGGTGCGCGGCCGCGGCCTGCTTGTGGGCGTTGAGTTTGAAGAGCCGTTCAAGGCTCTGGACGTCAAGCACGCCTGTATAGACAGGCACCTGCTTGTCACCAGCATCGGCACGCAAATTATCCGCATGGTTCCGCCGCTAATCGTCACAAAAGAGGACTGCGACAAGGCATACGGCATCATCAAAGAAAGCGTGGAGAGCCTTGCCGGATAAACATGACCTCAATAACCACAAAGCTCTTATTAAGATAGGAGGTTTCCGATGGATACTATTGTTTTCACTGTTGCCCGCGGCTTTGGCAGCGGCGGCAAAGAAATCGCCTCAAAGCTCGCCGCGAAACTCGGCATTCCCTGTTATGAAAACCGCATTCTGACCCTCGCTTCCCAGCTCAGCGGGCTTGATGAGGAACTGTTTACCGAAGTGAACGAAAAAATCAGGGGCAAAAAGTTCTCCGGCCTGCTTAAGGGGCTGCCGCGCAGCCGCAAGCCAAACCCGATGGAAAACTTCACCTCTGACGACCGCCTGTTTGGTTTTCAGAAGCAAATCATTGAAAACCTTGCAAAGTCCGAGTCCTGCGTGATTGTCGGCAAATGCGCGGACTGGGTGTTAAAGGATTATCCGAATGTCATCAGCGTGTATATTGAGGCTCCGCGCGCTTTTTGCCTGCCGCGGATCATGGAGCAGCTCGGTGTGAATGAAGAAACCGCTCATGTTTCCATTACAAAAACGGACATATATCGCGCGGACTATTACGCGCATTACACCAACGGCAACTACTGGACGAACCCGGTGAACTATGACCTCACGCTCAACAGCGCGCGCGTTGGCATTGACAACTGCGTTTGTGTGATTGAGGAGTATATGAAAATCAAATATCCCGGTTTTGCGATTTGATTATATCCCGCTTGTTTTCGTATTTTGATCTATTGCTGCCTTCAGCCCGAAAAGGCCGTGGGCAGCATAGCTCTGTTTCATGTGAATCACAGATAATATAAATGCTGAAAGCATCTTATCCCGATGCGGAAAGGACTTTTTATGGTTGAATCTTTGGCAGAATTTCGCGCGTTTTTGCCCATCAATATCATGTTTGGCTGCGGGCAGCTGAAAAATTTGCACACGGCCGCGCTGCCGGGCAAAAAGGCTTTGATTGTGATCACGAACGGAAAATCCGTGAAAGAAAACGGTTATCTTGACGCGCTTATCCATGAGCTCACCCTTGCGGGCGTGGGCTATTCGGTGTTTGACAAAATCACCGCGAACCCCACAGATGAAAGTGTCATGCGGGGTGCGGCGCAGGCGAGGGCAGACGGCTGCGACTTCGTCGTCGGCCTCGGGGGCGGCAGCCCGATCGACGCGTCAAAGGGCATTGCCATCATGGTCACGAATGAGGGCACACTTTGGGACTATATGCCCTCGGGTACGGGCAAGGGCGTGAAAACCAAAAACAGCCCGTTGCCGATTGTCGCCATCACCACGACCGCGGGCACCGGTTCGGAGGCGGACCCGGCTTTTGTCGCGACAAATGAAGCCACAAACGAAAAAATCGGCATGTATCACCCCGATATTTATCCCAGAATTGCGATCGTTGACCCGGAACTCATGGTTTCTGTACCGCCACGCTACACGGCGTTTCAGGGCTTTGACGCCCTGTTTCACTGCACGGAGGGCTACATCAGCAACAAGGCGCACTTTTTCAGCGATATGCTTGCGATCACAGGCATTGAGCACATCGGCGCAAGCCTTGCCGCCGCGGTGAAGGACGGCAAAAATATGAAAGCGCGCGAAAGCGTGGCCTTTGCGGCATCTATTTCGGGCATGCAAATCATCATGGGCAGCCTGACCTCCGCGCATTCTCTTGAGCACGCCATGTCCGCTTATCACCCGAACCTGCCACATGGCGCGGGCCTTATCATCATCAGCGTTGCCTATTACAGCAAGTTCAAGGATGTGCCAGAGAGCAAAGAACGCCTTGTAAAAATGGCAAAAGCTCTCGGAAAAGCGGACGCAAAAAGCGGGGATGATTTCATCACCGCGCTCAAAGGCATTCTCGCTGATTGCGGCGTGGCAGGCCTGAAAATGTCTGATTACGGCATTGTAAGGGATGAATTGCCCGTCTTTGTGCAAAATGCAAAAGCCGCAATGGGGTCAAAATTCTTTAACGACCCCCGCATGCTTTCAGATGAAGAAATTCTAAGTATCTATGAGCAGTCATATCAATGAAAAAAGCAGGGCGGTTCTATTGAGCCGCCCTGCTTTTTTCATTGATTCACGAATAATATTTTCCGGTAATCTTCGTGGGCATGATTTTTATCACGCCCGTGCCGCACACCATCTTTTCGGGAAGCTCGCAGTCCGCCAGCTCGGGTGTGTATTTTTTCACAACCGCCCGCAGAACGGTATTTTTTTCTTCAAAGTCGTTTATAAGCTCCGCCGTGCCCGCGATCACAACGCTTTCATATTCGGTATTGGTGTCGCACGGGGCGCCGTCCGGGTCTTTTTGATACCCGTTCATTTCATAAACGCAAAAGCTCACCCTCGCGTCAGCCGCAATATTATCCGTTTTTGTCCCTTGGGGACGGCAATGAATGAAGACGGCGCCGCCCATATACACAAAATGCACGGGAATTGTGTAGGGAGAGCCGTTCGTATGCAGCGTGCTCAAGGCGCCGCAATGCGCCCTTTCGAGCAGGGCTGCAATCTTGTTTTCATCCAGCGGGTATTTTTTCATGCGGTTTTGCATTGCAATCGTCCTCTTTCTGTTTGTTTTTCAGCGAATGTCTTCTTTTAACAGGGCATATAATTTCATGTCTGTAACAATTCCGTTTTTGATTGCGTTTTGGCGCATCAGCCCCTCAAAAACGAAGCCTGCTTTTTCAAGAATGCGGCAGGAGGCGGCGTTGTGCGCAAACGGCTCTGCAAAAATCCTGATGATATCGGTCGTTTCAAAAACGCGCCCGCAAACCTGCTTGACGGCGGAGGTGCCATAACCCCTGCCCCAGAACGGTTCACCGATATAATAGCCGATTTCGGCTGTGCGACAGTGGATGTTTTCTTTGCGAAACGCCCCGATGCTGCCGATTACAATGCCTTCCGCAACGATTGCAAAGGAAAAGGCCTGATTTGGGTCGGTCTGAAGCATTGCACGAATAAACTCCTTTGCGTCATCAACGGTATAAGGATAGGGAATTCCGTCACGCAAATTCTTCTGCACATTCTGATTGTTCAGCGCTTTGGCCAAATCCGCGGCATCCTCCCGCTCCCATGGGCGTATCAAACAATCCACGGCTGTCACCTCGTTCTATTTTTAGGTTATGGAAAATCATAGCATCTTTGACCGTTTGGTGTCAATTGCTCTTATGACTGAAAAATCAATAAAAACGAAGAGGTTTCTCAGCAAACTTTATTGACTTATTTTGTCAGATATCGTAATATCATTATGGCAAATAAAATAAATCTTTTTTGGAGGGATTGTGTATGCAATACAAAATCGAGGGTGAACCCCTGCCCGTGCTGACCTGCGAGCTTGCGCCCAACGAAAGCATGGTGACCGAGCGCGGCGGCATGAGCTGGATGAGCCCGAACATGGAAATGCAAACCAACATGAAGGGCGGCCTTGGCAAGGCCCTGGGGCGCATGTTCAGCGGCGAGTCTATCTTTATGAACATCTACACCTGCCGCTCGGCGCCGGGGACAATATCTTTTGCATCAAGCCTGCCGGGCACAATTTTGGATTTTGACATTTCGCCGATGAACACAATTATCGCGCAAAAATCGGCGTTTCTTGCGGCTGAAAGCTCTGTGGAACTGAGCGTGCATTTCAACAAAAAAATTGCGGGCGGCTTTTTCGGCGGCGAGGGCTTCATCATGCAAAAGCTGTCAGGCGCAGGCAAAGCGTTTTTAGAAATTGACGGCTATTGCCTGAAATATTATTTGCAGCCGGGGCAGTCGATCATTGTGGGCACCGGTCACCTTGCGGCGATGGAGGCAACGGTCAAAATGGACGTGCAGATGGTACACGGCATGAAAAACATGGTGTTCGGCGGCGAGGGGCTGTTTAACACCCACCTCACCGGCCCGGGCCATGTTTGGCTGCAGTCCATGCCCGTCGCCAACCTCGCATCCTCTATTTTGGCGTTTCAGGCCACAAAATCATAACCCCTGAAAGGAAGAAAACAATGACCAGACATCTTGTCTTTTGGAATTTTAAAGAATCCCTTACGCCCGAAGAGCGTGAGGAGTATGGCAGGCAAATTCAAGAGAACCTTGAAGCGCTGCAAAATAAAATTGACGGCATCCTTTCCATCAAGGTCTATCGGAAAGGGCTTGCAAGCTCAAACAGGGACCTTGCGTTGAACAGCCTGTTTGAGAATGAAGCCGCGCTGCAGAATTATCAGACCCACCCCGAGCATCTCAAGGCGGCGGACATTGTGCGTTCTGTCACACAGGACAGGGTTTGCATTGATTATGAAGAAACCGATTAACGCATGAATAAACAAAAAAGCTTGCGGGGCATGCCTGCAAGCTTTTTTGTTTATTTTTTAAAAACCTTCATAAAAATCCACAGGCCGCGCCGGGAAAGCCCTTAAAAAGTCTGCGGCCGTTGTTTTTACTTCAATACCGCCAATATATTGCAGGCGCTCTTCTGTCAGCCCTTCGCCGCCCAGCGTCAGCCGCGCTGCCGGGGCGGGCGCCAGGTAAAGGTCATATTCGCCGCCTGTGCGCAAAGCGACCTGCGCTTTTTTGCTTTGATATTCCACCTCAAAAATACAGCCCTTGTTCATGCAGTCATCGGGGTAATAAAGCGAAAAATGCCCCGCTGTTTCCGGGTAGCTGTTTGCTTCAAGCAATGTTTTTAAATCAAAAATCCGCACGCTGCCGCTGTTTCTTAATGTGGATTGGAAATATTTATGTTCGGTGATCAGCTCAAACACGGGGGAGTGTTCGGGCAGCTTCATGAAATGCAGGGTTTCAAAATTGCCGTCATACACACGCAAAAAGCCCAGCATACCATAAAGAGATTCATAATCTGTGAACAGAAGCTCTTTTACATGCACGGCGGAGGCCGGGCGGTCGCAGGTATAGCTCACATAAGCCTTCGGTTCACCGGCGGCATTGAACCACAAATAGGTATATTCGTTTTGCTCATACGGTTTTTTATAAAAATAATCGTCACAAGTGCGGCGGAACATGTGGTTGTGCTTTCTTGCATAGGCGTCATAAACGCCCAAAAGCTGCTCTTTCATTTTTTCTTCGCCCTCATACAGCTTCACGTCACAGTTGCGCGCAACGTGCGCAATGGCCTTGTATGGAAGCGTGCATTCCACAAAGCGGCAAATGCGTTCATAGCCAAACAGCCTGTAGTAGTCATAAGAAAACGGGTAGAGCAGGCTGGTCACATAAGCCTTTTCTTTCGCCTCTGCAAAATGGGCGTTAAACAGGGCGCGCACCGCGCCGCCGCGGCGAAATTCAGGCTTCGTGGCCACGCCGCCGATGCCGCTTGACTTTAAGTAGGTGCCGCAAAAATTGTTTTCAAAATCAAGCACCTCAATTTGCGCCATCAATGTTTTATCATCGTCGCAAAAGGCGCCGAGAATCGGTTCAATTTTGCCGTCTTTGCGTTTTTGCTTCGCCTCCTTCAAATCGTTTTCGTCCATTTTCCAGATGAATGCCGAAGACGAAACCTGCATAGACTGCAAAATGTCGTCCGGCGTCAGATAACGGATAATCATCTATCTTCCCCCTCCTAAAAATAATATCATGTTAGCTTCACCCTCATTTTGGATCAAAAACCGGATTGAACCGTTCGGGAATCTCACAATCAAGCGTGAAGGTGACTTGCTTTACGTAAAAATATAGGGTAATGCTTTTTCGCTTTACAGAGATTTTACGGCCAACAGCCGCATTGCAGTCACGGCTTTATTGAAACGCCTTTGCGGCTTTTAATAAATGAATGGAGTCATTGCTATATTCCAAAACCTCATCGTCAGAAAGCTCCTTGATCAGGCGCATCAAAGACGGTTTGCTGATGTTCAGCAGGGGAGCAATCTCCTGAGGGTTAAACGGGATGTCCACACGGTCTGTTCCCTTGTCAAAAGGATATAAAGAGAGAAATGTGTGCAGCCGCTCCTTAAAATCGTCGCAGGACAATGCGATAACCTGGCGAATCAAATGGTGAATACGAGCTGTCAGCAGCGAGGCATAATTCACCGCCACCTGAGGGCATGACGAAAAAATTTCGGCAACCTGCTCACGCGAAAGAAAAATAGAGCGGCATTCACTTGCAGCCGTAATCTCAACCAAAAAACGGTTGTTGCCGTGAAACAGGGTCGTCAGCCCAAAAACATGGGAGGGCGAAAGGCGGGTCAGCAGAATTTTGCGGTTTTCCGCATTAAAGCCATATACTGTGGCGCGCCCCTTAAGCAGAATGCCAAGGCTGTCACGGCTGGCATCCTCTGAAAGCAGAAGCGCATTTTTTTTGTAAATCCGTATGGTCTTTGTCAGGGAACCGGCAAGCCGCTTCAAGCTTGCGTCGTCGATGTTTTGAAAGATATCCGCTTTTTTAAATGCTTTAAAATCCTCATAATTCATATCTTCACCTTTTCTTGCGAAAAATACAGTGCAGGAATTGAGAGACAAGCAATTATACTACATAATGTTGTTGAATAATCAAAAACGGAGTTTTTTTAATAGATATATGATACTATCTTGTCAATGCCGCGTCAAGAAAAATGTTATATTTTTATAGGATTTGGGTGTTTTCATAAAATAAGCGTCATTTTTTGTCGATTATGCCGCAATGGCCGCAAACAGCCGGGCCGCACAACGGATTTGCCCTTGCGCAACAATCAAAATGATAGTATAATTTTAATAATTTTACAGCTGGAGGAAGATTATGGACTATTGCAGCCATGTCAATGTTTTTCAAGGGCAGGGCGAAGTCAACCTGCCCGAGCCGCAGGGGATTGCGGCAACCTGGCATTTTATCAAAGCGCTCAGCGGCAACACCCTGCCGGGGGCGGCCGTCCCTTTTGGAAAATTCTCCTGCTGCGCATACAGCGGGGGCTATTCCTCGGGCTATGGCAACCATGCCGTCAACTGCGGCGGCCCGGTGCCAAAATTTTGTGAGGGCAACAGAATCAAGGGGCTTTCGCACATTCACAACAGCGGCACGGGCGCTTTGGGCCTTTATTGGAACTATTGCCTTACAACCCCGTTTTTTGGCAGCCTGTCGGGCATTGAAGCGCTGAATCATATCGCGAGTGAAGACGCGCAGCCGGGATATTACCGCGCCCTTATCGAAGAAAATGACATTGCGTGTGAAACGGTTGTGACAGAAAAAATCGCGCTGCACCGCTACACTTTTCCAAAAGCTGGAGGCCGGTTGGCTCTCACTCTTTCGGCAAACGGGCTGGATGCCTCCATGCCCGAAACGACCCACAAGCCTGAGTTCGCGGAGCTTGCACTCGCCGACAACGTCATAGCGGCAGAAATCGGCATGGAAGGCCTGCGGTTGTTTGTTTATGCCGAAGCAAGCGGCGAACTTGCCGCTGCTTCTCTTTGGGTGAATCATAAAGAAGTGCGGGAAACCGCTCTTGTTTTTGATGTTTGCCCGGAACCTTTCGGTGTTGTGTTTTCATCTGCCGCGCAGGAATGCACCCTCGAGCTTCGGCTGGGTATCAGCACCAAAGACCTCGCGACGGCAAAACGTCAGGTGCGGGAAGAATTGCGGAGCTTTGACGAAATCCGCGAAAGCAATTATGCGCTTTGGAATCAATATCTCGGCGCTATCGAAATCGAAACACCGGACGCGCAAGAAAAAGAAATTTTCTACTCAAACTTTTATCATACGCTCGTCAAGCCCTGCGATTGGTCGGGTGAAAGCTGTTTTTATGAGGGTGACGCGTTTGTGATCGATTTTGTGACGCTATGGGATCAATACAAAACCCAGCTTCCGCTGATTTTTTCGCTTTATCCCGAAATTTCACACAAAATCGTGGAAACCTTTTTGAATTTTGTATGCTCCCGTTCGATTTTGCCGCATACAATCTGCCTGACCGCAAACCTCAACATCGAGGCAAAGCAGGCGAGGATGCTTGCGGTTTTTGTGCTCATCGACGCTTTTCTGCGCGACCCGGCAGGCTATGACCAGGAAAAGCTGCTCAGCGCAATGCTCAAAGAGTTTCACAGGGCGGAGTTTGCGGATTTCAGGGAAAAGGGCGTGTGTGAAAAAACGACGCACACGCTTGACATGGCAGAGGCCTGCCGCTGCATCGCTCTGTTCGCCGAGAACATGGGCAAGGCCGCGCTTGCCGCAGAAATGAACGCATTTGCCCAAAACTGGAAAAAATGTTTCGATAATGAAACCGGCCTTTTGCTTGCGGAAAGTGATTATTATGAAGGCAACCACTGGAATTATTCCTTTCGCCCCATGCACAGCATGCAGGAACGCATTGCATTTTGCGGCGGGCGGGAAACTTTCGCGGCGCTGCTTGACCGCTTTTTTGGATATACTCACGAAGACGATACCGCCACCCGTTTTGAAGGCTTTAACAATGAAACGGACATGGAGGCGCCCTACGCCTATGCGTATGCCGGCAGGCACGACCGGCTTTGCGAAGTCATTGACGCGGGTAACCGTTATATGTTCACCGCCGGCCGCGGGGGGCTGCCCGGCAACAATGACAGCGGCGGGCTTTCAAGCTGTTATTTGTGGAATGTGCTCGGCCTGTTTCCCGTGAGCGGTCAGGATCTCATGCTGCTTGGCGTACCCCGTTTTGAGCGCGCCGTTATGCACCTTGCAAGCGGCAAGGATTTGATCATTGAACGGCAGGGCAGCGGCATTTATGTTCGGCAGGCGATTTTGGACGGCGAGCCCCTGCCGGACTGCATGGTGCCGGCAAGCCGCATCATGCAGGGCGGAACGCTTGTATTTTCATGCACGCAAAAAAAAAGGGACGATGAACACGGCACAAAAGCCTAAAATATTTGTTTTTATTGAATTCGTTTCGGTATTCTTGACTTGCGCTGGTTGTTCGACTATAATCAAAGAAAGCTTTCAAACAGGGTTGTTTTAGGATTTAAGACGGAAAGGGGCGGGGGTGTCATGAAGACTTACAGAGATATTATTTGCGAATGCCCGCTCTTTGAGGGCATCAGCGAAACGAATATTGTTTCATTATTGAAATGCCTGAAGGCCAGAACCAAAACCTTTCAAAAAAATGAAGTCATTTTTCGTGAGGGTGACCGGCCGGAATATGTGGGCATTGTGCTTTACGGCCGGGTACATATTGTGCAGGATGATTTTTGGGGCAACCGCAGCATTTTGGCGTCTGTCATGTCGGGCGACCTGTTCGGTGAGGCAATTTCATGTGCAGAGTCCGATTCTTTTCCGGTTTCGGCCATTGCGCTCTCGACTACTACTGTTCTGATGATTAACTACAGGCAAATCATCACCACCTGCTCCTCCGCGTGTGTTTTTCACACAAGCCTGATTCGCAACATGCTCAAAATCCTCGCCACAAAAAATCTGGGGCTCACACGCAAAATTGAGCATATCACAAAAAAAACCACAAGAGAAAAGGTGCTTTCTTACCTCTCTGAGCAGGCGTTGCTTGCGCATTCCGACAACTTTCAGATCCCTTTCAACCGTCAGGAGCTTGCCGATTATCTTTCGGTTGAGCGCAGCGCGCTTTCAAGCACGCTGAGCAAAATGCAGGAAGAGGGCCTGATCACCTTTCACAAGCACTCTTTCTCCCTGATTAAAAAATAACGGTAACTCTCTGCTTGCCTTGTAACGCTTATAAAAATAACATATAGCCGCGTTTCATGCATATATTTTCTTTAGGACGAACTTTATTGAAAAGGAAGATGCGTATGAAATCGAGGCTCACGGTTCTTATTTTGCTTCTTTTGTCGCTGTTTCCGGCCATGGCCGGCTGCGGCTTTGCCGCCATTCCCGCGTCTGCGGGCGCCGACGACCTGCCTGTGTTCGTGATTGACGCGGGGCACGGCGGTGAAGACGGCGGCGCTGTTTCAACCGACGGCAAAACAATTGAAAAAGACATCAACCTGCAAATTGCATTGAAGGTGCGGGATTTGCTTGCGGCCTACGGCCTAAAAACCGTTATGACCAGGACGGATGACCGCTCGATTCACGACGACACGGCAAAAACCGTGCGCCAAAAAAAGGTCAGTGACATCCACAACCGCCTGGATTTGCTCGAGGGATATGACAACGCCGTTTTGGTGAGCATCCATCAAAATAAATTTTCTGAGAGCCAGTCCAAAGGAACGCAGGTGTTTTTTTCGCCGAACAACCCGCAGAGCCAGATTTTGGCGGATGAAATTCAAGGCGCGGTGCGCAACCTTTTGCAAAACGATAATTCACGCCTGACAAAAAAAAGCGGCTCATCCATCTATATTTTATATAATGCAACAAAGCCCGCGGTAATGGTGGAGTGCGGCTTTTTATCAAACCCCGCCGACACAAAAAGCCTGAAGCAAGAGGATTACCAGCGCCGCTTGGCGTTTTCAATCGTTGCGGGAATCCTCAACTATATGAATATAAAAACTGACGAGCAAGCGCAAGAATGACCCTGCTCGCAACAGCAGGGGTATTTTTTAAAAGGGCGATGTCACTTTTTCCAAAACAGTGGCGACTTCTTCTTTGTGCTTGCGGTGAAAGGATTGTGGCAAAATGCCCCCAAAGGCAAAGGCCGTTTATGTTTGCGCAAGCTGCGGCCACGAAACTTCAAAATGGTTCGGGCAATGCCCCCAGTGCAAAGAGTGGAACAGCATGGAAGAAGAGCTGCGCACGGTTGCGCCTAAATCCACCCAGCAGCAATCCGCCCTGGGCGCGGGCACTGCCGCAATGACGCTTGACGCGATCGCAGAGTCCTATGAGCACCGCTACCGCACGGGCAGCAAGGAGTTTGACCGCGTGCTCGGCGGCGGGCTTGTGAAGGGCTCTGTTGTGCTTTTGGGCGGCGACCCGGGCATCGGCAAATCCACAATTTTGCTGCAGGTCTGCGAAACCCTGGGCAATGGCCTTGAGGTACTTTATATCTCGGGCGAGGAATCTGCCCACCAGCTCAAGCTCCGCGCGGGCAGGCTTGGCGTAAAAACCGAAAATTTAAAAATCCTCTGCGAAACAGACACACAATACCTGTGCGAATACATAAAATCCGCTTCACCCGGCGTGGTAATTGTGGACTCGATCCAAACCACGAACATCCCCGAGCTTTCGTCTTCAACCGGCAGCGTCACACAGGTGCGCGAATCTGCCAATTTGTTTGCAAGAACGGCGAAGGTGCTCAACATCCCCATCATCATCGTGGGGCATGTGAACAAGGACGGCAACATTGCGGGCCCCAAGGTGCTTGAGCATATTGTGGACACGGTGCTCTATTTTGAGGGCGAGCGCAATCATTCCTATCGCATTTTGCGCACAACCAAAAACCGTTTCGGCTCCACAAATGAAATCGGTGTGTTTCAAATGGGCGACAGGGGGCTTAGTGAGGTTGAAAACCCCTCGCTGATGCTGATCGAAGGCCGCCCGACAAACGCCTCCGGCACTTGCATCGCCTGTGTCATGGAGGGCTCGCGCCCGATCCTTGCGGAGGTGCAGGGGCTGGTGACCCCCTCCGGCTTTGGCAACCCCAGAAGAATGGCGACGGGCTTTGACTACAACAGAATGTCGATGCTGCTTGCCGTGCTTGAAAAGCGCGCCGGTTATTTTTTCGGCAATATGGACTGCTATGTGAACATCATCGGCGGCCTGCGCATAGACGAGCCGGCCTCAGACCTTTCTGTGGCGCTCTCGTTGATTTCAAGCCTGAAGGATTGCGTCATGCGTGACGATGTGCTTGCGTTTGGCGAAATCGGCCTGGCAGGGGAGCTGCGCGCCGTTTCCTCTGCCGAGCAGCGCATCCTTGAAGCCGCGCGACTCGGCTTCAAACGCTGCGTTGTGCCGCAGCACAATTATAAATCGCTTTCCGCAAGCGTGAAAAAAGCGATTGAAATTGTGGGGGCGCGCTATGTGCGCGATGCCTTTGAGGCGATGATTGACTGATGGCAGTCTTTTTAAAACACCCGAATCTGCCCTCAAAAAAAGTCTCAGCCTGCATCGTAAGCCCGCAGATATCTGATGAAATCAAACAAAATTTTCTCTCTTTGAATATAGGCGTTTATTTCGTGACCCCTTGTGAAAGAATTCAGGCGCCCGTCGCCTCACATGCGGACATGCTGGCCCATCATGCGGGCGAAACGCTCATTTTTCTTGAGCAATCACAAAACGATCTGTTTGGAGCATTGCAGGCAACCGGCTTTCAGCCAAAATATATAGAGGAATCCTTACACAAAAATTACCCGCATGACATCGCATTGAATATTTGCGTTGTCGGAAAAAATATTCTCTGCAATAAAAATCATGCCGGCAGGGAAGTGCTGAACCATTATAAGCAGGCGGGCTTTCAAATTTTGCACGTGAATCAGGGCTATGCGAAATGCTCCTGCTTGCTTCTCAATGAAAATGCCCTGATTACAGACGATGAAAGCATTGCTTTTGCCTGCCGCAATGCAGGGATTGACGCATTGCTCATCAAAAAAGGCGATGTTCGGTTAAAAGGGTATCCCTATGGTTTTATTGGCGGTGCGGGTGGGCTCATAGCGCCCGGCAGGCTCTGTTTGTTTGGCAATGAACAATTCCACATCGACTGCGCGCGCATCCGCGCGTTTGCCAACAAACACAACACGCAACTGATAAACCTTTCAGAATATCCGTTAACAGATTACGGCGGTATGGTGCCGATTTTGCAATCAGAATAAAGAATATAAAATTTCAGCGGCATGGAGGAACAGACAATGGCAAGAAACAAACAAACCAACACGGCGGCGAATGTTGGCGCACTCGTGACCCTGACGGTGTTATCGGTTGCCGTGCTTATCGTCATGCGGCGGTATGGAAAATAACAAAAGGAAATCAAAACAAAACCACTCAAACTGCCCTGTCAAAAACATCAACAATTGCGCATAATAAATATTATGCGCAATTTAGGGGAGTGAAAAGGGCAAAAAATCAAGGAAAATGAATTTATGCTGAACAAAGACGAGATCAAGGCTTTGCCCGCGCTGGTGCAGGAATTTTTGCGCTATCAGGGCGTGATTAAAAACCGTTCCCAAAAAACTGTGGAGTCCTATGCTTTGGATCTGCGGTTGTTTTTGCGGTTCATGGCAAAAGAAAAAGGCCTGGTTTCTGATGCCGTGCCGTTTGAAGAAATTGACATCAGCGGTTTGGATCTGCCGTTTTTTAAAAGCCTGCAATTGCAGGACGCATATGCCTTCATGAACTACATCCGGAATGAACGCAACAACACGCCGACATCTCAGGCACGGCGCACCGTTTCGATTCGCAGCTTTTATAAATATTTGACCATAAACCGCAGGCTTTTGGATGATAACCCCATGAGCGCGCTTGAAACGCCAAAGCTCAACAAAACCCTGCCGAAGCATCTCACGCTTGAACAAAGCAAGACCTTGCTGGACTGCATCGACGGCAAAAACCGCGAGCGTGATTATTGTATGATCACATTTTTTTTAAACTGCGGCCTTCGCTTGTCCGAGCTGGTTTCTTTGGATTATGCAAACATTCGTTCTGAAGGAACGGTGAATATTTTCGGCAAGGGCGCAAAAGAGCGTATGATCTATCTCAATCAGGCATGTGTTCATGCGTTTGAAGAATATATGGCATTTCGCAGGCAGCATGCGCTCATGAGTGAAAAAGCGCTGTTTTTGAGCAGCCGCGGCAAGCGCATCAGCAACCGCACCGTGCAGCACATTATCAGCGCCTTTTTAGACAAGGCGGGACTGGGCGGGCTGGGCTTTTCGGTGCACAAACTGCGCCACACTGCCGCGACACTGATGTATCAGCACGGCAATGTGGACGTGTTGGTTTTAAAAGAAATTTTGGGGCATGAGAACCTTGGAACGACTGAAATTTATACGCATGTTCACAATGAGCAGTTGAAAAAGGCCGTGCAGTCGAATCCCCTCTCTACCATTGAACCCAAAAAACAAAAGAAGAAAAAGGATGTTATGTCGACGGATGAGGAAGATGCGTCCGAAAATTAACCCAATGCGAAAAGCCCTGAAAAGACTTTGACCAAAACCATGTCGAGCAGGCTGGCAAGAGCTGTGAAGCCAATCAGGAACAAATAAACCGTTAAATATCGCTTGATGATCCCGTTTTGTACCACAGTGCCCTTTGTGACCATACGCAGCAAATCCATTGCGGTTTTATAGCTTTCGTTGCATGAAATCAACAGCAGCGACACTGAAAATACCGCGCCGGGCAGCATGGTGAGCATAAAATGCCCCACACCGTCAAGCGCATAGGTGTGATACATATAGCCCGTGATCACCCCAAGGCTGATCCCCCTGATGAACGGCAGCGCGCAAACGGCAGGAACGCCGATACAGCACATGCCGAAGGTGAACGAGCCGCCGAGAAAAATCATGTTGATGAGCATTGAGTGCGCAAAGGTTGAAAGCATGCTCTGCGAACTGCGCGAGGTGTAAAATTTGGTAAAAATCTGCGCAATGCTGCTTTGCATGGCGGCATTGTCGTTTTTTATGATCGACACGCCGATGATAATGCCGCAAACAAACAGCACCGTCAAAATAATCATAATGTTATATTTATTGATAAAATCCATTTTGTTCAGCCGTACAACATTGAAGCGTCGCTTGATTTTCATTTTGCCCCTCACCTTTTCATCCTTGTTTTTATCGTTAATTAATTTAGAAAACGCCCGGAAAACACGTGTAAAAGCCTTAGATATATGGGGTTTGCACGTGGCGGCCGGCTCGTTTTCAAATTAATTAACGATTAGCAGACCTTGCTGCGAAAGCCGTTCTATCTAAATGTATGGGACAAGTCAAAAAAATATGACCGCCAAAGCATGAAATCCTTTTGAATATCATGATTTTGAAAGGCAACAATAACAATTCGGGCACCAGATAAACTGAAAATAAACTATGAGCCTACGGTTTGACACATCCGGGCCGGTGTGGTAAGATTTCGTTATTACTATTAATGGGGATGATGTTATGCAAACAAAGTCAAAAGGAATGAAGGTTTGGTATCTCTTGTTTGGCGCGCTGTGCGTCGTGCTTCTTGGCGTCGCCGCGGTTTGGGATTTAAAAATCGACCAGATGATCAACAACCCTGAAAATTATTTCGGTGAGTTCCTCGCGAGAATCGGCGAGCTGCCCGTTTATCTTGTCGCGCCGTTTTCTGCAGTGGTATTTTTTGCCGCAAACAAAAAAACCGTTTGGAAGGCTGTTCTTTCGGCGCTGCTTGCCGTGCTCGGCTGGGTGCTGTTCTTTGTCTGGTTCGGCGGCAACTGGTTTAAGAGCGATGATTTTCGCGACGCCTTCTCGGTTGTGCTTGCCGTGTTCGTGTCGGCCGTCAGCCTGTTTATTGCCGCAAAGCTGCCCGAAAAAACTATGAAGCAGCTGCAGCCCTTTGCAGTTTTTTTGCTGATCGCAGCCATCGGCACCGCGCTGAGCGTTGAAGGCATCAAACGGGTTTGGGGGCGCGTTCGGTTCAGGGATCTGCTGCGCGCTGAGGATTTTTCGGCGTTCACGCCGTGGTATCTGCCGCAGGGCGTGACAGGCAACAAATCCTTCCCCTCCGGCCACACGAGCGCGGCCTCGGCTTCCCTGCTGCTTTCAGCGCTCCCCTGTGTTTTTGAAAAGTTCAAAAAACAGGAAGTAAAAATCTTTATCATTACCGCGCTTTATACCTTTGCCGTGGGGCTTTCGCGAATGATTGTGGGTGCGCACTATCTTTCGGACATCACCATGGGCACACTCATCGGTTTTTTGTGGATGGTCGCAATCAAAAAGCTTTATCTTGAAAAGCGCCTTGCAAAATGATCACAAAAATTAAAACGTGCTGCTTTTCGCATTTTCGAAAGGCAGCACGTTTTCTTTAATGATATTAAATTGATCATAGTTCATTTTTAAATTGAAAGCCGTTTTTGCATTCGAGGTCAAAGTGACACTTTGCGATACCCAGGTCGATTTTATTCACCTGAAACTCCCCTGTCGCGGCTTCAATTTTTCCGTCCTTATAAATAATTCTAACAGGTTGTTTGTTGCGTGCCGAAGGCGCGCGCAGCACTGCGTTCATTGCCGATAAAAACCACGCGGGCGGAGGGGTTTCATCGCATTCATACAAGTCCTCCAGTTTTTTTGATTTCGTATGAATCATGCTGTAAATCGTGCGCTCGCGCAGTGTGTCGTTGCCGGCAGCAACGCCAACGCTCACAACGCAAACCACGCGCTCGCCCTCCGCCAGCTCGGCTTTTGTTTGCGCCTTGTCATAAGTTGAGCCGACCCAGCAGGTGCCAAGCCCCAGCCGTGTGGCCTCAAGCACCAGCAGCTCGCCGTAATAACCCACTTTTTCATGCAGCTTCGGGTCGCTTTCGTTGCCGGCCAAAACGAAATATGCCGGAACATTCTTGAAAAAACCGTAATTTTTTCTGATGCTTGCAAATGCCTGCTTGTCTGTAACCAATTGTATGTGCAGGCCTGACTGCGCGTTGAGCTCATCGATGCTCCGCAAAAGCGCATCGGCTTGCATTTGTGGAATCGGCTCGTCCTTGTAGCTTCTTCGCGACTTGCGCAAAAGAATCGCCTGTGTCAAATCCATCTGTTGTTCACATCCTTCACTGTGTCTGTTTATAGAAACAGGAAGCGAAACGCTGTCGTTCCGCCGCCTGCCGCTGATTGGATAGAGAGCAAAAGGTTCTGCATCAGGTTTTTATCCCCTCATTGGGAACGGGTATAACGAAGTTTCATTTATTACGATAACACAAAATGAAATCCCATGCAAGCAAATCCGGACCCATTCCACGAGCTTTGTTTGTTAGCCTACAATTACACTTATTTTGCAGGAATTTTTGTGATTATTGAACCGTTGGAGTTCCACAGAGGCAAAAACTTCCTCCCATGATTCAATTTCCCGAAACCCACAAATTAAAACAAGTCTCTTTTTGTGGATTATGGTTGAAATAACGGGCTGGATATGCTATACTATTTTAGTTAGAATTACTTACAAAGGGGTGGTCATTGTGGGAGCAGAAGTCAAGGACTCTGTTGACCAATCAAACCCTGCCGCTATTGACGCACGGGCCGGTTATGTGTATGAAAACCGTCGGTATGTGGGCAGAAAAGAAACCGTTGGTTATATCGCGTGGGATATGGCGCAAAGCTTTAATATCAACTCCTATTCCGAGCGCTTTATTACCTCCATTTTAAAAATCGGCTTTTCACAGCAGCAGGTCGCTGAAGTGATCGGGGGCATATGGGATATCATAAACGATGTCATGTTTGCCACTATTGTTGATAAAACAAGAACCCGGTGGGGAAAATTCAGGCCATATCTGCTCTTTCTGGCAGGTCCCGCAACTATTTTTGTTGCGCTTTATTGGCTGCAACCTTATTTTTTTCCAAACACCGGCACAGACGACACCGTCAAATTTATTTTTTATTTGCTTCTTGCGATCGCGAGAGAAACGGCTGAAACCTTTCGCGGGATATCCCGCGGCGGGTTGCTCGCAACAATCACCCCGCACCCTGTTGACCGAACGCGCCTGATAACGGTGGCAAACTTTTGGTCCGGCTTTTTGGGTGAAAAGCTGCCCGAACAGATCATGACCGTGTTGATTGACCTGGTGGGCAACAATGTGATAAAGCTTAAAAGCAAGCCCGGTTCAATGCCCTATTTGGGGCTGTATTCCGGCATGGGCGTTTTTACCGCTATTGTTTCCGGCTTTGCCTCACTCCTGTTTGTGATGAACACCCGAGAACGCGTCATGCAGTCGATTGAACGGCCGAGCATTATGCAGGGCATAAGGTCAATTGTCAATAATAAGCCCGTTCTGCTTTTAACCGCGGCTGATGTGTTGAACTCGCTCAAAATCGGCGGCGGCAAATCAGATTATTTTATCGACGTTTTGAACTTTGCGTCCATGGTCTTCTTTGCCGGTATTCCCGGCGGAATTGTCCACCCCATCAGTTACATGATCGTGCCGTGGTTCAGGCGCAAATATTCCTCCCGCTTTTTATACATACTCAACCTTTCGGCAAGCACACTGAGTATGGTTCCCGTGTTTTTGGTTGGTTCCATCGGCGGTATGCATAACGGTCTTTACAAGAAGAAGCTGCCCATGGGGCTCGCGCTTGCAGCGCAGGAAACGTTCTTCATGCTGTTCTACGGCCTTGGCAAGGTCGTGCCCAATGAGATGTATAACGAATCCATGGACTATTGCGAGTGGAAAAACGGCTACCGCACCGAAGCAATGACAGCGGTTGCAAAAGGCCTTGCGGCAAAACTCGGCAATATTATGACAAAGGTTCTTTCCATCCAACTGAAAAAGTGGTTTGATTATGACCAAACGCTTTACAGCAAGGGCCAAAAGCAATCTGACAAAACGCAGTATTTCCTGTTTATGCAGTTCACGATTATCCCAGTGCTCACGGGCATGTTCCAGATTATTCCGATTGCGTTCTATGACCTTTCGGGCAAAAAACGTGAAAAGATGTATGCCGAGCTGCTTGAACGCCGCGCCTGCATGGCAAACACCGTCACCTGCGGCGATGTGGAAGCCATCGCAAACCTTGCGCATGAACAAATGCAGACAGCCGAAAAGAATAAAGACAGAAAGCTATAATGCTATAACAACAAAAACAGCCCTTTACACAAACGTGTTTGGGGCTGTTTTTTTGAGGAAATGAATCATGATACTTTCTCAATTTCTTTTTTCAGCTGCTTGATAATTTTCTTCTCAAGACGTGAAATATAGCTTTGTGAGATTCCCAGAAGATCGGCAACCTCTTTTTGTGTGTGCTCCTGCCCGCCGCCGATGCCGAATCGCATGTGAATGATTTGCCGTTCGCGCTCTGAAAGCTTTGCCACAATCAGCAAAAGAACCCGCTTTTCATCCTCCGCCTCCAAATCCGCATTGACCGAGTCAAAGTCGTTGCCCAAAACGTCTGAAATCAGCAGCTCGTTGCCGTCCCAGTCCATATTTAGCGGCTCGTCGAGCGACACCTCCATTTTCAAGACAGAGGTTTTTCGCAAAAACATCAAAATTTCATTTTCAATGCAGCGTGAGGCATAGGTCGCGAGCTTGATGTTTTTGTCCGGGCAGAAGGTGTTCACTGCCTTAATCAGGCCGATGGTGCCGATAGAAATCAAATCTTCGATTCCCACGCCCGTGTTCTCAAACTTTTTTGCAATATAGACCACCAGCCGCAGATTGTGGGTGATCAACGGTTCGCGGCCGGATTCATCCCCTTCGGCAATTTTTTGCATGCAGGCGGTTTCTTCTTCTTTGCTCAGCGGCGCAGGCAAGGTCTGTGAGCCGTTGATATAAAACAGCTTTCCCAAAAGGCCGGTCAGGTTATATTTGATGAGCAGCGTCTTAATTTCCGACTCCAGATTTTGCAAGCACAGCTTCACTTTTTTCTCCTCCAAATTCGCTTAATAATTCTGTATTGAGCAAGCAGTCATATTCCGTACGGAGCTTGTTGTCCGGGCAAACGGCGATAATCACATGCTTAAACACTTTATCGTCTGAAATTTTAATGGATTCAGGGCGAAACGAGGGCAGCAGTGTGGTTGCGTTGAGTGTGATTGCGGGCACAAGGCGAATTCTCGCGCTCCATTCTCTGGGTATTTTTTTCTGCTGCACTTCAAAATTGCCGTCAAAATAGGACTCAAGCTCTTTCGGGATCAAAGAGGAGATAAAGCTCCTTTTTGCAACAATCACAGGCGTTCCCATAAAGCCGTCTGTAAGATTGTTGCCCGTATCCAAAAGGCCCTGGCCCTCAACCTCTTTTCCGAACAGGTTAATTTTTATGGTATAAATCTGATTTTGCGGCGCGTTCTGCTTCATAATCCGGTTAAAAATATAAACAGACAAATAGCAGACAAAGGCGGTAACAATCAAGGATGCAAAGCTGAAATTGAAATAAACCGAGCCGTTTTGAAACTGCATACCGTTGGGCTTGAAGATCATCCAAACCGCAAACATCACCCCGGCAAAGGCAAAGTTCACCACAAAGAACGAGAACAGGCTT
>JAISXG010000065.1 GCA_031270605.1 Oscillospiraceae bacterium | reverse complement strand
ATTTGTGTTTTGAATTTTTCTTTATTGGAAAAGGATGCATAATTTTCCACTGTTTTTTCATTATTCAAGAAATGGGTAGACAAGTTTTCACTATAGGTTTATTATAATAAGAAAATTTTTACAATATGAACTTGGGGATATTATACAATACAGGATAGTTTGTCCTATAATATAGTAATAATATGGTAATTATAAATTATGAAATTGCCCTGCATTGTATCGTTTTATATAGCTTTTCTCCAAATTCTTAATAAGCTTGCATGGGAAATCGGTGCATTCAAGATAACGCGCATATCCTTTTTCTTGGACACAGCTTTTTATGCTGCATTTTCGGCAATGCTCCGGTATACCCTCGCCGTCGCTAAGACACCCTCCGCAAGATTTGGCGTGTTTGCGCATGTCTACGCTTATAGCATACCGCGCAGTTCATGCCGCACGGCGCGAACATATTATCATAAATTTTATCCGGCATTTTCATAAGATTGCGCCCCCTATCCACGAATTTATTTTGTCCGCGCCAAAATCAATTCAAGCAACTGCACGTCGCTCATTTTCCCGCTTGCCAATTCCAACCCGATACAAACAACATCAGCGTCCGCGAAATCAGCTTCAATATGGTTCAATTCCAACAGCACTAGCATCACGTAAGTGCCGATACGCTTGTTCCCGTCCACAAATGGGTGATTGCAGACAATCCCATAAGCAATTCGTGCGATTTTCGCCGCTACGGACTGGTATAGTTCCACACCGTCAAAGGTGTGAAACGGCGCGGACAATGCGGAATCAAGCAAACCCTCGTCTCTAATCCCGTCCAAACCGCCCGTGCTATCTATCAGCCGTTTATGCAGATGTTTAACCTGCTCTTTGTTCAGCGTAATCATTTCGCCAATTCTTCAAACGCTTTAATATGTTTCGCCAAAATGCGCGAAGCCGCCGCGTCCACGCTCTCATTATCCGCAACGACATCTTGACGGAACAGCCCGTAATCCAAAAGGACATAGCGCGGAGCGTTGTTTTTTAGGATTATCGCCGTTCCCTTTTCGTCAACAAGACGGGCAATCCTTGAAAAGTTCTGATTGGCTTCCGAAATAGAAACAAGATTTTCGACGTTAATGTTCATACTCAACACCTCCGCTCGTAGTATAGCACATCATTAGGATAAAATCAACCTAAATTTTATCTTCTGAAAAATACCCGCAGCGTTGAGATAGGACATTTTAACTTGCGATTTACAGGATCGTGTGATAAAGAAACGCTTGACAATAACCGAATGATCGTTTATAATAAAAATATGAGAGTGAGAGATGAGAACAAAAAAGAGGCGATATTTGACGCCACGATTAGTTTAATCAATGAAATCGGACTGGCCAATTTGTCCATGTCGCAGATTGGGGAAAGAGCCGGAGTTTCTTCTTCGACTATATACGTCTATTTTGAGAATAAGGATGATATGTTAAAAAAGGTTTACCTCGACGTTAGAGAAAAACTCAGCGCCGCCCTTTCTCGAAACATAGACCAATCCGCGCCCGTCCGTCAGATAATGGAGCGAGTTGTTCGTAATATACTTGACTTTGCGGAGAAACATACGACGGCTTTCTTCTTTTTGGAGCAGTTCTCAAACGCCCCCATGCCGGGAGAGTCCTGCGTCCAAGATACTGTTAAAATGCTGAGGCCTGTGTTTGACGTGATTGAGCGCGGCCAGCGAGAAGGTATATTGAAAAAAAGCGACCCTGTCTTGTTGTGGACTTTCTGCTATTACGGCGTTACGCAGATAATAAAAGCAAGGCTGATGTTGAAACAGGAGATTATTGATTCGCAGGTTAAAGAACTGGCACAAATGTGTTGGGACGCTATAAAAGCGTAGGCTGATAAATGAGCGACAATTCATTTGCCCCAAATTTATAATAAACGAACATTCTGTTATGCGCAATGTTCAAGAATAGGAGAGAAGTCATGAAAGTATTGGCGGTCAACGGCAGCCCGAGAAGAGACGGAAACACAGCGGCACTGTTGGAGTACGCCCTCAAAGGCGTTGCTTCGCAGGGAGCGGAAACAGAGCTTGTTCACCTTTACGGCCTGAATTATAAAGGATGCACAAGCTGTCTGGCGTGTAAGAAAACGAATGGGCAAAACGCTCCCAAATGCGCCATGTGCGACGAACTCACTCCTGTGCTGGCAAAAATGCCGGAAGCGGATGCGTTGCTTTTGGGTTCGCCCATCTATTTCACTTCAATGAGCGCGGGAATGAGGGCGTTTTATGAGCGCGCCGCGTACCCTTTTCTGCCCTACAACAGGCAAACGACCTCACTATTTCCAAAGAAAATCAACGTGGCTTATACTGACCATAGGCGCGGATGAAAAGATAATAAAAGACGCCGGAATGAATAGGCACTTCGAACTGACGGCAACAATGATGGGGTTTATATTTGGCGCGTCAGAACTTCTGCTCGCGACAAACGCAAACCTTTTCAAGGGGAATGCGGAAGCTGCCGCAGAGAACGACGCAGTTTTGAAGTACGCAAAAAACAGTGAGGAAATGTTTATGGCCAACTGCCATAAGGCTTTCGATATGGGCGCTCATCTCTTGGAAGAAAAGGGTTTTGATTTCATTGGATTTACCGCGAACGAATTTTAAGGGGGAGAATTAATATGAACTTTCTGGAACTTGCCAAAAAGCGTTACTCCGTGCGGAAATATGAGAGCAGACCGGTGGAAAAAGAAAAACTGCTGACGATTTTAGAGGCGGGGCGGGTTGCGCCGAGTGCCTGCAACTATCAGGCGCACAAGGTGCTGGTAATAGAAACACCCGCCGGACTTGAAAACTTGTGAACGGCAATCAATACATCTA
>JAISXG010000052.1 GCA_031270605.1 Oscillospiraceae bacterium | reverse complement strand
GATCAATGCTGGCAAATCTCCTAAGACGCTATCAAAGAATTAGACTACTCAGCCATCCAACACCACTTGTGGGTCGATATTCGGAAAGATATCCCAGCCCGGCGACTGTCTGAATCATTAATCCAGATACGAAGCGATGAATCCGGACGCTTTTCCTACACCATGACCAACACAGGCAGGCAGTCACACTTCCTGCGCTTCCTTGAAAACACCTCTAATTTCACCTGGCGCAAACAACAACTTATCAAAGAGGGTAAACCCGACATAGTCATCTCGCCTGATGAGCTATATGACAATGCCTTGCACCTCATTGCCAAACTTTGTGCAATCGGCTACATGGTTGTAGGAATGAAAGACCGGAGTACTGCAAAGGCGGTCGTCGCTATGGATGGCAAACAGTCGGAAATAGGAGCAAGCAATGGGCGGACTGGGAAAACGCTTATCGGCGATTTGCTTAAACACGCTACCCCTGCAATCTACATCAATGGAAAAACTGTTGACCTCGAGGGAGATAAGTTTGTTTGGGATGAATTAACCGAAAAACATCGAACGGTGGTTATTGATGACCTGCGACAGGGATTCAACATCGAAATGCTGTTTACAAACATCACCGGCGATTGGAATGTAAACTATAAAGGAGGTCGCCGATGCACTTTCCCATTTACCACGTCCCCAAAAATTTACCTTGCCACTAACCATACCCTGCGTGGCGAAGGCTCCAGTTTCCTCGACCGGCAGTGGGTCATCGCCTTTTCTGATTTCTACAACGATAAACATAAGCCCACCGATGATTTCGGATTAATGTTTTTCGATGAATGGGACTTCGAGCAGTGGAACCTCACTTGGAATCTCCTTGCCGAATGTGTACAACTCTACTTCCGTTATGGGTGCATCCAAAGCCCGCAAGAACGCATTGAAGTCCGCCGGCTACGTCAAAACATGGGCGAAGAATTTCTAATATGGGCTGAAGAATATTTTTCGGATAACAATAAACGCAACACTCGCCAGCCACGGAAAGAGCTTTACGATGCATTCCTTGAACATTCGCCAAATCAGCGTAAATACTGCACCACAACAGCATTCAAAACAAAAATACAGAGCTACTGCAAATGGAAAGGCTACACATTTAACCCACACAAATACGATCCGATTACCGGTATTCCATTCCAAATCGACAAGGATGGGCAACCGGTCGTTGACGACAAATCCGGCGGTGTAGAATATTTTACCATTGGCGACGACTCCTTTGCTTCCCCCGGCGCTGATGACCTCGGTATATTAGCGCAACCCATAACAACAAAACCACCTTTCTAACATGCAAACCATTGTCCCAACTGTCTCTCTGGAACACTTCCAGTTAAAATCCGGCGCAGAACTCGATGTCATCCGGCGCTCCATGGGCGAAAAATTTATTCCTTTTCATGCCGGCATCATCCGGTTGTTGAATTGCATACCTAAAAACGAGTGGTACGATTTCACCAAATCTGTACATTCCTCCAACTACGAGGCATTCATCAAACTTGTATGCTATTACATCAACACCCACCGCACAATCAACGACTATGTAGAATTTAACAACTCTTTTACTAAAATCCGCCGCATCACAACGCTATGAAACAAAATAAAATCATCGTCGCCGTTCATTCGGACAATAAAATACGCGGTGAAATACTGCAGCGCTTGATAGTTAAACTTGGTTTTGCCCGCACCCCGTCCGATGCCGCAAAAATCATCCGGGCAAGCGTACACGACATTGACCTGTCCGAAGCCTATTTTGTGTTAGCCGGCAATTACAACTTCCGCGAAAGCCCCCTCACCACCCAGCGCCTCTTTGAACTCGCTGCACGTGGCATTGCCGTAGTTGTAAGCGCTAAAAAAATACCGAAAGAATTTGAGCCTTTCTGTGAAGCCCACTACAATTGATTACTCAAAGCGCGACAGCGCTAAACAAATGTGAGTGCGAAGCACGAACGCCTTATGAACGCATGCCGCCGGAGGCGGCATTGCACAACTGCACTGCGATAGCGGTGCGCCTTTTAAAACGCTCCAAGTCGGCGAATTTCCCCCCGCCCCTCCCATTATTATTTCATAATAACATTTTGGACAATCGTGCGTCGGTAGCAGGATAGAGATATTCTTTTTTTTATTTTTTCCTTTTTTAAAAGTACCCCTATAAAAAAATAAGAAAAAAATCGTGCATTCGTGCAAATCGGAAAAAATTCATCGTAATAATTTAAAAAATAAAAAAATACAAACGCACGATTTTTGCACGATTTTGCACTTTTCGTACAAAAAGCCTTTTTAAACCAAAAAGTACGGCGAACGATTTTTTGTACGAATTTTGTACGGAAAAAATACGGCATTATTTTACTGTAAATCAAAAGTATACGTTTTTTCATCAGTTATTTTGCACGAATGCACGATTTTCAACCTATTGTTTTCGCAGGGGGGTATTTAAGTATTGATAAAAAAGATTTGCTACTTCAAAAAAAAATCACTACAATTGCCTGTACCCATCAGTAAACTATGAGCGAATACACCATACTTGTGCCTGCCAAACCATATATTGTGCAATACTTCAGAAAAGTATATGGCATTCCGTGTCAATTCCCGAAGAAATCATTCTTCAATTTACTAATCGGGAAATTCCTGATGCCGCAACCGGGTACGACTACCGGCGCAAAACAAATCATCGAGCGCACACATTCCGCGCAATGGCTAAAAATTTCCTTACCGCATTTTGAAAACAAAGACATACGTACCTATAATCATCTTTCCAACACCGGAACGGAAGCCATATCCCGCGAACTGCGCAATGAATTTTACCTCGCACTGATGAGTTATGTGCGGAAATTTTTAAGAACGGAATTTACGCGGCGCAAAGAGCCTTTTGTAAATACTGCCATCCGGCTATTTATTGAACAATATGAGCTGGATTTTGATTGTTATGCCACGTTGGTTAAACAATACCAGCGTACCGAATCTACTAAAAGTAGAAAAAAAATTTTCTCATTTTAAGTACCTTTTTTTCCGAACATGTCTGATGAAAGAACTTGCTAATAAAATTAAAATAATTCCGGTGCAATATATCGCATCGGACACAGAAGACACAATAACCCCCGTCAATCCGAAATATCTTATGGAGTTTTTCACCGGTGATGATAAATTCCAACAAAAAGGGGATATGGAAAATGGTAATCCTTATACCGAACAATCCGACGAACGGGAAGTTACTGCTATTATGCCGGAACAAATAACCTTGCTGCACGGAAGCAGGGTAGTCGTACTGCTCGAAACCACGAAAGGCATTCACCGGATTTGGGGTTCTAAAGAATATCCGGTACAATGTAAAGTCGATGCTTTTTCGAATGGCGTCAAATTAAAACTTTACCGGAAAGCCCTCCGTCCGTTGCTTTTCTGATTGTCTATTATACGCCTTTATATATATGCTTTCTTTGTGCTATAAATTACGCAAGGAAGCATGTTTCATAAATTCTCAAAACTTGAAGTGGTAGCGCATCCGTTTTTTATTACGCAAAACGCGTTGCAAGCATACCTCATGCCTATTGCTACGAAAATGCCCGCGTCGTTTTATTTTGACGAAATTCCATCAGCAAAAAATGTGGCAAAAAAACAAGCTGCCATTTTATCGGAAGAAACCAAAATAAACCTTACTACCGATTACGGTAATACGGAACTGCAGAAATCGCTTGCCTATTACGAAGCACACGGTACGCTGATGTTCGATGACTACTCATGGTATTTCAATACCAAAGAGTTTCTGAAAGATTTTCCGGCGGCTGAAGCTAATCCGGCTATTCTTGCCCATTTCCTTCATATCAATTCCGGCGGTGGTTTAGCTTATTACCTGGATGAAGTGCATAAGGTTTTGAGCACCCGCAGCAAGCCGCTTATCGCACAATGCGAAATGTATATGTGCAGCGCCGCCCTTTACTTGGGCGCTCCGGCAGATAAAATTTATGCTACTACACCATTCGACACCTTGGGTTCCATCGGCACGATGGTATCATTTTGGGATTTGAAGCCCTATTTTGAAAAAGCCGGTTTCAAATGGCATGAACACTACGCATCGCAATCTACGCTAAAAAATAAACGTATCAACGACTTGCTCGAAGGTAAACCGGACGATTATATTAAGCACGAATTGGACCCGCTGGCAGAACAGTTTATTGTCAACATCAAAAAATCACGCAAAAAAGCCGACGGCGATGACTTGTTTGCCGGACAAACTTACTACGCCGATGAAGCAGTTGAAATGAAACTTATTGATGGCATCCAACCGGTGGAAGCATCCATTATCGAAGCCTATGAAAAAGGCAAGGAACATGCCGAAAAACAACGTTTACAAAACTTAATAAATCCATTATAATCATGAAAGAAAAAATTAAAAAAATTTTAGAATCTCTGGGCTTTATTGACAAAGCCAAGAAGAACGAGTTAACCAACGAAGATTGGGTTAAAATCGCAGAAGCCTACAAAAAAGCACACGGTAAGGACTTCTACGAGGACATGCGTGCTGCCGAGAATGACGCTAAAACGGCAAAAGAAAATGAGGAAAAAGCCACCAGTCACGATGCAGCGCTTGCTTTACTGAACGAAAACGAAGTACAGGGAAAAACCGTCGAAGAAAAGGTCGAATCGGTAATTGACGAAAACAAAAAACTCAAATCCGAAACCGAGCCCGACAAGCCGAAGGACGAAGTGAAGGCAGACATCAAACCCGGTACACTCGGATTAGGACATACTGCCTCACACGTTTTCGGTATTGACCACGATTTGTTCGCCCGCTCGAAACGCTACAACGAAATCGCAGCCACCGGTCGAATACCGGAAATGGGAGCCACCAATGCCGATGCCGACGTCTTCGAGCAAGACTTCGCGTTGTTTGCCATGCGCGTTTCAAATCGTTATACTGAACTGAAACGTAGTGGACAGTTGGCGCTCATTAAAGCCGATACCCTCGGTATGGACTATTCGCAACTGACCAATGCAGGATTGGGCGACCAGTTCGTCATCCGCCGCATCGATGCGGTTATTTCCCGCATTCTGGAAGTACCCGACGTAACGCACATTTTCCCGCGCCGCTCCGGTATCCAAGACCGGGAGTTGATCACCAATGCTATTTTCGGGGAGTTCTCGGCTGCTTACCAATCCGGCGAAGTGTTTAAAGGCAATTTCAAACTGCAACCTGAAATGGGCAAGGTGGAAGATTCAATGATGAAAACCAAGGTCGGCTCATTCAAATGGATCGAACGCACCTATCTGGGCTATCTCAACACCAATGGATCCGACCCATTCAAACCATCCATGATTGAATGGATATTCCTCAATATTGGTACGCGCCTGCGCTACGAACAGAATGAACGTAATATTTTAGGTTACTACATTCAGCCCGTAGCCGGAACTCCGGGTAGTTATCTCAATGCCGGACCAGGCGTCGTGCACACTCTGTTGCAATATGCCGAAACAAACAAACTGCTTCCCTTCACCCAATCGGAATTAGCCGATTACACTGCCATCAATATGGTCGAAGTAGTAGAAGCGTTCCTGGAACGGGTGAACGATGTAGTGCCGAGCTTGAGATTATTCCATTTGTTGCTTAACGAAAAGCATCGCCCATGGTTTACCGCATCCTACCGCCGGAAATACGGAAAAGACATCGACTTCACCGGAAACACCATTTCCGTGCCCGACTTCTCTTGCCCCATTCAATTCGTCCCGAATTTGGGTACGTTGAAATTGATGATTTTGCAGCAACCGGGCAACATCCAGCTGCTCGAAAATATTCCGGGCGAAATGTATGCCATCTACTTTGAACGCAGACTGGAAGAACTCCTCGCCATGAGCGTGTGGAAAGAAGGAGTTTCAGCTTCGCACGTGGGAATTGCTTTCGCAAATAAAGCTGAATTGGTAGCAAACAACTTCAAACTCCAGCAAATATTCATTAACTATCCAGCCATTATGTTGGAACCCGGAGCAACCGGATTCGATCTCTCGAAGTCGCTCATCTTCATCTCAGGTGTGAACGCGGCTGCCACTTCATTAGATGGCGACAGTCTCACGAATCCTACTGCCGGATTAGTCTTCAAGGTAGAGTGCGGGGATGCTACAACCTCAAAAGCAACTAAAATTGTCAATGGTGGTAAATTCAATTTGAAATCAAATTGGACGCCTGCTGCTGTTGGCGATTGGATTAAACTCGTGTACAATGCTGAAACCGAAAAGTTCGACGAAGTAACGCGCAGCGCCTAACTTCTACGGTCTAACAATCTATTGTCTACATCTAATGTCTAACAGTCTAACAACGTAAAAAAAATGAAAAACAAAAAAATGCGTGCCATGGCGCACGCCCGAAAAACAAAAATTTTCTATATCACTGCTTTCCTGTTTGCATTCATGGTCGCACTCGTGGCGACTATGAATGCTGAAAGTATCTGGCAACCGGCTTGCATGGCTGGTATGTCGATGGCAACGATGGCGCTTATTGGCGACATCGAAGGCGTCAGTGACCGGATTACTGCCGGTAGTCAAATATCAGCTAAAGTATGGCTCGTCCATGTCGATAGCCAGCTGAATACCGATGTGCCGTTCCCGGTGCCGAATGCAAACCGGCAACTGGGCACCATACCGCTAAAAACCGGCGAAATCATGCACTATTTCATAGCCATCGACGACAGCATTACCGACACCAGCAAAGGCGATAAAGGCGACGTAACAACCAACGTAACCAATACTATTAGTTTCATCATGGGCGGTAACCGCGACCAGTTATTGCAATTCTACGAAGAGCATGCCGGTGGACGGTTTATTATCATCTACCAGTTGTCGAGCGACAAAAAATACTATGTCATGGGCAACGATGTCAAACCGATGATTTTGAAAAATTACGAACGCAAGAACGATAAGGATAGTCGCTCCATCACCTTTACATTCGAGAACAAAAGTTTCGACCAGCCTTACTATTACGTCGGCGACATTGTTCGTGGCGCTCCGGCAGTAATTGCCACCGACGCCACGACATTGACCATTCAGTCCGGAAAAAGCGTGTACAACACGCCAAGCAACAACACCGCTGCAAAAATTCTGGATGATGTGGCAGGTATTGCCGATGCCGATAAGGGTAGGATGATCGATATTATTGGTACCGGAGGCGCTTATCCGCTCAGCATCGAAAGTAGTGAGGTCTTCCTGCTCATCGATAAAGAAACATGGACAGCCAATGCCGGCAGTCGTATTTCTTTCAAAGTGCTCGACCCGATCACTCTGGTAGAAGTAGAAGGATCCCGCGTACAAACCGCGTAGTATGGATTTTGCAGAAAAATCACGAGTATGTAGCAGCCTTGCGGCGGCAGATCACATTGCCGCCGACAAGGCTTTGCTGCGTACTGTACAGCCTGCCGATAATCTGTTGCATGCAATCGGTTCCGGCGCTGATTTCGACAAACAAGTACTTTGGATTTTGCTTGATTTCTGCTCGGTAGAAGAAATTAATACTTTCCGGTCAAAGAAACACCGCCCTACTGTTTCTAATGTTTCCATCGTCCCTTCTGTTGTAAAAGCGCCGGCAGGAGAAAACCCCGAAAAAAAAAACTCCAAAAAGAAGACGAATACCCAAATATTAAATGGGATCACCTCGAAGATGAACTCGTTCAAAAAGCAACTATCATCTATAATGACAGGGTAAACACCTTCCGCAAAATGGCGCAAATTGAAGCCATTATTGATAGCAAACCAACGTCAAAATTAATCATCGAACTTGTACAAATTGACATCCGAAATAAGTTATGCTTTCGCGAACTGGAGCATCTTAACCGGAAAGGAATACTACTGATGAAACACCCGTTACTGCATAACTTTTCGCAGCAACAGGAACTCAAAACACTACTGCGTAATAATCCCGATAAATTTTTAGCCGACTACACCCTCGCAAAGAACAACATCAGTCGTTACCAGTCGTACCTGAACAACCAAAAAAAAGGCGACAAACAACAACGCACCGGCTGGCAAACATGCCTGAACGAACACACTGAAAAAGCAAACCTCATGACTACCATCTTAAAAGAAACACAACAATAAAATCTTAACATAATAACCTTGTTCGCAGTCCGAGTGGCAGACCTACCTAATCGCACTGCTGCTTAACACTATTACAATGCGAACAATTACCATTTACAACCTCGGCAATTTGCCGACAGCTGCGCTCGATGACTTCTACGAGTTGCAGGAAGATTTCAAAACAACCGACAACGAGCGCCTGCCGAAACTTCAGATGCTCATTATCACACATCGAAACTTCATCGGTTACGAACTGAACCCCGATTACATTACCATGCAAAACAACAGATTGTCATTAATTGTCCATTCACCCTCTTAAATCTACTGCTATCTTCGCAGCATGGATGCTACCACGCTAAATAAAATCCGCAATTTTGGTGCACTCAACTATGCACCGGAGCGCATTGCAGATTTGTTGGGGTGCGTAGGCGAAGAGCGCCGGAAGCTACTCCTTGATTTTGCCGACGAGCAAAGCAATATTGCCACAACCTACCGGCAAGGGCAGGGCATCGGTAAATACAACATCGACGCACAACTCGCCAAAGACGCTGAAAAAGGCAATACCGAATCAGTCTCACTCCTGCAAGAGCGCCGCAAGGCAGAAACAATCGAAATCTTAAAAAAAGAACTGTTCGGCATCGTATGACTTACCTTGAACGCATACAAACATTGCCGCCCGAAACCATCGAAAATTTTCGTATCACAGGGCAATCGACAGCCATTCCTGTCGAACTGCAGGATTTTATCTTGCAATTGGACGTTTCTGCTCGTGTACTGCGCCATGAAGGGAATATCACCCGCGCCGCCCAAAAGCTGCGCAATGAATTTCCAGCGCTGAACATCCACACCGCCAAAACCCGCATCTACGATGCACTTAATTTCTTTCATCTCGATGCTGCTGTATCGCAATCTGTATGGGATAACTACTACGCCGACCGTTATGAAGACTTGTTCAAATTATGCGTGGCTGCCGATAAACAAGAAGCCGCACGCCGGAACCTCGATAGGGCATACGAGCTGCGCTCCTGCGCTTCCGCCGCCATCAACCCTGACAACATAAAACCACCGATATTTATTATCACCGCCGAACTTAAGCCGGAAGATTTAGGCTTTGAAAACCGCAAAATGTACGACATCGCCCGAAAAGACGAGCAAGGACAATATCTTAAACTAATCGATAGCCTTAACATCACCGACGAAAACAAGAAGCGCCTTCGTGATGACGCCGGCATTCAGGAAACCGAATTTGAAGACCTGTCAAACAATGAACAGCCATAGCACATTATTAGAACTCACGGCAAAATATAACGAGGTTACCGAAATGTACATGAACAAAGCGCAAATCGAAGCCAATCTCGTTGATGCGAACATTCTGATGGTTGAAATGGGGCGTGCCGGCGGAAAGACAGAGGGCGTTATAGGACCGCGCACCATCCGCGTAGCCTTTGACATACCCCGCGAAACTTCCGTATTAGCACACACCACCTATATTGCACTGCTCTCTAACATCGTCCCGAACTTGCTGCTATACTATCGCACTCCGCGTGGCGAACAGGAACAACCCATCATGCAGGAAGATATACACTACGTAGTCGGTAAGAAAGATTTACCGAGACACTTTGCCCAACCTCGCTATAAAATAGAAGACCCGGAACACTGCATTACATTTTCAACCGGTCACATCCTTCGTCTTCTATCAACTGACCGCCACGACAGCATCGCCGGCGGCAACATCGTTCATGCTTTCATGGAAGAAATGAAGCATAACAAAGGCGACAAGCTAAAATCACGTATTTTCCCAGCCCTCCGAATCGGGTTGCGTGGCAAAATAAATCCCAGTCCCTACTATCAAGGGCTCACCGGTGTTTCCGATACCGCCCGCCTGAGCGCCAACGAAGATGACTGGTTCTTTGAATATGAAAAAGCCGTTGACCGGGAATTGATAACCGATATCGTAAACACTGCCCTGCACATTGAAAAGGCAAAAGTAGCAATCCTTAAAGGCAAAGACGTGGAAAAAAACAACAAAGTGATTGCACGATGGCAACCCATCTTAAACCGTCAACGTGCCAAAGCAGTTCACTACATCCGTGCCTCCAGCTTCGTCAACAAGGACGTCTTGGGGTTACGCTTCTTCATCAACATGACGAAAACATTGAGCGATGACGAATTTCTCGCAGCCATTTGCGGTATCCGCGAAGCCAAAGTCGCCAATATGTTCTTCGCCCTCTTCAACGAAGCCACCCACACCTTCACCGACTCCTACATCTACGACAACATTGAGAAATTCAACATCGCAGACACCTTCACCCTAACCGCCGAATATCTTAAATACTACGACAAAACAAAGCCGCTTGTGCTTGGCTACGACCCCGGCGGCTTTTCATCCATCACCGTGGCGCAAGAGAACCGGGCACAAAACGAACTGCGCGTTCTCAAAGACTTTCACGTGTACACCCCTCGCGACCAGTCCGATTTAGCGCAAGAACTCACAAACTTCTTCTGCAACGCCACAAATAAGCGCATCAACCTCTACTATGACCGCGCCGGCAATCAGGACAAATCCTTCAAAAAACAACGCGAAACCGACGCCCAGCGAATGAAAGCTGAATTGGAAAAGCGCGGCTGGCGTGTCTTGCTCAAAAACGAACGACAACGCACTATCTTCCATTGGGAACATTACGACCTGTGGGAAGTCCTGCTGTCCGAAAGTGAACGCTACACGCCGCGCATACGCATTTGCACCAATGAGTGCAAGAATCTCATTGCCTCAATCAATCACTCCCCCCTCAAAAGCACCGACGGTGTGAAAGAACTCGATAAATCATCTGAAATTAAATTGCCGTTTCAATTACAAGTTACACAATCGCCACAAATTGCCACCTCGTTAATGTACATGGTGTTCGGTTTATACGAACGCTTTAAAATTCGCCGGCGCAATTCCGGGACAAACAATCCTCAGAATACCGCGAAAAACATTTAAGATTTTTTGATATTGTTTACACCTGTCCACACTATTGTTTTACTGTTTTTGATAATAAAAATATATTTAACATACTGACAACAAGTAATATGATTTCAAAAGTAACAAAATTCATAAAAAGCCTCGAAAGTTAAGCACGCACCGCTAATTTCTTGCGATGTCTTGCAGTGCCAAAAAATCACGGAAATATGACAAAATGTTCATTTGTAAAAAAATACACGATATCGCATCAAATACGGCATTCGGGACCCTGTAAAATTGTTTTTCCTTTGCCCAAAACTCTTCTTTGACTGCATTGCAATGTAAAATGTCCTTTATGCTGCCTTATTATACAGGTATATTCGCATCATGGAAATCAACGGACACGAGGCTATAAAGAAGATGGAAGCTATATCGAAATTGCCAGGCGGCAGTTTTAATGTATCATTCTATCCCTGCAACCTAACAAAGGGAGAGGCATCTGCCGAATTAAAGACATACACCGAGTGCCGCTTCCGGGTGCCGCTTTCTCACGACAAATGGGACATTGATGGCAGTCATTACTTCCTATTTGAAGATAGCACAGGCAATCCAAAAACATGCTATAAAGTGCTTATCCGCTTCGTGGCATTTTCACACGATAATTTTAAACCACTAAAAGTAACATGGACAAAGTAGATATTAAACGATATGGCACACGTGGCATAGCATCAGGTCATGGACAGTGCATCAGTTTTCAAATCTGTTCGGGCGATAGCAGTATTGATTCCATTATTGATGGAAAACGAAAGAGCACAGTTGTTACTATGCCAGATATATTTCAGGTTGACGAGTATTACGTGTTATCTTTTGGACCCGATAATAAAGAGCCTAATCGCGTGCGGGACACTATCGGCAAAAACCGGCTACTGCCTGAACTGATAGAGAAGCAAGTGCGCTTCCTGTACGGACAGGGCTACTACCTGTATAAACACGAAGTACAGGAAAACAAACCGATACGTGTTCCTCTCCTTGTACCGACCATCACACAATGGTTGGATAGCTGGCGTGAGAGCGGCGTCAGTGATAGCATAGATATCTACATAAATAAAGCCATCCGCGACTTCTATTACATGGAGGGTATCTGGAATAAATGGCGAATGACCAAAGCGCGGCGTGTGGATGGCGACAAACCGGTTGCGGGACTTGAGACAGTAAACCCCACGCGCTGCAGGTTTGGCACCCGGTTTAAAGTCGAAACCGGCAATTACGAGGATGCTAACTTCCAACTTGTCTTGGTTGGTGATTGGACCAACTACAACAAAAAAACCTTAAAAATATACCCTCGCTTCAATTATAGCGTCCCGAATGATTTTGGCGTGTCAATATCCTACAACCGGAATCCATCCTTCGGCGAAGAAGTGTATGCCTACAACAAATATTTTCGCGGCATCGAAGAATGGTTGCAAGGATCCAACCGGACACCCACTTACATCAACTCATACTATGAAAACTCGCTCTCGGCAAAACTACATGTCATCATTCCTTATTCATGGGTCGAGAAAAAGAAAAGTTGGTTGGAAAGCCTGTGCACTGAAAACGCTGAACGAAAAGAAAACAACAAAGAGCTCATCAAAGTAAACGGCATTGAAATCGGAACTGACTTCAGCGAAGATCTACTCAATAAATACATCGACAGCGAAATCGACATATTTACACAATACTTGTCCGGAGCGAAGAATCAAGGCAAAGCCTATTTTTCATATAGCACCGCTGGTGAAGATGGTAAAGAACTCTCTTGGCGTATTGAAGATGTGCCGCTAAAATACAAGGAATTCATCTCGACACTCATCGACTACGACAAACGCGCCGACGAAGTGTTGCTGTCGTCCAAAGGAGTCGATGCCAGTTTGAGCAACATCAGTAAAGACGGCGTTACAAGCAACTCCGGTGCAAATGTTTACTACAACTACATGGTGTACATCGCCACCCTCTACACCGCCGAATCCGTCGTGCTCGATGCGCTTCAATTTGCTTTGAAGCTAAACTTCCCAAAAGAGTATGCCGAAGGCGTGCGCATTGGCATCCTTTCACTCAACAATGTCCAGCGCCAGGAAAACATCGCGCCCGGCGACCGAATGAATAATAATAAAGTGTAGTATGAAAACAATCAACGAGGCATTCCCTGCCGGTATTGAAGACATTCAGCGTTACGCTCCGGATGTGTCATCTAACATCTCTCTTGAATCATTGACGGCAAGCTACAGCAATGCCTTCTTGCGCATTGCCAATGTCATCGGCGAAACATTCCTCGATAGCAGTTTAACGACAGAAGCATTCAAAAATATGGCGCAGGGTGCACTGGCAAACTATACCATCTACGAGCAAGCCCCATTCCTGTTCAAAGGTCGCGACACGCTCTACCGCTACCAATACGAGGAACTAAAAGAAAAATACATCACCAACGCATGGTCGTTTATCAATGCTCTCATTAACGCTTTGGACGCTGGGAATTCGGCGGAATGGACGCAAAGCGAATGCTACCTCTCCCGGCAGAATCTGCTCTTCCAGAACCAAAATGACTTCGACAAATACTACGCCATCGACAAATCAGCCTATTTCTTCT
>JAISXG010000077.1 GCA_031270605.1 Oscillospiraceae bacterium | reverse complement strand
CTGTCTAAAAAAAGGCAACTAACGCTGTCTGCCGCGGCAACCGTTATTTTCCCTCTGGTTGCTGCGGCAGTGCAAAAAACGCAGAAATGAAACAGGTAAAAGCGTCTGTTGCAAGGGTATTATTTGGGAGGAGAAATTATGAGTCAGCAGATCCAAGGCAAAACCTATGCGTTGACCCCGTCACAGCAAACCATGCACTACATGCTCAAGTACAGTTTGCACAAGCAGGTTATGCAAATTCCCATGTCTGTCACCGTGAATGCGGAGCTTGATTTTGACACACTGCAAAAAGCCCTCAACGAAGAGATCAGGCGCAACGACTCCATGCGTCTGCGCTTTATAAAAGAAAAGGGTGAGATAAAGCAGTATTTTCTGCCTGAAGTTCCGAGCGTGCAGGCACCGGTTTTGCACTTTAAAACAAAAGAAGAACAAGAATCGCACCTTTCGGCAGACGCGCAGAAACCCGTCAAGTTTTTGAAGGGCGAAATTTTTCGCGTAATTTTCTTCCGTTCCTATGACGGCGGCACGGGCATATATATCAATGTCTGCCATCTGAACATGGACGCAATGGCTGTTTTTCTTTTCTTTTCAGACTTTTTAAATGTATATAACGCCTTGAAGGACGGCACCGCCATGCCCGCTCCCCTGTTCTCTTTTGCGGATGTGCTTGATAAGGAATTTCAATATCTTGCCAACAAAGAACGCTATGAAAAGGATGCGGCATTCTACCGTGATTTCTTCCTCAAGGACGGCGAGCCGTTTTATGCCGGCATCCACGGCATGGACCTGCTTGAAAAAGAGCGAAAAAAGAAAAAGAATCCGAACATCCGCGTGCCCTCGGCCTTCGACCCGATTCACGACAAAGCCGACATGATCCACCGCCATGTGGATACTGAAACAACGCAGAAGATTCTTGATTTCTGCGCAAAAAACAGCATTTCACCCGCGTGTGTGATTCAGCTCGGGCTGCGCACCCATGCCTCAAAAATCAACGAAAGAAACCCCGATATCTATTTTATGGATTTGTGCAGCAGGCGTGTAACATTCAAAGAGAAGCAAACGGGCGGCTGCCTCACGCAACCCCTGCCCATGCGCTCCGTAATCGGCGAAGACAAAACCTTTCAAGAAGGCATCGAGCAAATCTCGGGCATCCGCTCGCAGCTTTACCGCCACATGAACTTTCCCTATATGGCCGCGCGTCAGATGGTACGCGAATTATACAGCTACAGCATGGCGGCCAGCCCCTCGTCCATGATGTTCACATGGTTGCCGCTGGAATTCAAAAACGATAAAAATTGGGAATATGATTTTTCAGGTTACAATCTGGGCAGATATATTATGCCCCTGTATTCTTTCGCGGTGCCGAATCTCAAGGACGGCGGTATGGATTTTTATTATATGTATCGCACCGGCACAATTTCCGCCGCGCAAATCAACGCTTTGCATGACAGCACCGTAAAGGTGATAAGCACGGGCGTGCAGAACCCTTCCGTCACCGTTGGGGAACTGCTCGACAGCATTTAAAATCATCTTGAGGAGGGATTTGTGTGAAGCACGAACTCGAAAAATGGAAATCCCAGAATCAAGCGCTGTTTGCGCAGCCTCCCCTGAAAAATTTGCAGGAGATGCTGCGCCGCACCGCAGAAATGCACGGTGACAAAGCGGCAATCATTGAAAGAGGGAAAGACGGGCCGATCACCCACGGCGCAAAGGAGCTTTTTGAAAAAGCGCAGGCCCTTGGCACAGCGCTTTTGGACCTTGGCCTCGGCGGCAAGCATATTGCCATTCTTGGAGAAAACTCGTTTGATTGGATACTTGCGTTTCTGGCCGTCACCGGCGGAGTGGGCACCGTGATCCCCCTTGATAAAGAGCTGACAGACCATGAGCTGTCAAAGCTTCTTCACAAGGGTGACACTTCTGCTGTTTTTTGCAGCAGAACTTATGCAAAGACAGTGAAACGGCACCTTTTGGGCGGCTCGCTTGTGCGCCACAGCATTTTAATGGGCGACGGGGTTTTTGAAGACGGTTTTCTTTCCATTGACGACCTGATCGCAAAAGGCAAAGCGCTGATTGCGGCAGGCGACCGCAGTTATATTGACGCATATGTTTCACCCGAAAGTACCGCCGCGATTCTGTTTACGTCCGGCACCACCGGCGCAAATAAAGGCGTGATGCTCACCCAGCGCAACCTTGCGGCGAACATTGAGGGCATTGCAAAAAATGTCGTTCTGCGAAACAGCACCTTTTCTGTGCTGCCAATGAACCACATTTATGAGCTTAACTGCAACATTTTGCCCGAGATTTATGCAAACTGTGTGATATGCATCAACGACAGTCTGCGCAACATCATGCAAAATTTCCAGGCGTTTCAGCCCGGCATGTCGATTGTTGTGCCGCTGTTTTTAGAAACCTTTTATAATAACATCTGGAGCGAGGCTGAAAAAACCGGCCAGGCAGAGAAATTACGGCGCGCTTTAAAAATCAGCAACCGACTATTAAACCTTGGGATTGATTTGCGCAGAACGCTGTTTAAAACGATCCATGAAAAGTTCGGCGGCAATCTCTCGCTGATTGTGTGCGGCGGCGCCCCGGTGAACCCAAAGCATGTCAGCGGCATGAGCGACTTTGGTTTTCGCATTTATGTGGGCTATGGGCTAACCGAGGCTTCCCCTATTGCGGCGCTGAACCTTGATGGCCGCAGCAACCCCGAGTCTTCGGGCACAGCCTTTTATAAAACCAATTGCCGCATCTATGAGCCGGACTCTGACGGCGTGGGCGAAATCTGGATCCGGGGAGAAAACATCACAAAAGAATATTATAAAGACCCGCAGGCAACGGCTGATTCTTTTGAAAACGGCTGGTTTAAAACCGGCGATTACGGCAAGCTTGCGAAGGATGGGCATTTGACCATTGTGGGGCGAAAAAAGAGCCTGATCGTGCTGGACAACGGCAAAAACGTGCACCCCGAAGAGGTTGAAAATTTTGTGAAGGATGAAATCCCTTACATACGCGAAATTGTGGTGATGGAAGCCGAAAAAGAAATACTCGGCCAAAAACAAAAAATCATCGCCTCCATCGTGTTTATTGACGCCGGCGATTTTCCGCACAAAACGCTTGCAGATATCCACGCCATGGCCTCGCAGGATATTGCGCTGCTCAACAAACAGCTGCCTGCATACAAGCAGGTTCGCGATGTCGCGCTCGTGACCGAGGACTTTGCAAAAACCTCAACAAAAAAAATTATTCGCCAGAAGGTCATTGAGCAATATCGCACGGCGAAGGTTTATTCAAAATAAGGAGAGAACAATATGCTTGACAAAATAAAATCCGTAATTTGTGAATTTGTGAATATCGACCCGAAAAGCCTGACAGAGGCCACAGACCTGCGCGTGGATTTGGGGCTGAAGTCCCTTGACCTTGTGAATCTTGCCGTTGCGCTTGAAAACGAGTTCAACATTGAGATTCCGGACCGTGAAATTTCTTCCATCGCAACCATCGGCGATATTATCGGCTATCTCAAACAGGCGTCCTAAACAAAAAACAAAAGCTGAGAAAACGGTTGCTTCGTTTCTCAGCTTTTTTCTTTAATGGAGAGCCCTCAGGCCCTGCCGGTTGAGCCGAAACCGCCCGCACCCCTGCCGGTTTCGTCAAGTTCCCCGGCTTCTATTATTTCAGGCAGGCAAACGGGGGCAATAATCATCTGGGCAATACGTTCGCCCGGCACGATTTCGTAGGCTGTGACCGAATGGTTCGTCAGCCCGACAAGAATCTCGCCGCGGTAATCACTGTCAATCACGCCAACGCAGTTTGAGGGCGCAAGCCCGTGCTTGATGGCAAGGCCGCTGCGGGCATACACAAAAGCCGCGTGGGATGGGTCTGGCAGCGCGATTGCGATTCCTGTGGGGATCACCACCGTTTGAAAGGGCTCGGCGACAACGGGCGAATCAATGCAGGCATAAAGATCCATTCCGGCGCTGCCCGCTGTGGCTCGCGTGGGAATCGTTGCCGTTTCTCGGAGCTTTTTGATTTGTAATCTCATTTTTTGCTCTCACTTTTATCTGCTTTTAAACGCTCGACCTCACGCTTGTAAAAATCGCGCTCTGATTTTGCCTTTGCGGCATCTTCAAGATAATCCTTTAATTGCGAGCGCAAATTATCGGCCACATCGCTGGCTTTTTTTGCTTCGTCAGCATATTCAAGCGCAGAGAGCACCGCGGCCTGTGTCATGGAAATAAAGCGGCTGGCTTTGAGTGCCTTTGTGATTCTGTCGTCCAAAGCGGCGCCCAATGCTTCAACATAGCCTGCATTGTCGTCGGTATTAATAAAATACTCGGTTCCGCAAATTTTTATTTTCACCGTATTTTTCTGCATCTCAACCAGCCTTTCCTGCTTAAATCCAATATGGCAACCTGTTTTATGATAACTGTAAACTTTATTATACAACAAGTTTCAGCCCGCATCAAGCATATTTTACAAAATATCCGCAAAACTTCAAAAACACAACAAAAGGCCACCCGCAACAGGTGGCCTTTTATAGAAAAATACTTAAGCGGGTGTGCCCACAGGAACGGCGCCGTAGTTATAATAAGCGCTGGTGGGGCTCACAAGATAATAGCCGTTGATGCCCGCGGCCGCAAGGGAATCCGCCACGGTTGCGATGTTGTCTGTGAACGCGCCTGAGCCGGAATACTGCGGCGTGTCTGCCTGCACATTATTCAGGAAGAGGTTACGCGTCGCTGTTGCGTCGTTCTTCATATAAAGGCCGCCGCCCGTGAGGTCCGCAGTGTTGGTAATGAAGGTGTTGTTGTCAACATTGCCGACCGCTGTGGCAGAACCGCCCACAAAGAAGACCGCGCCGCCGTCAGAATCGGAGCTGCCGGTTGACGTGTTGCCCACAAAAATATTGTTTGTGGCGCTGAAATTATACCCGCGGAAATAAATCCCAGCACCGTAAAGCGCTGTATTGGAAACAAACTTGCTGTTCGTGACATAAGCTGTGTTTGCCGCGCCTTTTCCCGAATAGGAGTAATAACCGAAAACCGAGCCGCCGCCTTTGGCGCCGGTGGTGGTGTTGTTCGCGAAATAGCAGCTGTCGACCGTGCCGCCGTCAAGGAAAACAGCGCCACTGCTTTGATAGGTGCTGCCGCCCGCGCCCGTGTTTTTAGAATCTGTGATGGTGCAGTTGCGCAAAATGCCCCTGCCGCCGCGAGTAATGGTGTCACCGAGCACCTGTACAAGCACAGTGCCTGTGGAAAAGTCTTTGTTTGTGAAAGTAAAGCCGTCCACAATGACATCCGCCGTCACCGTCGCGGGAATTACCAGGGCGATTTTGTTCGCGGCCGCAGGGGTGATCACCGTCGCATTTGTGAACTCCCACGGCTCAATCAGGCCGTTTTCGTCAAGGTCTGACTTGGGGCGCTGGCCGGCGCGCTCTTCTGTGCCGGCAAAGCCGCCGTATACATTCACGCCCGAAACACAGGTGATGGAGGCGGAAACCGAATAGGTGCCGCCCTTCACCCAAACGGGTGTCGCGGAGTTCGCGGCGCTGATGGCCGCCTGAATGCTGCCAAGGGGTGACAGCCATGAGGAGCCGTCGCCCGTGCCGCCGGGGGCAACATAAATCACGTTTTCGGGAATCGCGTCCACAAACGTGACGACCAAGGTGCCGTTCGCCAGCACGGCGGGGGTCACATACACGCCGTCAACAACCTCCGCCGTGACGTCTGTACCGTTGAAGACAACAGAAACAAGCTCCTGGCCGGTTGAGGGTGTGATCGTGAAAGAAGCGGTTTCGCCATAAAGCACAGAGGTGCTGACACTTGGCGTCACCGTGCCGAGGCCGCTGATAACAACATTAACAGAATAGACAATCTTTTCAAACACAACAGTCAGGGTGGTGTTTGCCGTGAGATTCGGGGTCACCAAACGCGTTCCGTTAAGAGAAGCAGTGACATCCGTTTCACCGAACAGGACTGTTTTCACATAATAGCCCTCGTTGGGAATGATGTCACAAATAAAGCTTGTGTCCTCTAAAACAGGGTTGCTGCCCACCGTTGAGACAGTGCCGTTTTCATTCGAGACAACCTCCACGGTATAAAATGCTTTATCGTTCGCTATGCCAAACAGGTTTCTGAAGAAAGTGACGATTCTCTGAAGTAAATTTTCAATGGATTGAAAGATTTCCTGAATCCTGCTGGTGTATTCATCAATCGGCTCATAGCCGGCGCCCCCATCAGCCGCAGAAGCCGCCAATGCGAAGCAAGAGAATGCTAGAATCATGCTCAGCAACAAAGCAAGCAGTTTTTTTGACATTTTCATAATCTTAGCCCTCCAAACATTTTTCATTCCGTATGTTTTTATTTTGCAAAACCAGTGTCCGCAGATTTTTCAAAACAACCAAAGCAGAAAGTATTCTGCAATAACCAAAAACATCTCCTTTCCAAATTTTTTCGGTTTTTCACATCAATGACAAAAAAACCAAAAATTCGAGTTGTTTTTATTATAAAGAGGATAAATATGTATATGTTAATATTTTATGAACTATCTGTTAATATATAAATAATTTATTGCATTGCAACACTGATAAAAAATATTCTTTCAAACAACAAGCTATAAAATCTATTTTATAATCATATAAAAAGAATGCGGAGGCAGAAAATACCGCAACACCGCATTCTTTTTGTTTTTTAAACTATTTATTGTAACCTATTGAATTACGCCGTCGTCAGCCGGGTCGTCTGAAATACTGCCCGCGCTTGCAAGCGCCTGCGTTTCAAACCACTGCGCCTTTGTGAGCAGTACCTTGCGGGGCTTACTGCCCTCGCTCGGGCCAACGAAGCCCTGCGTTTCCATCAAATCCATATATCGCCCGGCCTTTGAAAAACCAAGGCTCAGTTTTCGCTGCAATGACGAAATCGAGCACGCCTCAGGGTTAGACACCACAAAGTCGATCGCGCGCTTGAGGGTTTCGTCTGTCTGCCAGCTCACGCTGTCTTCATCCGGCTTGTCGCCGCCGCCGTTCTTTTTCTTTTCGACCACGGCCTGCCGCTCGATTTCTTCTTGAATTTCTTCATCATATTCGCTTGTTTCCTGCCCTTTTACAAAGCTCACCACAGTATGTATCTCGCTTGAGGAGAGATAGCAGCCCTGCACCCGCAGGCTTTTTTGGTTGCCCACCGGACAAAACAGCATGTCGCCAAGGCCAAGCAGTTTTTCCGCGCCCGCCGTGTCGATAATCGTGCGGGAGTCTATCTGTGAAGACACCGAAAGCGCGATACGGCTGGGAATGTTCGCCTTGATCAAGCCCGTAATAACGTCAACCGAGGGGCGCTGGGTGGCGACAACGAGGTGCATGCCGGCAGCACGGGCCATTTGCGCCAAACGGGTGATGGAATCCTCCACCTCGTTTGCCGCGACCGTCATGAGGTCGGACAATTCGTCGATCACGATCACGACCTGCGGCATTTTTTCATATTCGGGGTTTGTTTCGCAAAGCTCGTTATAAGCGCCGATGTCGCGCGCGCCGCTGTTGTTGAGGATTTTGTAGCGGTTCACCATCTCCGTCACCGCCCACGCGAGCGCGCCCGCAGCCTTGCGCGGGTCGTTCACGACAGGCACAAGCAAATGAGGGATGCCGTTATAGACCGAAAATTCCACCTGCTTGGGGTCAATCAGCAGCAGCTTGACCTCCGACGGGGTCGCGTTATATAAAAGGCTGATAATCAAGGTGTTCAGGCAAACGGATTTGCCCGAGCCTGTCGTACCCGCAATCAGAAGATGCGGCATTTTTGCGAGGTCCGCGCAGACACAGTTGCCCGCGATGTCTTTGCCGAGCGCAACGGTCAGCTTGCTTTTCGCCTTGCGGAACACGTCTGAATCAATGATTTCACGGATGGGAACGCTGGCGCGGCCCTTATTCGGAACTTCAATGCCAATGGCAGGCTTGTTCGGAATGGGCGCTTCAATGCGCACCCCCGCGGGGGCGGCAAGATGCAGGGCAAGGTCATCCGCAAGGCTTGTGAATTTGCTGATCTTCATGCCGGGGGCAGGGGTCAGCTCATAACGCGTGACAGACGGGCCGGGAACAATGTCAAGGATTTTCGCCTCAACGTTAAAACTTTTAAGCGCTTCCAAAAGCCTGTCCGCGTTTGTGCGCAGCTCGTCCACACTCAAAGCGGTTTTTGTCGACGGGTCAGGCAGGTTCAGGCAATCAATCGGCGGCAGGTGATATTCGGCGATGGGCGGCGCGGCCGGGGCGGGCTTGAATTGTGCCTCTTCTTCCGCATCCTCCACCCATTCTTCAAAACTTTTGCTCTGTTCTTCGACCGAAACCGGTGCGTCCCGCACAAGCATGTCCGGCTCTTTGCTTTGCAGCGCCGACTCCTCGGCCTCTTTTTTTTGCAGGGTTTCAAAAATATCAGTCAAATCGTCTTTCTCTTCGGATTTTGCCCCGATTTCATGTACGGCAACCGAAGCGCGCGGGGCGGCGCCTTTGCCGACGGGAATGACCTGCGGCACACCGTCGCCCACGGCGATATATTCGTCCACGACGGGCTCCTTTGCGGGCGGCGGGCCCAGCTCAACATCAAAAGGCGGATTTCGCTTTTTCTTTTCTTTTCGCCTGGGAGCGCTTTGAAACTGCTTAAAAAGCCCCGGATCGGGGTAGCCCTCTTCCGCATTCAACGCTTCGGCTTCGCGCTCCTCTTTGAGCTTTGCGCGCTCGGCCGCAAGCACCTCCATTTTTTCTTTTGTGAACTGGCCTGCTTTTTCGGCCGGAGTCCTCAGCGCGCTGATAAGCTTCGCAAGTGAGCTGCCGGTGATGAGCATAACAAACACAAACAGCAGCAGCAAAATCAAAATCACCGCCGGCGGGCGGGTTTTGCTGATCATCAGCAGCGCCGCGCCAAATAACGCACCGACCGCGCCGCTGCCCGTCACTGCGCCCGTGTCCGCAAAACGCGCATACTCCCCTTTGACAAGCGTGCCGTAATGTGGCTCCCCTGCTAAATCCGCGCGGAAAATATGAATTGCCGCGGAAATAAAAAACACAAACGCAACTGTTTCAAAAAAACGAATCAGCGATTTATAGTTCGCTTTTTCACTTGTCATTAGCACGGCAAGATACACAAGCACAGCCGGATACAAAAACGAAGCAAAGCCCCACAGCCCGAAATGAAAGCTGCGAAGCTGATCCCAGACACTGTCGCCGCTGCCCGGAAAGGCAGCGACACAAAACAGAAAAACGGACACGGCAAACACCACAACAGAAAAAATCTGCGCGTGCTCACCGAAAAACGGCTTGGGAGGGGCCTTTTTCGCCTGAGGCTTTTTTATCGGTGCTTTTTTCGCCGCCCCGTTGCCGCCTGTTTTTTTTGCCGGCTGCTTTGTTTGCGCCATTGAAACATCCTCCATTTTTCACTTGCTGTAGTCTGGCAGTGTGGAAAAAACGGTCATTATCCCCTCACAAAGTTCGCAATGATGGCAACCACGCCGATCACAAGGCAATAATAACCGAAATATTTGAACAAATCCTTTTTTAAAATATATTGTATCAGTTTTATGGCAAGAATGCCAGTGATTGTCGCAAAAATCACACCGAACAGAATGGGCAAAAACTCAAACTCCGCGCCCGTTTCCACCGCGTCTTTCAACTCAACAACATTCGCCGCAAGAATCGCGGGAATGCCGAGAATAAACGAATAGCGCACCATATATTCTTTTTTCACACCCAACGCCATGCCCGTGCCGATGGTGGAGCCTGAGCGCGAAATGCCCGGAAACGCCGCCGCAATCACCTGCGCGACGCCCACGATAAAGGCAAACAAGGGATTCATTTTTTCATTCTTTTTGAGGTTTGAGTAGCGCCATGTGGCAAAAATCAGCAAAACGCCGGTGAACAGAAAGCAGATGCCCTCGGCAAGGATCCTACCGTCATTCGAAAAGACGGCGACCTTATCCATGATGTTTTCTCCGCCGCCGGCAGGAATGAGCAAAAACAGCAACGGCACACACGAAATCACAAAATAGAAGAGCATGCGGCGTTTTTCGTTCATGTCCTTCCATGAAAAGCGCCGGGCAAAAATGTCTTTGACCAAAGCAGCCGCTTCAAGAACAAGCTCAATAATCGTCTTTTTGAAACAAATAAAAACGGCAAGCAACGTGCCGATATGTAGCAGCACCGTGATCATCAGCGAGTCTTCACCGCTCATGCCGAACATATATTGAAACAAAGAAAGGTGCCCGCTGCTTGAAATGGGCAAAAATTCGGTCAGACCCTGCACAATGCCTAAAATAATCCCTTTTAAAACATTCATTCGTTGATGCCGGGCACACTCGCGCACCCAAGCACCTTCACCACCTTTTTTATAATTGGGGGGATGCGGGCGCTCTGCAAGCTTGAATTTGCCATTATTACCGGCCTGCGGGAGCGCATTTTCGGGCAAACGATACAAAACCCGCCTGCCCGAAGAGATGTCAATGAAAACCATAGCCGTGTTCTTTTGAAACTATTCTGAAATCTGAATCTCCTTCTCCGGGGTCGGGCCGCCCTGCTGCCCGGGAGTATGATTGCCGCGGATTTGCGCATACAAACATCCGAGTGCGTCTGACAGGCTGCCGAGCGAATGAATCAGCCCCTCATCCACGGCGCCCTGCCCGGTTAAAACCGTGCCCACGTCCATCACGAGCTCGCCTGTCGCGAGCATCAGCTCACGAAACCGTTCGGGCTTCATGGCAGAATTGTCCGCCACAAACCGCACGATGCGCTCCTGCATGTTCTCAAAATAGGAGAGCGTCTGCGGCACGCCAAGCACAAGCCCGTTCATGCGCACCGGGTGAATCGTCATGGTGGAGCTCGCCGTGATAAACGAATGCTTCGCGGCAACGGCCAGCGGCACGCCGATGGAATGCCCGCCGCCCAGCACAAGCGACACCGTGGGCTTTTTCATGCCCGAAATCAGCTCGGCAATGGCGAGCCCGGCCTCAATATCGCCGCCGACAGTGTTCAAAACAATCAAAAGGCCTTCGATTTCGCGGCTTTCTTCAATGGCCACAAGCTGGGGAATCACATGCTCGTATTTTGTCGTTTTATTTTGGGGAGGCAAGATATAATGCCCTTCAATCTGGCCGATAATCGTCAGGCAGTGAATGGCATGGCCGTCCTTCACAATGGTGATGGAGCCTGTGTCCGCGATTTGCGCGGAGGCATCGGCCTCTTCTGTTTCTTCGCCGTCCGCGTGTGTGATCGGTTCGCTGGGTGAGGGCATGGTAAAATCATTTTGAAATCTGTTCATCAAATCCAAACCTCCGAAAAAACTTTTTGCGGCATCCGGGTATTTTGGCAGACGCCTGCATGCTTTTTATAGTTTTCCCGAAGAAAAGGTAATATGCGAACAGATTTTATGATGCCATATTTTATAGTAATAATTTTGGAAACAGGCTTGAACGAGATCTGCTTCTTTCATGCTTGTTTATCATACCATATTTTGCATGAAAACGGCAAGTGGAATGGTCAATTTTATCAAAATGAAGCATTTGGCAGCCGAACAGACACACAATCTATGCACAATCACGAATGTTTTAAGATTCGGTAAATATTGCCCCCGCTTTCTTGACAAATGCGCTGTCGAAAGATAGAATATAAGAATCTATTATTGTTTTAAATTTACGATTCGATAGCAAAAAGAATGCTGACAGGGCTTTGTTCCGGCCCGCCGCCCAACCGTGGCGCAGCGTTCTTCATTTTTGAATCCATGAGGAAAAAGGGTGGTATTGTTGGGAATGACATTGGCGCACAAGCTGATCAAAAGTCATTTGGTTGCGGGCGAAATGAAGGCCGGCACAGAAATCGGCCTGAAAATCGACCAGACCTTAACGCAGGACGCAACGGGAACCATGGCATATCTGCAATTTGAGGCCATGGGCATTGAACGCGTTAAAACCGAGCTGTCGGTTGCTTATATTGACCATAACACGCTGCAAAACGGCTTTGAAAACGCGGACGACCACCGTTTTATCCAAAACGTCGCCTATAAACGCGGCATCCGTTTTTCACGCCCCGGCAACGGTATCTGCCACCAGGTGCACCTTGAGCGCTTCGGCAAACCCGGCAAAACCCTCATCGGTTCAGACAGCCACACCCCCACGGGCGGCGGCATCGGCATGCTCGCCATGGGCGCGGGCGGCCTGGACGTCGCGGTCGCCATGGGCGGCGGGACTTACTATATTCCTATGCCTAAAATCGTGAAAATAAACCTCACCGGCAAACTGAATGCGTGGGTCGCCGCAAAGGATGTGATTCTTGAGGTGCTTAGAATCATGACGGTCAAGGGCGGCCTGGGCAAAATCATTGAATACACAGGCGAGGGAGTGAAGACTCTTTCTGTGCCGGAGCGAGCGACCATCACCAACATGGGCGCGGAGCTCGGCGCGACCACCTCTGTGTTCCCCTCTGACAAAATTACCCGCGAATTTTTGAAGGCTCAAGGCCGTGAAGCGGACTGGATCGCCCTTGCCGCTGATGAAGACGCGGTTTATGACGAAGAGATTATGATCGACCTTTCTTCCCTGCACCCGCTTGCGGCCATGCCGCACATGCCTGACAAAGTGAAATCCGTCACCGAAATCGGCGAAATCGCGATTGACCAGGTCTGCATCGGCTCGTGCACGAACTCCTCACTGCTCGACATGATGAAGGTTGCGAAAATTCTGGGAGGCAAAACGGTGAATCCCCGCGTGAGCCTTTCGATCGCCCCCGGCTCAAAGCAGGTTCTCAACATGCTCGCCAAAAACGGCGCGCTGGCGGACATGATCAACGCGGGCGCAAGAATCCTTGAGAGCGCATGCGGCCCCTGCATCGGCATGGGGCAATCGCCGAATTCAGGGGGCGTTTCGCTGCGCACTTTCAACCGCAATTTTGAGGGCAGAAGCGGCACTGCGGACGGGCAGGTTTATCTCGTCAGCCCCGAGGTTGCCGCAATCAGCGCCTTGACGGGCGTTTTGAAAGACCCCGAAAAGCTTGATATCGAGTTCCGCTTTGACTTGCCCGAAACCTTTGACGTCAATGACAACATGGTGATTCTGCCCGCGCCGCCCGAAGAGGCCGCAAAGGCGGAGGTGCTCTATGGCCCCAACATCAAAGAGGTTCCCACTGGCAAGCCGCTGGGGGATTCCATCAAACAAACTGCCATCCTGAAAGTCGGCGACGACATTACGACAGACCACATCATGCCGGCGGGCGCAAAGATCCTCCCCTACCGCTCAAACGTGCCGCACCTTTCGCAGTTCTGCTTTGCCGTTTGTGACCCAAGCTTTCCCGAGCGGGCCAAGCAAAACGGCGGCGGCATTATCATCGGCGGCGCGAACTACGGCCAGGGTTCCTCGCGTGAGCATGCGGCGCTGGTGCCGCTTTATCTCGGCATAAAGGCTGTTGTGACGAAATCCTTTGCGAGAATGCACAAGGCAAACCTCATCAATTCCGGCATTCTGCCCCTCACGTTTGAGAACGCGGCGGATTATAACGACATTGACGAAGGCGACGTACTTGAAATTTTGGACGTCAAGAACGCCATTCAAACCAAAGACATGGTCGTTATGAAAAATATCACCAAAAACAAGGAGTACATACTCAACTGCGCCTTCAGCGAGCGTCAGAGAAGCTTTTTGCTTGCGGGCGGCCTGCTGAACTTCACCGCAAACAACAGCTGAATTTTCTACATGGAAAGGATAATGCCACATGAACGACACACAATTGAAAGCCGCTCTCGCCAAATTTGAGGCCCTGCTCAAAGCGCAGTCTGAACGCGCGGAGCACATCAAGGCGCAGAGCGAAGCGATAAATTTTTCAAAGCTTGACAAAATTATCATTGGTGTTTGCGGGGGCGACGGCATCGGCCCCGTCATCTGCGAGGAATCCGCAAACGTGCTGAAATTCCTTTTGCAAGACGATGTGGACGCGGGCAAAATCGAGTTCCGCACGATTGAAGGGCTGACGATTGAAAACAGGATCGCAAAGATGCAGCCGATCCCTGACGACGTGCTCAAAGAGCTGAAAGAATGCCACGTTATCCTCAAAGGCCCCACGACCACCCCGCAGGCGGGCGACGGCATGCCGAACATCGAGAGCGCGAACGTTGCCATGCGCAAGGCCCTGGATTTGTTCGCCAACGTGCGCCCGGTGAAAATTCCCGACGAAGGCATTGACTGGACATTCTTCCGCGAAAACACAGAGGGCGCTTACGCCGTCGGCTCACAGGGCGTACATGTGGACGACGAGCTTGCCGTTGATTTCGTTGTGACGACAACCGAGGGCACGGAACGTATTGCGCGGCTTGCCTATGACTTTGCCCGCAGAAATGGCAAAGATCGTGTTTCTATCATCACAAAAGCAAACGTCATCAAAACCACGGATGGGAAATTCCTTAACCTTGCGAAAAACATCGGCAAACAATACCCTGAAATCACGACCGATGAATGGTATATCGACATCCTCACCGCAAAGCTCATCGACCCCAAGCGCCGCCGCGACTTCAAGGTGTTTGTACTGCCGAACCTTTACGGCGACATCGTCACAGACGAAGCGGCAGAAATGCAGGGCGGCGTGGGCACCGCGGGCAGTGCCAACATCGGCAAGCGTTATGCCATGTTTGAAGCGATTCACGGCTCCGCGCCCCGCATGGTAACCGAGGGCCGCGCACAATATGCAGACCCCTGTTCCATGCTGCGCGCTTCCGCCATGCTGCTTTCACACATCGGCAAACAAGTGGAATCCGAAAAGCTCGAGCGTGCCCTTGACGTCTGCATGTATGAAGAGAAAAAATTGACGGTAACAGGCCGCGACACCGGCTGCACCTGCCGTGAGTTCGGCGAATATGTCATGCGGACAGTGAGCAAACTATAAAAAATTGCGGCCTTTTAAGACCTGATGAATCCTGCCCTGCATCGAAAGGATGGCTATTATTATGACAAAGGTCATCAGCATCAAGCTCATTGATGTGATCAGCTTCTCAAAGGGGCTTGTTTTTGTGCGCAAAGAAGCCCTGCAAAACGAATCCTTCAAGGTTTCGTTCTTCAATTATGATATTGACACGCAAAAAATCGCCCCGGTGACAAAAAGCGTTTATCTGCTCAATAAATTCGGCTCATCCTTTTCACCCATTGCGCAGCAGCTGGGCGACTATGTATCCTGCGCTGCGGGCAAGCTGCCTGACGGCAACGCGATCGTGATCTATCCCACGGGTGAAATGGGCGTGTTTGACCCAAGCGGCGAGCTGTTCTGGACGGGCGACCTGTTCTACCGCGACGCGCCTGCGCGCGACGTTGCCATTGAAAACAAACACATCTGGTGCACGGTGCCGGATCATAACTGCATCATCCGCTATTCCACTGTGGTGAACAAAATCGTCATGCGCATCGGTGGCGACGATTCCGGCACGTTTGGCAACCCTGTGGCTATCAGCGCGTTTGACAACAAGCTCTTCATCTGCAACCAGGGTTCAAGGCTGATCAACACTGTTGATTTAGAGAATTTTTCCGTGAAGACCTACCGCCGCTTTGACGAGCCTGTCCACA
>JAISXG010000069.1 GCA_031270605.1 Oscillospiraceae bacterium | reverse complement strand
GACACGGCTGGAGCTGGATCTGCGGATACAAAATTTTATCGGAAACTTGAATCTGACCCACCGGGGGTGGGACACGGCGGTGATTGTGAGCAAGGTGAACCAGTATTATTTCATGGGCACCATGCAGGATGCGTTTTTGACCATAGACAAAAACGGCGTCCGCGCCTATTTTGTGCGGCGGAGCGTTGAGCGGGCGATGGACGAGTCGCCGCTGCCCGGGTGCGTTTATCCCATGAACAGCTACCGCGACGCGGCGGCGAAAAATGCGGATTGGGGCAATACATTTCTGGAGTTTGAGGTTGTGCCCTACGGCATGCTGACGCGTATGCGAAAATATTTTCAAATGAGTTCTTTGACTTCGGTTGACCGCATGCTGAATAAAACCCGTTCTGTCAAAACGCCCTATGAATTGTTCTGGACTGAGCAATCCGGCAAAATGCATGACAAAATGATGATGGAAGCAGTTCCGCGCATTCTGCGTGAGGGCATGAGCGAGGCGGAATTCATTGGCGAGTTGAAAGCCGCGATGATGCGCTATGACTTTCAGGGCTGGCTGCGGTTCCAGATGTTTGCGACAGAGGGTGATGTGGGGCAGATCGGCTTTGGCGAAAATTCGCTTTATCCCACAAACTTCGACGGCCCCGGCGGCGCAAGGGGCAACAGCGCGGCGGTGCCGGTTTCGGGCAGCCATCGGCGACATTTGAAAAAAGGTGACCTTGTGTTTGTGGACGTGGGCTTTGGCATAGGCGGCTATCAAACCGACAAAACGCAGGTGTTTTCGTTTGGCGCGGAGCCCGAGAGTTATATAAAAAACATACACCGCCTGTGCATGGATATTCAGGACAATACGGCCGCGTTCATGGTGCCGGGGGCCGTTCCGTCACAGATTTATGCCGAAATTATGGCCACGCTGCGTCAAGAGGATTTGGTGAATTTCATGGGATTCGGCCGGCGCAGCGTAAAATTCCTCGGGCATGGCGTGGGGCTTTATATTGACGAATATCCTGTGATCGCAAAGGGTTTCGACGAACCGCTTGCGGAAAATATGGTGATCGCCCTTGAGCCGAAAAAGGGTATTGCGGGAGTCGGTATGGTCGGCGTGGAAGAGACCTATGTGATTGAAGCAGGCGGCGCAAGAGCTTTGACCGGCGGCAACAGGGAGATTCTTGTTGTGAAATAGCCTGCATCTTCTTTTGCATAAAAATAGACGGGGCGTCAATAAAAAGACGCCCCGTTTGATTTATATGTTTTTTCGTTTCAGTATCATACCCATTGGGCGGTGCACTCGATTTCAACCTTAGCGCCTTTGGGCAGCGCGGCCACGGCAACAGTGGAGCGGGCGGGCGCGTTCTCTTGAAAGAATCGGCCGTAGACCTCGTTCACTGCCGCAAAGTCGTTGATGTCCGTTAAAAAAATGGTGGTCTTTACGACATTGTCAAACCGCAGTTTGGCCTCCCCCAGCAGGTTATAGATGTTGTTCATAATGATTTCGGTTTGCTCTGTGACGCATTTGTCTGTCATGCACTCACCGCTGGCAGTCAGTGCGATCTGGCCGGACAAAAACAAGAAGTTGCCGCAAAACACCCCCTGTGAATACGGCCCGATTGCCTGGGGCGCGTTTTCTGTGCGAAGAATCTTTTTCATGACGAAATGAACCCTTTCTTTTTGTAGCAATTATTTAATAAAATTCTGCATGTATGCATTGCAGCATATTCTAGTACACTCCGTGCGTTTTGTCAAGCTCTTTGGAACATGGCGTGCTCTTTGCGGTTTTTTGGCGGCTGAAAAAAGAATTTCTCTCTTCCCGCAGAGAATGCGCAGGGCGCATAAGTAAGCAAGCGCCCACTGCTCAAAGTGAGATAGATAGCGACGGGTAATGCGATACGAAACACAAAGAAGTGCGGGAGTTATCGTACCGACGCAGATACAAGATACCTAGGATTTTCTATGGATAATCTGGGAAAACAAACTCCATAATTTTCATTATTTCTTCTGGCGTTTTATCCATCCCATCTTCCGCCCACTTTAAAAGAATGCTCAAAAGGCCACCTGCGCTAAATGCCATCGCATAGGATAATGCTTCTTCATTGTGCGCGAGCGGGTGATTTCCTTTAAGCATCTGAAATATTTTCGGAAACAACCTTGTATACTGGTTCATCATAAATAGAAGCATTTCACTTTGCTTCAACAAGCCTAAGAAATGCTTGTGCCGATACCAAAACTCAAAGTACAGCCTCACTGTAACCGTAAATCGACGATCTGTTTCACGATTCAGTAATTGCAGAAATTCATCGTATAATTGTTCTGTATAGTTTATTAAAACATCTTCTTTTGTCTCAAAAATACGGTAGAACGTTCGTCTGGATAAATCGGCTTTTTCCGCGATTTCCGTTATACTGATATTCTTGAATGCTTTTTCTTCCATTAATGAAAGCAAAGCATCTGTCAACCATTCCCGTGATTGTAGGGCAATAGGGTTGGTTAGTTTATGTAGCATTCGTTATCTCCTCCTCACAGTGTCACATATTAGATGTTTTGTAGCACTTACTACAGTTGTCTTGTCAATCGATTTTAAATCGATTATACTTAAAATCAGATGATGTCGCAAGTGTGACAGGGGGCGGAGGTAATACAAGTATGAGATCAAATATAAATAGAATTTACTACTTTTCAGGTACCGGGAACAGCTTAAGAGCGGCAACTGTTATTGCACAAGTGTTGGGAAACACCGAGATTATTTCTATGCGGTGTGATCCATCTGAGGTTTCGGCCGCCGATTCAGATATAATCGGGTTTGTTTTTCCCGTGTATCACTGGACGATTTGTGAGGCTATCCAAGACTTTATTTCCGCATTGAAAATCAATTCAGACGCTTATATTTTTGCTGTTTCAACGCCTGCCTTTATCAATGGATTTTCTTTTGAAACGCTGAATAAACTTTTAGATGAAAAAGGTGCAAAATTACAATACGCTAAACGGGTATTCTCTGTTGCAAATCTCTGTATCGTTTATCCCCCTTTTCCATCTCCCAGGTTGCGTGTTCCCGCGACGGAACGCAAGCTCATAAAGGTATCGCGCATGATTCAGAAAAGAGCCACGAACGCCTACGCGAAAGCGGGATGGCTGACAAGGCTGATTTATCCCAAGATGATGCCGAAATATAGAGCTATACAAGCGGAAGTGGATAAAGGTTTTTTTGTTTCTGATAATTGTATTTCATGCGGAGTGTGTTCAAAGGTCTGTCCAAAGACAAACATAACAATGAAAAATTCACGCCCCACATTTCTCCATGATTGCAGCTGCTGTATGGCATGCGTTTCTTTTTGTCCGAAAAAGGCAATAAAATATGGTTTACCGCCAGAACAGCTTCAAAAAATTAACACATTGTTTATGCGTATGATGAGACTTCCAGATAAAAGGAAGCGGTATCATAACCCGCATATATCCGCAAATGATCTCATGATAGACAGGAAATATATTCACTAAAAACGGTTTCGGTTTATTCCATGATCACTTGGTAGCCGTTTTGCTGGAGCATTCTGATGACCTGCTCGCCGTGCTCTTTGCCGCCGACTTCGCAGGCAATATGTAAAATCACTTCGTGCGGGTCAAGATCCGCGCTCATGCGGTCATATTGCACCATCACAATGTTCGCAAAGGCTTCAGACATAATGGTTGAAAACTTTTGCAGGCTGCCCGGGATGTCCGGCATGACGGTTTTGAACTTGAGCTTGCGGTTTCTCGCCACGAGGCCGATTTCAATGATTCTGTGGATGAAGCTCACGTCGATGTTGCCGCCGGAAAGCACACAAACCGAGCGTTTGCCGCGCACGTTCACCGCGCCGCTTAACACGGCGGCAAGGGACGCCGCGCCCGCGGGCTCCACCACCTGCTTGTTGCGTTCGAGCAGGCTGAGGATGGCCGATGAGATGTCTGCGTCGCTCACAGTGACGATTCTGTCCACATATTGATTGATCAGCTCCTGCGTGAGGCTGCCCGGGGTTTTGACCGCGATGCCGTCCGCAATTGTGGAAACATAAGGCAGGGTGACAAGCTGTTTTTCGTTGAAGGATCGGTAGATGGCATTCGCGCCCTCGGCCTGCACGCCGATTATTTGCACGCGGGGATTGATGTTTTTCAGGTAATAGGCAACGCCGGCAAGCAGCCCTCCGCCCCCCGCCGGGAGAAAAACGATGTCGACACTCGGGATGGACTTCAGAATGTCATAGCCGATGGTGCCCTGCCCCGCAATCACCGAGCAGTCGTTGAACGGGTGAATGAACACCGCACCTTTTTCCTCCTGAATTTCAAGGGCTTTGGCATAGGCGTCGTCATAACAGTCGCCCGCAAGGCAGACTGCGGCGCCGTAGCCTTCTGTCGCCTTGACCTTTGCAATGGGCGTGCTTTTGGGCATGACAATCGTCGCTTTGATGCCTAACTGCTGCGAAGCAAAGGCAACACCCTGCGCGTGGTTGCCGGCCGACGCCGCAACCACCTCTTTGATGTCGCCCTCTTCTTTGAGTTCGCGGATTTTATTATATGCGCCGCGGATTTTAAAGGAACCTGTTTTTTGCAGGTTTTCATATTTTAAATAGACTTCGCCGCCCGCCATCTGTGAAAAGGTTTCGGAACGTGAAAGGGGGGTGTTGTGAATCACGCCCGCAAGCCGCTCCGCCGCCCGTTCGATGCCCTTGAGGGTCAGGTCGCATGCCGATTGCCCGTTGCTCATGGTTTGCTCATTCCTTTCTGCAATGCGTGTCAATCACGCTATATGGAACGTTTTGGGCGGTATTGCGCAGCAATCTTTATGGCAGAAAAGCACAAAACCTCCCCTTTGAGAAGAAATCGTACATTTTTAAACGATTTTTCTCAAAGTACAGCGCCCTTGTCCGCGCTCGACACGAATTTTCGGTATCTCGCGAGATATCCGCTGACTTTGTTCGGTTCCTTCAGCTTCATCTCCGCCTTACGGCGTTTGATTTCTTTGTCGCTCAACTCCACAGAAAGGCTGTAATTGGGAATGTCGATGCGGATACTGTCGCCGTCGCGCAGATAGGCAATCAACCCGCCGCGCGCCGCCTCGGGCGACACATGGCCGATGGACGCGCCGCGTGTGGCTCCCGAAAAGCGCCCGTCTGTGATCAGCGCAACATCCTTGTCAAGCCCCATGCCCGCAATCGCGGAGGTGGGAGAGAGCATTTCGCGCATGCCCGGGCCGCCGGAGGGGCCTTCGTAGCGAATGACGACCACATCGCCCTTTTGAATTGCTTTGCCATAGATGGCGGTGATGGCATCTTCCTCACTGTTGAACACGCGGGCGCGGCCTGTGAACTGCAGCATTTCGGGGGCGACCGCGCTGCGTTTGACCACCGCGCCGTTTTCGGCAAGGTTGCCGAACAAGACGGCAATGCCGCCGGTTTTGGAATAGGGCTCGGTTGTGCTGCGAATAACATTGCAGTTTAAGCTGTAAGATTTCTCTATGTTTTCTTTGACCGTTTTGCCTGTCACGGTGATTTCATCCGGATGCAGTAACCCTGCGTTCATCAGCTCGTGCATCACGGCATACACGCCGCCCGCCGCGTCGAGGTCCTGCATATGGTGCTCTCCCGCGGGGGCAAGGCGGCAGAGGTTCGGCGTTTTTTCACTGATTTCATTGACCGTGCGTAAATTAAATTTCAATCCCGCCTCGTGAGCGATAGCCGCAAGGTGCAGCATGGAGTTTGAGGAGCAGCCGAGCGCCATGTCCACCGTCAGGGCGTTTTCAAAGGCCTTTTGGGTCATGATATCCAGCGGGCGGATGTTTTGCTCCACAAGCCTGAGAATTTGCGTGCCCGCCGTTTTGGCAAGGCGCAGCCGTTTTGCGTAAACCGCCGGAATCGAGCCGTTGCCGCCGAGCGCCATGCCCAAAGCCTCGCACAGGCAGTTCATGGAGTTTGCCGTGAACATGCCCGAGCAGGAGCCGCAGGTGGGGCAGGCGTTGTCTTCGCAATAGGCCAGCTCCGACAGGTCGGCAAGATTGTTTTTGACCTTGCCCACCGCCTCAAACACACTGTTGAGGTCCATATGATTGAGAGAAAGCATCGGGCCGCCCGAAACAAAAATCGAGGGGATATTGAGTCTTGCCGCAGCCATGAGCATGGCGGGCACGATCTTGTCGCAGTTGGGGATGAACACCAGAGCGTCAAAGCAGTGCGCCATGACCATGCACTCGATGCTGTCCGCAATCACTTCGCGCGACGCGAGGGAATATTTCATGCCGGTGTGGCCCATGGCAATGCCGTCGCACACGCCGATGGTGTTGAACTCGATGGGGGTGCCCCCGGCGGCAAGCACACCGTCTTTGACTGCGCGCGCAATGGCCCCCAGCCCCACATGCCCCGGCACGACCTCGTTAAAGGAGTTGACAATGCCGATGAGCGGCTTTGCGATTTGCTCGTTGGTGTAGCCGGTTGCCTTGAGCAACGAGCGGTGAGGCGCGCGCTCCACACCCTGCTTGATTTTATTGCTGTTCATAACAATGTACCCGCTTTCCTAGATACTAGATACTGGATGCTGGATGGTATCAGTTTTTAGCCTTTCGACTCTGTTTTTCCCCAGAGCATTTTTGCGCGCAGCTCTTTGCCGACGCTTTCCACCTGATGCTCCGCTTCAATTCTGCGGCGAGAGCTGAAATAGGGGCGGTTTGCCTGATTTTCAAGGATCCAGTTGCGGGCGAACTCGCCGTTTTGGATCTCTGAAAGCACCTTTTTCATTTCTTTCTTAGTTTCATCTGTGATGATGCGCTCTCCGACGGTGTAGTCG
>JAISXG010000080.1 GCA_031270605.1 Oscillospiraceae bacterium | reverse complement strand
ATTATTTTTGTCGAACAAGGCGGAGGACACAGCCTTACCGGCGTAAGGCAAGGACGACAACGCAGGTCGCCGGAAATAAGACCGCAAAGATGTATCGATTTTTGGGTTAATCGACTATATGACCCGGCAAATTGCAGGCCAGCCGCGGGCAGACCCGCAAAAAAACGGCAACCGCTTCCGTCTTTTCGGAGCGCTCGCCGCAAACCGTTTGTTTTCTGTTTCAAGTTTCGCCGCGCCGCTTTGCCATCGCAAACATCAGAATGCCGCCGGCGACAGAAGCGTTGAGCGAATTGATTTTGCCGTGCATGGGAATGGACACGATCACATCCGCGTGCTCGCGCGCAAGGCGGCTGACCCCTTTGCCCTCTGAGCCGATGATCAGCGCCGCCGGGCCGCTGAAATCCACCTGATCGTAGGGCGTGCCGTCCATATCCGCGGCATAAATCCATACGCCGCGTTTTTTCAGCGTTTCAATCGCCGCGTTGATGTTGCCCACCTTCGCCACGCGCATATATTCAAGCGCCCCCGCGGAGATTTTTGAAACGATGCCCGAAAGAGAAGCGCTCCTGCGTTCGGGCAGGATGATTCCGTGCACACCGGCGGCCTCAGCCGTGCGGACGACGGCCCCGAGGTTGTGCGGGTCTTCAAGCGAATCGCACAGCACAAAAAAGGGCGGTTCGCCGCGCTCCCCGGCAAATGCGAAAATATCGTCAATGCCGCAATATTCCTTCGCCGCCACAAACAAAACCACACCCTGGTGGTTTGCGTGGGAGCAGACAAAGTCAAGCTTTTTCGCGTCGGCCTCCTTCACCAAAAGGCCCAGCTTGCGGCATTGGGCAACGATCGGCGCGAGCGAGCTTTTTTCCTCGCCCTTTGCGACCAGCACATAATCAATGGGCCGACCGGACTTCAATGCCTCTTTGACGGCATTTTTTCCGAATATAATATCGGTTCTTTGTTGATTTTCCACGTTGCGTTACCCGGCTTTTCTTTTTGATATGCGCGTATGCGCCGAACCTTTTCTTTGTTATCATGTAAGGCATTACGGGCAACAGGCGCGGCTTAAAAACTCTGCAAACCGGCGGACACCCGCAAAATCGTGCGCGAGTCCGCAGCCGTTACCCGGCCGTCCGCGTCGACATCCGCGGCCGCTTTCTGCTGCGCGGTAAGAGCCAGAATGCTCGCCGATGCACGAATGGCGATTCTGGCGTCGTTTGCCGTGATCTTGCCGTCCGTATCCAAATCACCCTTTTTTATCCGCTCGCCAACATCCACGGCAAGCGAAGAGGACGCAATCCTGGCACCGCCGTCATTAACGTAAGCGGTGAAAAGATAGCTTCCGGCCAACGACGGCGTGAAGCTGATCTGGCTCAGCGGTGAGTTTGCAACAAGCGTTTCCACATTCGTGCCGCCGTTGCGGATATATGTAAAATCATAGCGCAGACTGTCTCCCGCACCCTCGGGCACATTCACGCCCAAGGTGAACGAGGAGTTGACCGTGGGGTTCAGCACACCGGCAAACAGGGTAAAGCCCGCGCTTTTCCCAGCGAAAACCACGATGGTTTTCGTGTCAAGCAAAGACAGGGAGTCCTGCGATTTGACGGTCGCTTTGATTGTGTAATAGCCCTCTTCTGCGGGAGTCCACGAAGTAACGGCGCTCTTGCTGTTTAAGGCGATGGTTTTCCATTCCGGCAGCCATTGCGCGTCCTCCAGCAGGCCCTTTGTGAAGAAAAAGCTGTAATAAACATCGATATTATCCGGGTTGCCCGCCTTGAGCATCAGCGTGGTTTCGCTGTTCACCGCAAGCTGCCGCACCCCGGGAACAATGTCCGTAATCTGCACACCCTTCGGAACGGGCATGTCAAAACGGTTATGCTCCTTCATCTGCACATCGGCGGGCCTCGCATACCAGAACAGGCCGCTCATTTCCTGCTGCGTTTGGCAGAATCTCCAATATTTGATTGCCCCGCCGCCCGCAATGTGGTCGTCCACCTGCGGGTCAAAAACATAACGCGCACCGTCAATCACAACCTCGGGCCAATAGTGCTCGCCCATGCCGCCCGCGGCCATTGCCGTTTTGCCATACATGCGATAGGCCTCAAAACCCAGCGCCCGGGCAAACACAACAAAGGCGGAGGAATAATGCAGGCAGGTGCCGCTGTGCGATTCAATAATCGTCAGCGCGTGGTCAACAATGCTGCGGTCGGTCGCCGAGGAGTAAGAAGGTTTTTGCGGGTCTGACCGAACATTAAAAGACACGGAGTTGCCCGAGTAGTTTTTGATCATATAATCATAAACCGCCTTGATTTTGTCATAAGCGGTCATCCCGTCTTTGAACAACTGCTTAAAAACAGCATCAACGGCCTGATCAAGCCGGGCATAGCCCGTTCTCACCGGTGAAAGCTCCGCTGTGTTGATCAATGTCTCCACAGAGCCGGCCGCCGCCTGCGCAGGCAGAGCAACAGAAAGAAAAATGCCGACGCAAAGAAGCAGCGCCAAAGCCGAAACCAGCAGTTTTTTGTGCATAACCAAAAAAAATCACCCTTGTTTTCCCGGCAGAAGCGCGCCTGCAACAGGTGCAAGGCGTCGCATTTTCGAGTTACAAACTGTAATGGTTTTGTAACACTTTTGTAACCGGCTTACTCGAATGATATGCATTATACACCACAAGTGCCTATTTTTACAATAAGTTTTTGCAACAATTGTGCAATCCTCACAGGATTTTATGGCACACAGAAGGAAAAACAGTATAAAATCACATCGCCATTATTCCCTGTTGCATTTATAATAATATTCTCAAACAGAAGCGGATCGCCGCAGCGGCCACAAAACTCTGCTGTTTTTGTTCTTAATTAGATAATATATCAAAAAAACAGACAGAAAAAACAGGGCTATCCACACGCGATAGCCCTGTTTTATCATATTCTTTTTAATTGGGGCGGATTGGGAGCCGCTGAAAGTCGAAAAACAGCGTCACACCCCTTGAAAAGAATATATTGGGAGAAAGAAAGGAAGAAAACGATTTTGGCACAGGACTCATGCCACGCAGCGGTGAAAAAAATGAAAAAGGAGTGGTAAAAGCCGCCTTGCCTCAAGCCCTGTAACTATAAGTGTTCAAAATTTAAAAAGCTGACATATTTTTTGCAATTTTTTTTATTTTTTTACGACGTTCTATGTTTTCAACAAACCGCACGCATATCTTTTAGAGGTTTTGACCAAAATAAACCCATGAAACAACCCCGCGGGATAAGCCTGCCGGCAAAAGGATATTTGTGGAAGAAAACTCGTTGACACCCGCGCAGGCTTGATTTATAATAAGTGGTATTCCATTACGCATTCTGTAAACGACTCAACACATGCGTTGTCTCATGTTTACATATATTATGTTTTTTAAGGGACGGATCATCAATGAAACTGAAAGAAACTGAATTTTTGCCCGTGATCCTGGGCGCCGATATCACGGCATACAGCCTTGCGCGCAGCTTTCATGAGGAATATGAGATAAAATCCCTCGTGCTGAGCATGAAGCAGGCGCAGATCATCGCCCAGAGCAAAATCATTGAAAACCGCGTGTATGAAAACCTTGACAACGAAGAAATTTTGATCAAACGGCTTGTGGAGGTCGGCAAGGAGTTCTCGCCCAAAAAAAAGCTGATCGTGCTCGGCTGCGGCGACTGGTATGTGCGCGCGCTGATCGAAAACAAGAAAACGCTGCAACCTTATTATATTGTGCCTTATATTGATGAGGATTTATTAAATAAGATCGTTTTGAAAGACCGTTTTTATGCCATTTGCGAAGAACTGGGCATTCCCTACCCCAAGACCTATGTCTACAACTGCGGGCAGGAAAACGACCTGAAGTTTGACTTTCCCTACCCTGTCATCGCCAAGCCCGCCCACTCGGCGATGTATCATTATGCCGAATTCCCGGGCAAAAAAAAGGTGTTTCGCATCAACACCGAGCGGGAGCTGCGGGACATGCTCTCGCGCGTGGAACAGTCGAGCTATAATTATAAATTTCTGATTCAGGACTGCATCCCCGGAGACGACACCTATATGCGTGTGCTGACCTGCTATTGCGACAAAAACGCGCGTGTGCGGTTTGCGTCTTTCGGCCATGTGCTGCTTGAGGACCACACGCCCGGCGCCATCGGCAACCCCGTGGCGATCATCAACGAGGTGGACGAGAAAATCGTTGCGGACGCCACAAAATTTCTTGAAAGTGTTGGCTACACCGGCTTTGCGAACTTTGACGTCAAATACGACCCGCGCGACGGCAGCTATAAGTTCTTTGAAATCAACGTGCGCCTCGGGCGCAGCAATTTCTATGTGACGGGCAGCGGCTTCAACACCGTCAAATGGATTGTGGACGAGCTGATTTACGGCAAACCGCTCAAATATACCGTGGCGAACAAAGAAAACCTGTTCACGGTGGTGCCCAAGGGTATTGTTCTGCGTTATGCCTCCACGCCCGAATTGAGAGCGAAGGTCAAACAGCTTTACCGCAAGAAAAAGGTCAGCTACCCGCTCGACTATGCGCCCGACATGAGCCCCAAAAGAAGGTTTTATGTCTATGCCTCGCTGATGAACCAATACAGGAAATATCAAAAATATAAATAATATATTCCATGTATATTGCGGCTGAAACTCAAAAAAGGTGGTCTTTTTGTTGGCTGATGAAAAAATTCTCGGCGTGCTTGGGGGGATCGGGCCGCTTGCCACGGTTTATTTTATGGAGCTGCTCGTGAACCTGACTGACGCCGCGAGCGACCAGGGGCACATCTCCTGCCTTGTGTATAACCATGCTTCCATCCCCGACAGAACCGATTATATTATGGACAGCGCAAAACCCAACCCCCTGCCCGTAATGATTGCGGACGCACAGCTGCTGGAACGCTCGGGGGCGGAAACGATTGTGATCCCCTGCAACACCGCCCATTATTTTTATGAGCAGATCCAAAAGAACGTGTCGATTCCAATTATTAACATTATAGAAGAAACTGTAAAATATGCGCACGGGCATGTGCCGAATTTGCGAACCCTCGGCATCCTTGCAACAAAGGGCACGATCACAGCCGGGTCCTATCAGAAGGTGTGCGAAAAATACGGCATCCATTGCGCCGTACCCTCGCTGTTTGACGAACAGGCGCTGATGCACATCATCTATAATCAGGTAAAAGCCGGCCAGAGCGTGGACTACAAAGAATTCCTGCGCATTGTGGATTCCATGCTGAACGAAGGCTGCGACGCGGTGATCCTCGGCTGCACCGAGCTCTCTGTCATTCACAGGGATTTGAACATGGACAGGCCGGACGTGATCGACTCCATGGAGGTGCTGGCGAAGGTCAGCATCATAAGCTGCGGCAAAACGGTTCGAACAACACATAGTCAATTGACTTAAAAAACAACCCAACCTTACGGTCTCTTTTCCTGCTTGCTGCGTTGCTCACCCAAACACAAGCGAAGCTTGTATACAGGACTGAAAGCCTGCCTGCGGTGAGCGCCTTGCAAACTGAAAAATATCCTCGTAATTTTCAGGCTGCTTTTCAAGCTAATCGACTATAAAAAGACGCTTTTGCGCGCCGGAGGTTCCGGTGCGTTTTGTGCAAAATCAGGAACTATGGAAGGGTAAAAGGATATGTGTGGTTTTGTTGGTTTTTTGAATGCATCCCCCGACGAGGCGGCAAACGGCGAAGTAATTCGTGAAATGGCGCAGAAAATCGCCCACCGCGGCCCCGATCAGGAGGATTTTTATATTGACGAGGGCGTGTCGCTCGGGTTTCGCCGCCTGAGCATCATCGACCTTTCGGGCGGAGGCCAGCCGATTCTCAATGAGGACGGCACCCGTGTGCTTGTGTATAACGGCGAGGTGTATAATTACCGGGAGCTGCGCGAGGATTTGCTCGCAAAGGGGCATATCTTTAAGACAAACACAGACTCCGAGGTTGTGCTGCACGGCTATGAGGAATACGGCCCGGACTTTTTAAAGCGCCTGCGGGGCATGTATGCCTTCGTGATTTGGGACAAAACAAAGCGGGAGCTGTTCGGCGCGCGCGACATTTTCGGCATCAAGCCGCTGTTTTATTATCAAAACGGCGGGGATTTGCTGTTTGCCTCTGAAATCAAAGCCTTTCTCGCCAACCCCCGTTTCAAAAAAGAGCTCAACCGCGAGCGCCTGCCCGAATATTTTTGCTTTGAATACATCCCGTCAAACGAAACGCTCTTTAAAAATGTTTATAAAATCCCCGCCGCGTCCTGGTTTCTTTGGAAGGGCGGCAAGATTGAAATGCAACCTTATTTTGAGTTGCAATATAATATTGACGAGAGCAAAAGCCGTGAGGATTGGGAAAACATCATTGCCGAAACCTTTGCCGGCTCCACAGTAGCCCACGGCATCAGTGACGTTGAGGTCGGCTGCTTTCTTTCAAGCGGCGTGGATTCAAGCTATGTCGTGCACGAGATGGCCAAAAACAACGACGTGAAGACCTTTTCGGTGGGCTTTGTGGAAGAGAAATACAGCGAGCTGCCCTACGCCGAGGCCTTTGCCGAGACCGAAGGGGTCAAGATTTTCACCAAAAAAATCTCCGCCGACGAATACTTTGACATTGCCCCCACTGTGCAGTATCACATGGACGAGCCGCTGCCGAACCCCTCCGCCATCGCGCTTTATTTCCTCACAAAAAAGGCGGCGGAGCAGGTCAAGGTCGTGCTTTCGGGCGAGGGCGCGGACGAGCTGTTCGGCGGTTACCATTATTATAAAGAGCCGCTGGATTTTGCGGCATATCAGCGCCTGCCGCTGTTTTTGCGCAGGGGCGCGGCGGGGTTTGCAAGAAAACTTCCTCAGGGCATGCACGGCCGCCGTTTTTTGATCAACGGCGCAAAGACGATGGACGAACGCTACATCCGCAACAACTATGTGTTCGACCATACAGAGCGGGAGAAACTGCTCAACCCCAACATTCAGGCTCCGAACCCCGCCGCATTTACAAGGCCGTTTTTTGAACAGGTCAAGGGTGAGGATGACATCACAAAAATGCAGTATGTCGACATGAAAACATGGCTGCTGGACGATATTCTTGTGAAAGCCGACCGCATGAGCATGGCGAACTCGCTTGAGCTGCGCGTGCCCTTTCTTGACAAAGAGATGCTGCGCGTGGCGCTCGCGATGCCATCCCGCCACCGCGTCACACAAGAAGAAACCAAGGTCGCCCTGCGCGGCGCGGCCGGAAAGCAGCTGCCCGAAAAAACTGCCATGATGGTCAAGCGCGGCTTTCCCGTGCCGCTTAACGACTGGCTGCGGCAGGAGAAATATTATAACAGGGTAAAAGAAAAATTTGAGGGCGAAGCGGCGCGCGAATTTTTCAATATTGACTATATTATGGGCCTGCTGAATAACCACCGCGACGGCAAGGCGAAAAACATGAAAAAAATCTGGTCTGTCTACTCTTTTATTCTCTGGTATGAAACCTTCTTTATAAACGGCTGACGCAAAAAAACTCTCCCGCTTCTTCTCCGCATGAAAAGAAGCGGGATTGTGTTATATTGGAAATGATTCCCGTACAATGCGGGGCTTGGGGGGCCAGACCGGTGAAAACACAAAACCTGCAAAAACAGCGCGACCTTTCGATTGACCGCTACCGCGGGCTTGCCATTTTTCTGATGGTGATTGTCAACGACATCGCGACCGTCAACGGGGTGCCGTGGTGGCTCAAGCACGCACAGGACATCGGCTTCACGCTCGCGGACATTGTGGCGCCCATGTTTATTTTCGCCATCGGCCTGACGTATCAGGTATCGTTTGAAAAAAAGCTGAAGAAAAACAAAAAAGACGCCTATTTTGACACCGCGCGCCGCTATCTCGCTTTCATCGGCATCGGCGCGGTGCTCAGCGCGGGCGAGGGCAAGGTCTGGGGTGTGCTGGAGGCCATCGGCGTGGCGGGGCTTTTGGCCATGGCTGTGATCCGCCTCGGGCCAGTTGCACGGCTGCTTGTCGGCGGCGGGATGCTGGCGGTTTATCAAATTGTGCTGGATACATATGCCCTCGATCAGGTTCTCGGCAACTCGCACGGCGGGCTGATCGGCTCTGTTTCATGGGGTGCGATGCTCATCTTATGCACCGCTCTCGCGCAATTCTGGCACAGCAACCAAAAAAAATTTTTTATCGCTTTGGGGATTGTTTCCGCCGCTGCAGCCGGCTCCGCATGTTTCATTCCGGTTTCCAAAAACAGGGTGTCGCTTTCTTATGTTTTGATTTGCGTCGCCGCTTGCAGCCTGCTTTATATTCTTGCTAAGATCCTCAGCAACCGGCTGCAAAAAAAGACGGATATCCTCTGCTTTTGGGGAGAAAACGCGATCACCATGTATCTTTTGCACCTTGTGCTCATGGGCATCATGCGAACGGTGACGGGCTTTGGCGATGTTGCGCTCTCTGTCGGCATGGTGCGCGTCGCGCTGCTGGTGGGCATTCTGACGGCAGTGGCGATTTTGATGCACCGCAAAAATATCCGTATTGCTGTCTAATGCGTAAAGTTTATAAAAGGGATGCGGGGGTTCTCGCATCCCTTTTTGTTTTCATTCAATACAAGCCTCTTTCATAATATCCCAGAATACGCACAAGGCTCGCGGAAATCGCCGCCATGTGCGCGCTGCCATTGGCCGCCCCCTCGGGCAGCTCCGCGTCCAAAAAAACTGCCTGTTTGAAAAACGCGGGCATCTCTTTTGCCGCCGCGTAAGGCACCGTTTCATCCTCGGGCGAATGATAAAAGGCAACAGGTTGGGTAATCTCAGGAAAAGACAGGTTCCACGGCAGAATTTGCAGGCGGCTTTCCTGCGCCATGCCGAAACAGTTCTGAGCGAGAACCTCGTCAATCGTAGTTTTTATATATTCCAGATTTGTATTCGCCATCTGCTGTTTCGACGCTTCCATCTGCGCGGTATAATACGCCTGCACCGCGCTTTGCGGCTGCTCAGCAAAAGCCGTGTATGCCTCGCGGCTCTGCTCGCTGTAGTGCCGAAGCACCGCTTCTTCATACACGGCGGGCACACAAACTTTTTTGATACTGTCCGGCAGCGCCGCCGCCGTGGCGTAGGCATAGGGCGCCCCCGCCGAACAGCCAATGACGGCAGCCGAGGTAATCTGCAAATCAGAGGCCAGCGCTTTGGCGATGGGAATCCAGTCACTCACGCTTCGCAGCACGATTTGCGAGCTGTCGCCATAGCCCGGCCGCTCGGGCACAATACAGCGCACGCCCGCCTGTTCAACGGCGTTCACCCACTCTTCGCCCAGCCACGAGCCGCCCACAAGACCGTGCAGCAGCAGGACCGTACGCCCGCCGTTGCCGTAGCTCTGAAAAAACAGCTTTTGCCCGCCGGGTAAATCAATAAACTGTTTAGACATCATCACACTTCCTTTATTTTATCATAATATATATTGTATGGTTAGTAGTCACTAACTATAACATAAATATCCTGGCAACGCAATCCCCTTTTCATAAAAACAAACCATCAGAATAAATAAGAAACTTATAAAAATATGCTTGACAGAGAATAGAAATTATGGTATCTTAAATGTAGGTTAGTTTTAACTAACCTATTAAAAACAAAAGGGGCGGCAACTGCGCGCCCTTTCAAAACCCAACATGGTTAGTTATTACTAACTATTAATCTGTTGAACCAAACAGGCAAGCGAAGCACAAAACCGGCAAAGCGCAAAGAGGGTGAACTTATGGAACATTTTTTAGTGCAGCACTGCGCCCCCACATTGGCAGGGCTGAAAATGGCGAATCTGTTCAACTGCCCCGTTGCGTCTGCCGCAGAGCTGCAAACGTATTTGCGGCAGGCCAACCGGCACTTAAACGCCAAAAATGTGTTTGCCGAGGCGCTGCGCGAGGGCGGCGGCCGTGCGCTGATTTTTGTTTATCGCAAAAATATTCTGCAAGCGGCTTTGCTGACCGAAGCGGTTTCGCAGTTTCTCAGCACATACGGCTATGACTGTGGCTCCTGCGACTCCTGCCTTGCGCGCTTAAAAGAGCGCTGCGCGTCTTCCCAGGGCTTTCCCCACGAAATCGGCGTGTTTTTGGGCTATCCGCTGGAGGATGTGGTCGGATTCATTGTCAATGGGGGCAAAAACAGCAAGTCCTCCGGCATGTGGAAGGTGTATGGCGACACGCAGCAGGCAGAAAAGCTATTTGCACAATATAATAAATGCAAAAAGATTTATATGAAGCTGTTTTCAGCCGGTCAATCTGTGACGCAGTTGACCGTTGCCGTTTAATATTTTTTTAAGAAAGGGAGTTTGATTTTTATGAGTAAAGTTGCGGTCGTTTATTGGAGCGGCACGGGCAATACACAGGCAATGGCCGACTTTGTGGCAGAGGGCGCAAAACAGGCCGGTGCGGAGGTTTCGGTTTTCACCGCCGCGGAATTCTCCGCCGAAGCGATGGACGCCTATGACGCGCTGGCGTTCGGCTGCCCCTCAATGGGGGCCGAGGTGCTGGAAGAAGATGAGTTCGAGCCCATGTTCACCGCCTGCAAGCCCAAGCTCAAAGGCAAAAAAATTGCCCTGTTCGGCTCTTTCGGCTGGGGCGACGGCGAATGGATGCGCGAGTGGGACGCCGAATGCAAAAATCTCGGCGCGAACCTTGCTTGCGACTATGTCATCTGCAACGAAGCGCCCGACGACGAAGCGCAGAACGCCTGCGTCGCGCTGGGAACAGCTTTGGGCGCATAGGCTCGTTCGATGTCGAAACAATTCTCTTATTTTTATATACGACAAATACCTGCCGCCGTTCTTCAGCACAGGAACACAAAAAAACGCCGTAAAGGTTTTGCTTTTTGCAGTCCGGCGACGTGTTTCCGGCAAAGAACCGTGCAAACACGCTGCAGTTGCGGCAGCTTGACGCTTTGTCGCTGATACCAAGCGAACACTCCTCCTCGCATGGCATCAAAGGGCAAACGGTGTTTGGCTTTGCAAAAAGCAGCACAAAAATGCGAGCGTACCGGTTCTGAACAAAACCTCAAAACATTTTTCCCAAAGCAAAAAGTCTCCATTTTGCTTCCATTCAGTCATCTGCAGGATCCGGTACAATACGAATCACTCAAAAGAACCGAGCTGAGCAATCAAGCAAGACACGAGGTTTTTGAACCGTGAATTCGTATAAAAGGAACCGTTTTTCATTTGCGTGAGAAACGGTTCCTTGCTTTTTTCAAAACAATGTCCAGAGTTGGAAAAAATATATAAAAAATTGTCGATACTATTGCTATTTTTAGCGACATAACCTATACTGATTCTTGAAAGCGCAGACGGGAATGTGCAAATATGATTATTTTTATGCTTTCGTTACACAGCAAAATTATGGTACGGCAAACCTTCAGAATCAGAAAGGAGCAAATTTATGGCTGAGCAACTCTATTATGAATCCTTTGAGCGCATGGAGCAGTTTATGACAGACGCCTTTACGGCGATCGGCGTACCGGCGGAGGAGGCGAAAACCTGTGCCGCGGTGCTGATCGAATCCGATAAGCGCGGCATCGATTCCCACGGGGTGGGCCGGTTTAAGCCCATCTATATCGACCGCATCAACGAGGGCATCCAGCAGGTAAACACGCAGTTTGAGGTGGTGCGCGAAGGCAAGACGACAGCCGTGGTGGACGGGCATGACGGCATGGGCCATGTCATCGGCGTGAGGAGCATGCAGATGGCCATTGACAAGGCGAAGGAGTATGGGATGGGCATGGTGGCCGTGCGCAACTCCACGCACTACGGCATTGCCGGATATTACGCCATTATGGCGGCCAACGCAGGCATGATCGGCATCACCGGAACCAACGCCCGGCCCTCCATCGCGCCGACCTTCGGCGTGGAAAACATGCTGGGCACGAACCCGATCACTTTCGGTATGCCCACCGATGAGGATTTCCCCTTTGTACTGGACTGCGCCACCTCCATTACCCAGCGCGGCAAAATAGAGCATTATGACCGCATCGGCAAACAAATGCCCGTAGGCTGGGTCATCGACAGCAACGGCGACCCCGTGACCGACCCCGGCGCGGCCCTCAAGGGCTTTAACACCGGCAGCTGCGCGCTGGCTCCGTTGGGCGGCATCGGAGAAGAACTGGCCGGCTACAAGGGCTACGGATACGCCACCGTCGTCGAAATCCTTTCGGCCGCGTTACAGGCGGGCTCCTTCCTGAAAGCCCTTGGCGGCACAGGTGAAGACGGCGGCAAACGGCCCTATCATCTGGGGCATTTTTTCATTGCGATCGATATCAACGCCTTCATTGATGTGGATGAGTTTAAAAAGACCGCCGGAGAGATCCTGCGGCAGCTGCGCTCATCCGACAAAGCGCAGGGGCAGCAGCATATTTATACCGCGGGAGAAAAAGAATACCTGGCGTATCTGGAGCGCAGGGAAACCGGTATCCCGCTCAACGCCCAAGTGCGCAAATCCTTGGGCGACGTCCGCGACCAGCTCGGCATTGATTTTCAATTTGTTTGGGAGGAATAACCGCTATGACACAAGCGCAGGAAAAAGCAATTAAGCTCCATGAACAATGGCGCGGCAAAATTACAGTGGAATATACATGCCCCGTGGCAACCAGGGAGGATCTCTCTCTGGCCTATACCCCCGGCGTGGCCGAGCCATGCAAGCTCATCAGCAAGGATGTGGATCTGAGCTACAAATACACCCGCCGCTGGAATCTGGTGGCCGTAGTCACCGATGGCACGGCGGTTTTGGGTCTGGGCGATATCGGCCCCGAGGCCGGCATGCCGGTGATGGAGGGGAAATGCGTGCTGTTTAAAGCCTTTGGCGGCGTGGACGCATTCCCGCTGTGCATCCGCAGTAAAGATGCGGATACCATCGTGGACACCGTGTCGCTGCTGGCCGGCAGCTTCGGCGGTATTAATCTCGAAGATATTTCGGCTCCCCGCTGCTTTGAAATTGAGCGCAAACTGAAACAATGCTGTGATATCCCCATTTTTCATGACGACCAGCACGGCACCGCCATTGTGGTGGCCGCCGGCATCTTCAACGCCCTCAAGCTGACGGGCAAGCCCATCGATCAGGTCAGAACGGCGATCAGCGGGGCGGGCGCGGCAGGCATCGCGGTCGCCAAGGTGCTGATGGCGCTGGGCATGAAGCATTTGACCTTGTGCGACAGCCGCGGCGCCCTGTACGACGGCCGCGGGCACATGGATCCTTTCAAGCAGGAGATCGCGAAGGTCACCAACCCGGACCGGATTCAGGGCGGGATCGGCGATGTGCTCAAGGGCGCGGATATCTTTATCGGGGTTTCGGCGCCGAACACCGTCACCGGGGACATGGTGGCCTCCATGAACAAAGACCCCATTATCTTTGCCATGGCCAACCCCATCCCGGAGGTTCACCCCGATGTCGCCAGGGCGGCGGGCGCGAAGATAATCGGCACCGGCCGTTCGGATTTTCCCAATCAGATCAACAACGTGCTGGCCTTCCCCGGTGTATTCCGGGGCGCGCTGGACGTGCGGGCCTCGGATATCAATGAGGAGATGAAGGTGGCTGCCGCCAAAGCCATTGCCTCGCTAGTCAGTGACGATGAGTTGTCCCCCGATTATGTCATTCCCGCCGCCACCGATCCCCGGGTGAAAGACGCCGTGGCCAAAGCAGTGGCCGAAGCGGCCCGCGCAAGCGGCGTAGCCAGAATTTAGGGCGTATTGACACTAGGCCTTGTTTGTAAAATGACAACTTGCCCAAAAGACGGATCTTTTTCCGCAAATCTGCGTTAAAAAATCTTGCAATACGGCAAGTATTCCTGCAATTTTTTGCCTTATTTTGCGAAAAAATCTCTCGCTTTTCGTCAAATTCCTATTTTACAAACAAGGCCTAATTGCCCTGCGACAGGATATGGATTTTATACTTATCTTCGTCCAAGAATACACAAAAAATCAGGCAAGAAGCTGAAATCCTGCGTTGCAGGATGATATATGCGGTTTTGTGAAGAGTTCTTGCCAAAAGAAATCTTCTCTGCGGTATGCCAATTCATACGCCAATAGAAGGATATTTTAACGTATTCTGATGTATGGTTATGATAACCGCCCAAAAAGCCAAAAGAAAGCCGCCAACCCTTAATACATAAGGGTTGGCGGCTTTGGCAGGGTACTATGAAAAAGATGCCGTGCAGTTAAGGGACCGTGTGCTTATCGGCTGTGGTCTTTATACGCTTTCAATGCTTCTTCTATATTGATTCCATCAATGGTAAGCCCTTTGATGTTGCAATTTTCGATTCTACAATCTTCAAAGCTGCCGTTGACAAATATACTACGGTCAAATCCTGTATATCGGAAATCACTTTCATGGACACCTGTATCATAAAACCTGCTCCCCCCCATCCAAGTATCATAAATCAGGGCTTCACTAAAATCGCCGTAAGTTATACGCCATCCTACCATTTTTCCGTCATAAAAGTCGAGGGTACTTGCCCCAAAAAATCTGAATGAGACGCCGTCCATCGTGCCGTCCAATAAGGCGAAACGGTATTTGCTACCGTTATAAACCTCGTCATGCGGTTTTATCTTTTTGATGTATCGGTTCCAGATTGCGTCTGTATAAAAAACAAATCCGTTATCCGCTAAAAATTGCTTCTTTCTCCCATCCCAATCATAGCAATAATGCTCTTTGTCAGATTCATTGTTTGGAAGATAGATATTCCAACACATAATTTCTGGATACTTTTGCTTTAATATCTCAAAGAGATAGATATTGATATCCGAATCCATGCAGGCAAGGCAGCGTATCAGCATAGCTTCCCGACCCACATAGGCCAGATTGATAACACCTATCCACTTGCCGGACAAAACAATTTTGAAATAGTTGGTGCAGTCAGGCATATTTCGTTGCTGCTCCAGATTGAAAAAAAAGAGAAGCTTATTAATTTCGGCAATATTGGGATAACAGAGCTTTATCAATTCTGTCGCTTCATTGATTTCCTTGGCCGTCAACGGCTCAAGTGTCAAGTCAACTCCGGTCATATCCACAATGACAGGCTGAGATTCGAGAATATTAATCTCTTTTACCGGTTCGGAGAAAACTGTCTGCAAGGCGGATTTTAATTCCTCTGACTCGGTTGTATGAGTAGTATCAAGGTAGTTATATATACTCTCGATATTTTGCCTGTCTTTTAGCATATTGATAAGTTGTTGTAAGACGATCCCCAAGGCGCTGAGCTGTTCTTTTTCCTTCGTGGATTCGTTAAGATGGTCGGTAAATACAGAAACAATTTTTGACAGTTCGCTTGACGTAAATATTTCTTGAATCGAAGGAATGGAAAGCCTCAACTTGCGCAAAAACACAATCTGTTTGATTTTCTGCATATTTTCTTCATCATAGTATCGGTAATCGTTTTCACCGCGTGTACTTTGTAAAATTCCGGTATTTTCCCAATAATGCAAAGAGCGGTGGGAAATCCCGAACTTATTTGTGACATCGCCGATTTTCATAAGCATAAAAACACTTCCTTTTTTTGTATTATATCACAATCATACAGTCTTACGTAAGGTAAGTGTCAATAGGTAAATATAAATTTTATTTCATACCAAAGGGCAAAGAGCCATATACAAAAACGACAAGCCCAACACTTGTCGAAGCTTGTCGTTTTATTCTGTGATCCTCTGACAAAAAAGATGCATTTGTTCCTACATATAACTTACTATTTCAATCCACAGTCCACATAGTGGACCGACATACACATTTTAGCATACATCATTCAAAAAAATTGTCGAATCGTCCGCTATACAAAATATTCAGTAATTTATATGTAGGAAAGTAATATATCAACAGAAATGAGCATACGATTATACTAAAATGAAAGAAAGGAGATGTAATTATGCTCATTCGCGCACCGCCGAAGATGTCAAAAAGACGTGCTTTAAAAATGCACTTTTTATAATGTAATTCGTCCGCATTCCGCGTTGCACTAATACATCTCAGGAGGCTTACGAGATTAATTGAAAAGAAGTCGCTGTTTTTAAATTTGTATAGAATTCACGGATAAAAAAACGACGGCGATTCTGAACATTCCAATAAAAATGTTCAGATCTTATACCGTCGTTCATTTTGGTGGGAGAGGGTGGATTCGAACCACCGAAGTCACTGACGACAGATTTACAGTCTGTTCCCTTTGGCCGCTCGGGAACTCTCCCATATTGATTGATAAAAAAAGAGCTATGAAGAGATGCGCTTTTCAGAACCCCGCGGCGCCGCAACCGTGGGCCGCCGGCTTGACCTCTTCAAAGACCTTACATATTATATCTTGTCTTTCCTGCTTTGTCAATATCTTTATTGCTAAAATTTTAGGCCGTTCACCCGGAAAAAACAAGCATGAAACTTGCCTGTCACAGGATAGCCGATTGCAAAACCGTGTAGTCAAATGCGGCTAGGCCTTGCTTGTAAAACAGCAATCTGACGAAAAGCGAACGGTTTTTTCGCAAGACAAGGCAAAAAACCGCAGAAACATTTGCCGTATTGCAAGATTCTTTAACGCAGGATTGCGGAAAAGGATGCGTCTTTTGGGCAGGTTGTCATTTTACAAACAAGGCCTAATAAGACCCCGCAGAAAACGCGATCAACAAATTCCACAACATGTGCAGCAAGATAGGGGGCACAAGGCTTTTTGTCTGGATAAACACATAGCTGAACACAACGCTGAGCGCCATAATGGTGATGAACCCGCCGCCTGAAAACACAGTGGCAAACTGCCCGTTATGCAGCCAGATGGGGAAATGAATCACCAAAAACAGCACGGCGTTGAGCGCGATCGCCTGCCACTGCCGCATTTTTTTCAGGCTCACGTTGAGCAGCCAGCCGCGGAACACCGCCTCTTCGGTTATGCCCGCAAACAGCACCGGGCCGATCATATCCGCCGGGGCTATACCCGAAAAATCGAGTGCTCTTTTTTTTGTGAAAAGGGTAATCGCATGAAAGGCCAGAAAAAGCAGTGCATACAGCCCCACGCCACCCCAACTGAACCGGTTTTTGAACAGGGGCTTCAAAGGCACCGCCATGTCCCCCTCAAACCGGCGAATCAACACAAAAGCGGGCACGGTCCACACAAGCAGCTTCACAAACCCGCCATAAAATTCATTGAGCACGGGCGCGGTGTCCGCAAAAGCGCGGCGCAGGAAAAACTCCCACAAGAACCACACCCCCAGAAGCAGGGCAAAATAAAGTGCGGGCATCCACGCCCGCAAAGGCTTTTTTTGAACCGTATTCATATCACAGCGCACGCCCCTGCGCAAAACACGCAAGCGGGCGCGGCTACCACCTTTCGTTTTGTTTTGCCCAAACACGCGATCCGGCCACAAGTTTCCGCGCCTTATTCCCCGGGCTCGGGTTCGCTGAAAAATTCCACCGCGTTTTGCAGGCAGCGCAGGGTCGTTGTTTTGTATTTTCCGCCGTATTCGCCGTCAAGCGTCCAGGGAATTTCTTCGTTGCTCTCGCAAACAATTTCTGTGCCCTGCAAAATGGTGATATACCGCTCATCATACTGCTGATTGCGCGCGTTAAGCACTAAATCCACAATTTCTTTTAACGTAGGCGGCTTTTTCGCGAGCAGCACTTCAAACTTGCCGTCATTAAAATTTGGCAGATCGGGGCTGTATTTCATGATTCCGCCCACTGAAAGAGAGTTTGTAATCGCCACAAAAATATATTCGCCCTCATAGGCGACTCCGTCACAGGTGATTTTCACGGGGATCGGCCTCAGATGCAACAATTCCTTTGCGCCCTCTATCAAATAAGCATAGTAGCCGAACAGGTTTTTGTAGCCCTGCGGCGTGGCGTAGGACGCGCGGGTAAACAAGCCGAACGACGCCGTGTAAGAAAAATAGATTTCGTCATTCAAAACGCCCAAATCATGAGGGCGCGGCTCGTTTTTCACAATGACCTCAATGGCCTTTTTGGTGTCTGTGGGGATGCGGAGGGTTTTGGCAAAATCGTTTGTCGTTCCGGCGGGAATATAACCCACAGGCTTTTTCACTTCGGCGCGCATGATGCCGTTGAGCACCTCGTTGAGCGTGCCGTCGCCGCCGCGGGCAACCACAAAATCAAAATGCCCCGATAGATCCCGGGCATAATCCCGGGCGTCGCCCCGGGCAGAGGTGGTGTAAACCGTTGTTTCAATGCCGCTTTGGCTGAAATAATCGGCGATATTGAACAACTGGGATTTCACTTTGATCCTTCCCGATTTCGGGTTCACAATGACAAGCGCTTTCTCTTTTTTTTCCATGCGGCAACCGTTCCCTTCGCGGTGAAAAATGTCTTTTCCATCTCTTTGAAAAGCATAAAATTTTCTATTATAAATCATAACATATTTTTCCTGTTTTGTAAAACGGATTCACAGATTTGATATTTTGTTAATAAAGAGTTAATATCCTCGCGCCGTCAGGGATTTCCTTTGACAAAGCAATATGAATATGCTATCATAAAATCAGTTATTTATAATTAATTTGCTGTATTTCGTAATTTTTTTGCAGACAAAAGACTTTTGTCTTATCAAAAAACGCTGTGAAGACGGTTTGCGTCTTCACATGGGGTATGGAAAGGAAGTTTAGGCATGAAATTGCAAAGAAAGCGGTTCTCATCCCGGGCCCTTGCATTGCTGCTGGCAATGCTTGTGCTGTTTTCAGGCGCGCTGACTGCCGTTGCCTCGGAGGACGACGCTTCAGACGAGGCCGCGCTTGAGCGCGCGGAGGTCGTGACACGGTTTAACACCGCCGTTAACCGCCTCAAGACAGACAAGCCGAAGTTTTATTTTTCTTCTGAGCGCGGCGCGCTGGTTCCTAAAAAGCAGGACGGAATCCTGGGCCTGATCGGCGACATCATCAGCGGCATCGGCGGCCTTGTGGGCGGCATGACCGGCAACGGCTCCATTAAAGAAATTGACGAGATCCTCGGCTATTTGCTGGTTTCGAGCCCTGAGGAAACAGAGTATCTGAACCTCACAAAGGGTGAGAACAACAAGGATGTTCTCCCTGTGAAAGGGCAGGACTATGTTTCGGCCCTCACGCCGGACGACGAATTCACATATGAATACAAGCCCTATAGCTTTGGCGGCTTTGAAATAAAAATAACGCTGCCGGACACTTTTAACCCCGCGGAGGACAGCGCTTTCGCCCGCCTGTTCGACTTGCCCGCGATTGAGGATCTGTATGGCAAATTCTATAAAATCACGCCCGACATCGACTGGTCAAAGGTTCAGGTCAAATACACGAACATCTCGCTCACCTGCCTTGTAAACCAGCAGGAGGAGCTTGTTTCCTACAAGACCCATTATGAGGCCTCCCTCGCCATTACAAACAGCGCGAATGTGGACCTGTCAACAATCCAGTTCCCCGAGTCCATGTTCCTTGGTGAAGTACAGATAAAAAACATTGACTGGACACCGCGCAAGCTTGGCGACGGCGACGGCGACGGATATGTCTATGCTTCTGACGCACGCATGTGCCTGCGTATTTCCGCAAAACTGGTTGAAGTGGCGGAAAAAGATTTTCCGTATTATGACGTTGACAAAGACGGCAAAATTACGGCTGCGGACGCAAGGCTGATTCTGCGCGCCGCCGCCAACCTTGAAGCTCTCGAATAACGCGATATCCGTTCTATAGGATAATAAAAAAAACCTCCGGTTGCAGCAAAACTGCAGCGGGAGGTTTTTTGATTGCATTTTGCAAAAGCGCAAAAATACTGTCTCAAAGCATTAGGCCTTGTTTGTAAAATGACAACTTGCCCAAAAGACGGATATTTTTCCGCAAATCTGCGTTAAAAAATCTTGCAATACGGCAAGTATTCCTGCAATTTTTTGCCTTGTTTTGCGAA
>JAISXG010000051.1 GCA_031270605.1 Oscillospiraceae bacterium | reverse complement strand
GAAGAGTCGCTAAAGTACATCCCGAAGCGCATCACCCTTGAGAAACTGAATGAAAAACCAAACCTCGCCGACAAACTCAAATACCGTCTTGCCTACCGCGTCATGGCACGCGCGGTCATGCAATTCGACATATCCGAACTGCCAAAATCCATCCGCAACGACATCAACCACGAATTTACCAAGTATTCCAGCGCCGGCGAGAACAAAAAGCAACTGTTCGACTACCTGTCCGGCACCGCCGATGGCTACGGTGACGAATTGGAAATCGAACTGCAAAAAACGCTAAATCCCATCATCGGGGACAGCATCGACAATCCGAATACCGAAACAAAAAAATACTACTTCATGCGATGATCACGATCAACAAAAAATACCAATACCCCAATCGGTGGGAGGAACTCTCGCCGGAACAATACCTGATGCTCGTCCTGCTCATGCTCGAATTTATGCAGGGCAACATCAGCGCTCAGGAAGTGCGCTTGGCGTATTTCCTGAACGTGTCGAACATCAACCCAAAAGCCATAACCAAGCGCAACCGTGAACGCTTCAATGAAAACATCTTCCGTATTACCCGCACCCTGAACTTCATGTTCCGGTACGAATATCCCGACGGCTCCCTGGACGAAATCACACCGGAACTCCGCAAATCGCTGGCAAAAACACTGCCCGGCGACCTGCCCGAACACGTAGAACTCCAATACGTCAAAAAGCTAAAGCGCCAAACGTTGCCCGACTTCGTATTTGCCAAAAACCTGCTCCCGGAAATAGAAATCAGCGGCAAAAAATATCCCGGATACATTTTCGAGTTGCATGACGAAATTATCCATACCACCCTTGCCGCCGAGCAATATGTCAATGCCAATTTATTATATAGTAAATACATCGACACGCGCAAGCCGTCTTACCTCGACACATTGGTCGCCACCCTCTACTGCCCGAAAGAAATCGACGCCATTGCATTTGCCGAAATCGCCAAAAAATTAGACAACGTCGCGAAACAAGCAGTATTTATCTGCTTCCAAGCCATCCAAACATTTTTGGCAACCCGCACGAAATACGCTATACTGTGGAACCGCAAACCGGCCGGCAAAGAGGATAAATTTTCTCTCGGTTTATCCGACAGCATCTACTCCCTGTCGTCGGCCGGCTATGGCTCCCTGAATGAAGTGTCACAAATGCCCCTTACCGCCTTTTTCGACCTCCTGCTAAAAAACATCATCGACGCTGTGAAAACCCTGCGCGATATGGAGGTCAAGAAGGATGAAATTGCTCAAAAAACAGGCCTCTCGCTGGCCCAAATCAATAAAATAATTTAGCACATGGATACCCAAAACATCCTTATCGACATCTTCCACTATTTTGCCCGGTTTGTAGGGAGAGATGGTGTGTTACGCAACTTCACCGCCGGCAGGGGCGACGCTTACACGGAACTAAAAAACAGCTGCCAGGCCATTCCCGAAGCCGGCCCATTCCCCGACGTCACCGACTACGTCTTCGGGGTCAATGAAACCAGCGTTGAAAAACGCATCAACAGCATCAAAGGCATATACCTGTTCATCGACTACGGTAATTTTCAGACTACCCAAAACGCCAACAAAGTAAAAACCGATGAACTGCACCTTGCCGTAACCGTCGCCAAGCCGCTCAACATCGAAACCATCGACCTGGCCGACGAAGTGCTCCTCGCCGACCGCCTCCTGAACATCACCCGCGCCATCCGCCGCCGGCTCATCGCCGACAAAGACGACCAATTCGTTCGCCGGCTCACTTTTCCGTCCGAAATAACGCCCTGGTATTCTCGTGAACTCAATAACTCTACCGGGTGGACAATGCTTTTTAAGCTAACCGGTATTGATTTATTATAAAAATTCGTACCTTTGCATTGACCTATACACGATAACCAGCGCCCTAAGGCATATATGCCCCTGGGGACGTCTGCATGGTAACATGCAGACTGCGCTGGTTATCCACGTGTAGGTCAAAACCCTGGGGGTATTTATGAAAAAACAAAGCAAACAACAAATCGAAGAAACGCCCGAAAAGACGGCCCAACTTGAGGAACAGGAGCGCTTGCGCAAAGAGCGGCACGAGCAAAACGTGACCTTTGCCGCCGAAGTGCTGAACGCCTTTGTAAAACACTATCCCCCAGCCCACACCATTGACGAAGCCACTCGTTTCCTTACCGCCGGTGAAATCATCCAAGCCATCAAAGAAATTTACCCCACGGCCATCATCGACGATTACACCCTTTCTGTGTTCCTCAAAACAGTCGGCTACCGGTTTGCCCCCATGCGCGACCAGTTCAACACCGCCTTCAGGTGGATGGCAAAATAATAATATATTGATTATACGCAATGTATCCTAAGCACTGAAACCACAAAAGAATTTGTCGACGCCCTTATCAATAGCGGATATCTTTTAAAATAACCCCTGATAATTTTGGTGTTTTCAAAAATATTTGTATCTTTGCACCATCATGGGTGTATTAATTACCATATTCATTATCCTAATGTACTACGTGTATATTAAGCCGGCACGCGACGAGAGCCGCGAAAAACGCCGTTGGGCAAAAATCCACGATGATTTTATACACGGCAAACCCGTTAGTTTCTGACGATATTTTTTGTCCATTTTCTCATTCTCTTTTTGATGTAATATTGCTGCATGTTATCGCAGCAATACACACGCAACCTCATTATTGGCGAATTTGCCGCCGAAGTCTTTAACGAGTCGGCAACCCTTATGTTGCAGGAGCAATACAAGGAAGCTGCCGGATTTTTTCAAACCCGCTCCGGGCGTCTGCTCGAAAATATTAGCGGCAAACCCTGGCGCGTAACCGCCGGCGACAACCCATCCATGACCATCGACTTCGTGAGGCACGTCCGCTTTCTCGACCTTAAAAAAACAGCCCGCGGTAAAAAAAAGAAAGTGTATCGTCGCATTTACAACCGTTTTTTTCACGGTTATATCTATGGCTATGCTTATAAGCGCCTGCGTTATGGCTTCACCCAAGGCGTCCGCGCCGAAATCATCCAGCGCCTCCGCCAATCTGGATATACCATTCCCGATACATCTAATATCTAAATGTCTATTATCTAATATCTAAAAGTCTAAGCACATGATTACCGAAGACGTTGCAAAACTTGTCGTACAAATTGAAAATTCATCGAAAAATGGCGAACTGCAAAACGAGCTCGCAATCCTGCAACAAAAAACAGGCACACTAAAAGATGAGAACAAGCGGCTGGCTTCCGCTATGGAAATACTACGGGCGCAAGGAAAACAAAACAGCGAAGAATTTAAGCACATCAAAGAAATCTATGATGCAAATTCCGCGAGCATTTCTGAAAACGAAAAGCGGATGAAAACGCTCCGGCAAACAATGAATAATGCCGGACTATCAGCCAACGACCTACGTAAAAAAGTCACTGAACTACAAAAAGAGCTAAACGGCATGACCCGCGCCGCCGATCCCGAACGTTTCGACCGTCTCAATCGAGAACTAAAAGAAGCGCAACGTCAATTACAACAAGTACGGGCAGGAACAAACGAAACAGGGAGCGCTTTGGGAAACTTAATAAATATAGGTAAAAAACTTCTGCCGGCGTTGGGACTGGGAACGGCTATTAGTTTGGTTCAACAATTTGGAAGCGCTGTATTCGACACCTTCAAATCCGTTCAAGCCACCGGCGACGCCTGGGCAGTTACGCTTGCCGGAATAAATGCCGGCTGGGATTATTTCAAACGTTCACTCGTTACTGCCGACTGGTCGAACTTCTTCACCAACATAAATGCCGCCATTAATGCTGGAAAGGAATATGCCCGAATCATGGATGAACTGGGAGAACGCAGCCGATCTTACAGGATTGTAGAAAGCGAAGCCCGGCAAGAGATTGCACAGTTGGAAATACAGCTAAAGAATGTCAACCTTGCCAACAAAGAACGCGTCGCTATTGCTGATGAAATAGTAGCAAAAGAAGATGCCATGTTAATACATCGTAAGAGTATGGCAGAGGACGAATTCAAGGCTATTACCGATTTGGTTGCTGCGAATACCACACTCGACCAGGCGCAATTAAAACACTTTATGCGCGAATACGAACAAAACAAAACGTTGATAACACAAGCCGAGGAATATATAAAGAATGTTAAAGAATATAAAAGGTATAGCGAAGGTGCGGCTGCCAACTACGGAGGAACAGCGCAGCCGGAAGCTAAAAGGTTGAAACAAGAAATAGATAGCGCATCGGAAGCGGTAAAAATTTATGCTGCTATTAAAAAAAGGTATGATAAATCTACCGACGAAGAATTAGAGAAAATGGTAGAAGCATGGGTAAATCTTAATAACGTTACCACCGATTATTACAATAATATTCAAACGGCTGAAGTCCGCAAAAATCGGCTATTAGGTAAGGACAATTCCACCCAACAAAAAATAAATGAAGATGCCTACAAAAATGAAATCACCGCTGCTGAAGCCCACAACCGCCGACTCAGGAAAGTACAAATCGAGAAATATGAACAGGATAAAATCGATAAGGAATCTTTTAACACCCAAATAGGAACCCTTGAAGAAAGCCTCATCCGGCAAAGAATAGCCATCAATAAAAAATACGGCAAAGACACCGGCGCCCTCGAAGATCAACTCTTGGCGCGTGCCGTCAAACAAGTAGATGACCTTGCCAAAATGACCGCCGAAAAACGCGAAAAAGCCTACAATGCAGAACTCGCCGCCAAAGAAAACCTTTTTCGCAACGAACGCAGGCAGCAAGCCGATCAATACACGCAGGGGCTACTGGACAAAGAACAGTATGACGACGGAATTAAATCACTTGAACTACTGCTCCTGCAGGAAAAATTAGCCCTCAACATCAAATTCGGTAAAGACACCGCTGCCATCGAAGACCAGATCACCGCCTATCAGATAAAATGCCACGAAGACTTATTGAAAAAATTAACAGAAATTCAAAAAGAAACAGAAAAGGAAAAATCCGAACGCGAAAAACAACTCGAAGCCGAAGCCGCTGCAATTATCAAAGAACTCCGCAGCCTGAGCATTCGTGAAACTATGAATTTCGAGCTGTCCCAACTTGAAAAATTACATAAAGCCGAACTACTTTCCGAAAAACAATACGAACAGAAAAAGTTACAAATCAAACTTGCCGCCGCTGAAAAATATGCGCAAAAATACGTGCAATTAGCACAACTCGGCAGTAACTTGGTAACGTCCATCCAGGACGCGGAATACGCAAAACTCGAAGCCCAAAAAGAAAAAGAATTGACCCTTGCCGGCGACAATGCCGACAAACGACAGCAAATTGAAGAAGACTACGAAGCAAAAAAACTGGAGGTACAAAAGAAATATGCCGATGTTGATATGGCGGCAAAAATCGCACAAACCATTGCGGCGGGTGCATTAGCCATAATTCAAGCCTTTGCTCAATTAGGACCAGTCGGAGGCGCTATATCTGCAGTACTGATAGGAGCAACTACGGCATTTCAGATTGCCTCTATTATAGCGCAACGCAATGCCATTAAAAACATGTCGCCTAATAGTTCTGGTGGTAGTTCTTCCACCACTCAGCGCGTTGTTCTTCCCGGGCGCGAAGAGGGCGGCTATGTCGAAACCGAGCGCGAGCAGGATGGCAAACTGTTTCGCGCCCGTCGCCGGCGTCGCCGCGGTTATGTCGAGGAACCGAC
>JAISXG010000017.1 GCA_031270605.1 Oscillospiraceae bacterium | reverse complement strand
CATTTTCTTGGTATGTTTTCTTCGGCTGACGGGCGCGGACTGCTGTCATACAGTCATGGCGCGGTAAAAGGAAATAAGTTTGTGTTGGAAGGAGGATACTTTAATTTTGAGAAGATCTTGCCTGTTTTGAAAACGTATGGGATAGACGAATTGAAAAATAATTTTTTGCTTATAGGATTGGTGCAAAACAAAAAAACGGCTGAGGCGTTCATAAGCGATTTCAAAAAATATGATACACAAGAAGATTGGACATATCATTTAAATGATAATGATCTAAGAGAAGTTTCTGAAGACGCTATTTCATTCAGTCAATCTATGTCTGATCATTTAGTGAAATACGGCTTTACGATTTATGATACGTCTACACGGCGGGAGCAGGTTTTGGATCAAATCATAGAAGATATTAAGTTGAAATTAGCATAATGTAATATGACTGTGGGTCAAGTATGCAAAAAGATGCACGGTTCAAAATCAACGCAGGTGCATTTTATCAATAAAGATACCTTTTCTATCAAAAAAACGCTTGCGGGTCGCCATTGACCCGCAAGCGTTTTTTTGGGGATGAAAAGGATAGAAAAATGGTCGGATGTTATAGGCTTTGGCCGATATTTGTGAACTTGGTTTTTGTCTGATTGACCATCTGCGCTTCCGCCGGGGGGGGATTATACCAGCCGCGCTTTTCCATTTCTGTGAAAACACAGGACTGGAGGTTGTGCTCCTCACGCAGAATGTTCAAGAAATCGTCCCTGAGCGGCTGGTGCACGCACTCGTTTGAGAAGGTGTTGTAAATGCCAGTGATTAATTTTTGCGAAGAGAGAATGTCTTCCATAATCTCCTGGTCTGAAAGACCCTGCTGCATGTTGTTCATATTCTTCCTCCTTTAGCTGCTTAAATGGCCCATGAGAATGTCGTAGTGGCTCTTGTGTTTTGCCGCAAACTGCTCGCAGGTGTTGCGGATTTGCGCGTCCTGCGTCATTTGGGCGTAGTTCTTGTATTTTTTTACAAGAAGCTGCTCGCAGTTCAGCTGGTCTTCAATTGCGGAAAGCTCTTTTGCGGTTAATTGTGGCATCTGGGTATTCTCCTTTCATTTTGTAAAATTGAGGTTGCCCGCCGGATCTCACAATCAGGCGGACCGGGCGTGAATAGATTCATGCCTTTGCACTCATAGCTTGCGCAGAATTAAGAAAAAATATACATAACTTAAGAATTTCTTAGAAACTGTTTAACTGCGACGTAATATTGAAAGGGTATGGTTATGACAAGCCCTCCTGAACAAGAGTTACAAATTGAGGGGCAATAATTACATCGGGTTCTCTTTGTTGATCGCCCCGTAGTAAACTGCTTGTAGAAACCAAAGAGAACTCGTTCGGCGCCGTGTTGCACCGGCTCAAGAAAGGGTGGTTGTCATGATGAATTTATTGGTTACGCTTGATGCAAACTATGTTCCGCCGCTGACGGTTTTGCTTACCTCGTTGATGCATTCGAATCCCATGGAGGTTTTCACGCTTTATGTCGCCCATTCCTCGCTCACAGAAAACGACTTCGCGAAGATGGCCGCGGTTGTGGACGAGCGCCGCACCAGCATTGTGCCCGTGCGTGTGCCCGAGGCGCTGCTGAATGACGCGCCGGTGCTCAGCCGTATCACAAAAGAGACCTATTACCGCCTGCTGGCCATTGACTATTTGCCCCGGGAGGTGGAGCGGGTGCTCTACATAGACCCCGACGCGGTAATCATCAACTCTTTGGAAAAGTTCTATAACATTGATTTCGGCGACAATTTGATCGCCGGTTCGAGCCACGTGATCGGCTTTTGGGAAAAGCTCAACCAGCGCCGGCTGCACCTACCGAAAAACGCGAAATACATCAACGCGGGCGTGATGATGATGAACCTCAAAGGCCTGCGCGCGTGCGGCATCACAACCGACGACATTTTTGCTTTTATCAGCGCCAACGCCAAAAGGCTGTATCTCGGAGATCAGGACGTGATCAACACGCTGTATGCCTGCAGAATTCTGCACATCGACCCCTGCCTGTTCAACCTCGATGAGAAGATTTTCGCCTATTACAGCAACGAGATCGACCTTTCATGGGTGGAAGAGCACACGGCGGTGGTGCATTTCAACGGCAAAGAAAAGCCGTGGAAAGCGGACTATGAGGGCCAACTCGGGTATTTGTTTGAGCGGTATAATTCAGGGCTTGTAAAAATTCCCGAAAGCGGAAAGGCGGGGCAGCGCCATGGCAAAGCTTTGGACGCAAAAAGAGCCGGCTGAAAAACGCAAGGCCATTGCCGCGGCCTGCGGACTGGCTGCGCTTGCGGCGGCATCCGTTGTTTCTTATTTGCTGTTCGGCAAAAAACTTGCGGCCTTCTTTGGCGACACACAGTCGCTCAAGCTGTGGCTTGACAGCATGGGCATCTGGAGCAGGGCGGTGTTTGTGCTCATTCGCGCACTGCAAACGGTTGTGAAGTTTATCCCCGCGGAGCCACTCGAAATCGGCGCGGGCTATGCCTTTGGCATCTGGGGCGGGCTGTTTTATTGCATGCTCGGGACAATGCTCGGCTCGGCTGTGATCATCTTGCTCACAAAGCGGTTCGGCATGCGCCTTGTGCACCTCTTTGTTCCAGATAAAAAGCTTGAGAGTTTGTCTTTTTTGCATGACTCGGCGCGCCTTGCGCCAATGCTTTTTTGGCTTTATCTGATTCCCGGCACGCCGAAGGATATTATTACGTACCTGATTTGTTTTACCTCGATGAAAATCGGCACCTTTTTGCTGGTCACGGGCGTTGCGCGCATTCCCTCCATTGTCAGTTCCACTTGGTGCGGCGCGCAAATCACAAGCGGCAACTACCGCTATGCCGCGCTGATCTTTGCGGCCACAACGGTTGTGAGCTTTGTGGGCATGGCGATCTATAAAGCGCTGCAGAACAAGAAAAAGCAGAATGCTCCGCCGCTTTCTTTGAAAGAAGGCGCTTAGCCTTTCTTTCGTTTTTCGCCTGCTATCGCCGGGGCTTTCACACCAGTCTTTGCTGCTTCTCCCTCCCTTTTTGCTACCCCCTTCCCCGCAAGGGCTTTGACATCCGGTGTGACTACCCCTCCCCGGCGACTGCAAAAAAACACCCTTTACAAGCAATTTGTAAAGGGTGTTTTTCATATTTTTCAGTTGTTTTTAAAGTAGTCCTTCACGCCGTTTGCGATCGCGGCGGCAATTGCGTCCTGATTGCTTGCCGTGAGCAGGCCGTTGGCGTTCGCGGCGTTTGTGAGATAGCCGCATTCCACAAGCACGCTCGGGCATTCTTCAAGCCGCGTGACGGCGAAGGGGTAGAACTTGATTTTCTGGTCGATTTGCGCGTATTCCGAAGAATTTTTCGGCACAATCTGGTTTTTGACATAGGCGTTGACCATGTTGCTTTGAATGGCCTGCGCAAGGGGCATGGAATAAGCGGTGTAATAGAACGTGTGCGTGCCGCTGTTGACGCTGGAGGTGGACGCGTCGTGATGGATGCTCACAAATGCGTCCGGCTGCCGCTGCCGCGCCATGAGCATGCGGTCATTCAAGGAGGGGTTGGTGTCGCCCTCACGCGTCATCAGCACCATGGCACCCATGCTCTCAAGCTGCACCTTGACCTTTTTGGCGATCAACAGGTTCTGATGGCTTTCATAGATCGTGCTGTAAACGCCGATGGCGCCCGGGTCGTCGCCGCCGTGGCCCGCGTCAAGGAAAATCACCTTGTTTTTGAGACTTGCGTCACGGTTTTTAACCGTGATTTTATATTCGCCGCTGTCAGTGAGGGTGATGGCGTAACCATAAAAATGACCGGCGGTTTTCAGCTGGATACGCAGGGTCGCGGTGCCATTAACCCCCACATTGATCCATTTTGCGCTTTCGATCACATTGCTGCCGCGCACATTGAACGAGCCGGTGGCGGCGGCTGTATAATAAAACGTGAGGTCAAGATATTGGCCTGAAAAGCTCTGCACGTTGAACGGGCGGGACTGATAACCCACAGAATAGTTTTGCGGTGAAAGCAGCGCCGAAACGGGCACGAGCCAATCCGTTTTGATGACGAATTCCGTTTCATCCTTGGTCTTGGAGGACTGCACACTGAGATTGTTTGCGGGCAGCTTGTTGCCGTCCGCGATGATTTTGACATCTTTTGCATACACCTTCCTGCCCGAGGCCAGAATATAGTGCATCTCGTCGTCGTAGGTCGCGATGGAGGTGACATAATCGAACGTGCCTTTTAAAAGAGGGCGGTAAAGGGGGCTTGACTTATCGTCCGCCGCGTCGGCCGGGGTTGTTTCGGCAAAGTCCTTGAGGATTTCGCACATCAGCGCGGTGCCGAGGCCGTGAGCTTGATAGGCGGTTTTCAAGGGGAGATTTTTTTCGGTATACAGCGAAACATAATTTGTGGGATTTTGGATGATGTTGCCGATGTTTTCAGGGTCAAGCTCCGGCAGAACGGTGATCTCACCGCCGGTCATGGAGTCTTCCACCCCGTTGAATGAAGCAAAGAAGCTTATCTTGCCCAGATCGGTCTTTTTTGATGTGACCGGCATGGCGAAGTTGCCCGTAAACGTCACAAAATCGCTCGGCGCGGCGCTTTGGCCGAAGTTGTTTTGCTCTGAGGGCAGCAGCTCCACCTTCGTTTTGCCCACCATTGCATAAACGGTCGCTTCTTTATAGGCGAGCGCAGAGAGCGGAATGATCGTTCCCCCGCCGGCCTCGGTTTTGCCGGTGGGGTAGACGTCCGTTAAAATATCGAGTTTATATGTCACCGTGTAAGTCAGTGAAACGCCGTTGTGGGTGAAGGTGAATTCGTTTTCGCCCGCGCGCAGCTGCAAGGCAACCGAGAAAAGCCCGAGGCTGCTCTTGGGGATTTCGGCCCCGTTGCAGTAAAGGGGATAGGCAGGGTCCGCCGTGCCCATGAAGCTGATGGTGGACTCGCTCGTCACCGTCTTTTTGGAGGTGGGCCTTGAAATATTCAGCTGCCCGGCTTTCGGGTTCGCGGCTACAGCCGTGCTCATGTGCGAGAGGTATTTTTCCTTTGCTTGTTCGTTGCCGAGCAGCCCCTGATAAGAATCAAACACGCTGCCGCAAAATGACTGCAGCTGCGAAAGCAGGGCCAACTGCTCAACAAACTCTGTTTCGGGCGCGTCGGCGGTTCTGATGCCCAGAACGGCATAGGCGTTTGATTTTCTGAGTGTTTCGTTCCACCACTCGGTGACAACGGCAAGGCTCGTTTTTTCGTCTGCCATGGTCAGCTCAGGGGTTATGTAAACAAAATCCATAAGGTCGTTCTGGCCCCATGCCCTGGTGTCCGCATAAAAATCTTTCAGCGCCTGCTTTGTGCCTGCGGTGTCAGAGCCGCCCTCCTGCTCCGATTTGTGCGCCCAGACAGGCGCGGCCGAAACGCCCGTGAGCGTGCCGGGGGCAATGGTTTTGATGATGTTGCAAAGCTCGGCGATTTTGGCCGTGAGCTTTGCCGCGGTCTGCTCGTTGGGGTTTGCAAAGATAAGCGAATCAAAGCCGCTGAGCATGACTGCGTCCGGGCGGTAGCTTTGCACGGCCTGCACGATTTTTTCGTTGCTGCACGCGAGCGAGTCAACATCGCTCATCAGAAAAGATGCGGGGAGCGCCAGTACGCAGTAAAGGTTTTTTGTTTTCGCGGCCGCAAAAATATAATTGAGCGAATCAAAGCCCCCTGTTTTGGCGTCCGCCGCCGAAACAAAGAGCGTGTCAATATAAAGCCCGCCGAACGAGGCGAACGCTTCGTCGATCGCAGCGCGTACGGCTTCTTCGTTCACCGCAGCGCCGTCCTTGATTTCCAACTGGGGGAAGTCCTCGCCCGCGCGCAGCCAGACTCCGTGCATGTCTTTGGGCAGAACATTCTCAAGCTCCACATCGGTGTTGACTGTGGTCGCCCCGCCCGGCGCGTCGGCCGTGCCGCGAAAAACAGAAACGGCCTTTTGAAAAGCACCCGAGGCAAAACCCCAGGCAAACACAATCGTTACGGCCGCGATAATAAAAACGGGCATAAACTTTTTTAAAATTATTTTTGTTTCTTGTTTCATCAATCGCCGCATCCTAACCGGCAAAAAAGCGCTATGGGGGGCAGATTATGTTCGCTGCTTTTCTACCTTTTTGAGAGATGTGATCACAAACACACCGTCGAACGTCTCTTTAAACCGCATGCTGCACAACAGCAGCTGATTGCAGCTTTTGCAATAAAACAAGGACCGAAACGCTTGGTTCGCCACCTTCCAGTCGCTCAGGCGAAGCATGTCTTCCCCACATGTTTCGCAGCGGCAGTTCATTACGGAGCGGTCAATTTTCGGGTTGTGGATGTTTGTGATATTGTGCACCTTGAACGCAAGGCGCCGATAAAAGCTGTCGTCACAGTTCATGACATAATCCCGCAGCGCGCCTTTTGCATAGATGCTCTGGCACTTTCTGAGGCATTTCAGGCTCAGGCGGCAATCTTCCAGCGCGCGGTGCGTTTCATATTTTTCAACGTCAATGCCAAGCTGCATGGCGGCGGCCGAAAGACCGACCTGGTTTGCAGAGCCAAGGCCCATGGCGTCCTGACAATATTTTTGCAAATCGGCATATTTTTTCATAATCAGCACGGTGTCGCTGCCCAGGAAAAATTTATAGTTTTCAACAAGCGTGCGTACGTCCGAATTGCCCCAGGACATAAACACACAGTCCCGTTCACCGATCCATTTTTTCAGTTCCTTTACCGCCCGGGGAAAGGTGACGCCAGTTTTCAAGTCCTCATTCGAGATTTTGGTGAGCTTTTTCACCCTGCTGGACAGTTTTTTGCCAAGCTGCGATTTGATGAAAACCGAGAAGGTGTCAAGCGTGCGAAACGAATCGTCCGCCAGCACCGCGCCGATTTCAATAATCTCATTGAAAAAGCCGTTGTGCTTTCGGCTGTAGGCGTTGTTCCACTCCAAATCCATAATCACATAATACATAATCGCTCCAAATTTCGAATCATTTATACAAAAAACTACTTTATTTATAACACAATCCGTTATAAAACACAATCATTTGGCTTGTATATTAATATAATATTTATATTTACAATTTTTGTATTTGATTCATTGACGGCGGTAGAAATTGCCTATATAATGAGGAAAACGGCCGGCGCTGCGGCCAAACATGTGAAAGGACGATGGATTATGCAGTATCTTGACGCGAATTTGCTCAGGTATCATTCCGGCGCAAAAAAGTGGGTCGAGGCCCTGCCCCTCGGGAACGGCAAAATCGGCGCTATGGTCTGGGGAAAGACGAATAAGGAAATCATTTCGCTCAACTATGACGAGCTTTGGACGGGTTACCCGCGGGACTACAACGACCGCGACCGCTCCCCCGTTTTTCGCGAGGCGCGGCGGCTCGCTTTGGAGAACAAACTCTTAAAGGCTCAGCGCCTTTTGGAGGCGGAGTTTCAGGCCAACAACTCGCAGGCATACCTGCCGTTCGGGAACCTGATCATCAACTTCGGCCGCGGCGTGGGGCGCGCGCAGGATTATACCCGCACGCTCAGCCTCGCCGATGCGCTATGCACGGTAAGGTATACGAAAAACGGCGTGCGCTTTCTGCGCGAGAGCTTCGTAAGCGCCGTGGACGGCGCGTTTGTTCTGCGCATTGAAATAAGCAAGCCCGTCAGTTACGAAATTAGCATGGAGTCGCCGCTGAAAGGCGCGCTTTCGGCAGCGGGCGGCGAAATGCTGTGTTTTGACGGCGAATGCCCGTGGGAATCCCCCACAAATCTTGAATATCTGAACATCCAAAACAGGCGGTATTCCGATGTTCCCGCTGAAAAAGGCATTCAGTTTCGCGGCTGCGTAAAAGTCGCGGCCGAAAACGGCAGTGTAATTTATAAAAATAACCGCATTGAAATAAAGGATTGCAGCGCGGCGACTTTGATTTTCTGTTGTGAGAGCAGCTTCAGCGGCTGGAACCGCCACCCGTTTTTGGAGGGGAAGGACTATAAAGAACCGGTGCTCGCGCGTGCGCTTTTGGCGGCGGCAAAGCCTTATGAAGCGCTGAAAGCAGCGCATGTGCATGACTATCAGCGCTTCTATAACCGCGTGACGCTCGACATCGGCTCCGACAATCAGGAGAACACAGAAACCCACAAGCGCCTGATCACTTATCAAAACGGAAAATCCGACAAAGCGCTGCCGGCGCTGCTGTTCAACTTCGGGCGGTATCTCACCATCGCGGGTTCGCGCCCGGGCTCGCAGGCCACAAATTTGCAGGGCATCTGGAACGAGGATCCCGCGCCGCCGTGGAGTTCGAACTACACGGTGAACATCAACACCGAAATGAATTATTTCCCCACGCTTGTGTGCAATCTCGCGGAGTTCCACGAGCCGCTGATTACACTCATTGAAGAACTTTCGCGCTCGGGCGAAAAAACGGCGGCTATGTTTTACGGCGCAAGCGGGTTCACCGCCCATCATAACGTGGACGTCTGGCGGCATTCAACCCCTGTGCGGGGCCATGCCTGCTGGTCTTTCTGGCCCTTGGGTTCGGGCTGGTTCTGCCATCATGTGTTCGACCATTATTTATATACCCATGATGAGAAATTTCTCAAAGAAACCGCTTATCCTGTCATGAAAAAGGCGGCGGCGTTTTACGCGGATTTGCTTGTGGAGGATGAGAACGGATATTTGATTCTCGCGCCCGCGACCTCGCCGGAAAATAATTTTCTCGTCGACGGCGAGGGCTGTGCGGTTTCGCAGACAAGCACCATGGCAATGGCTGTGATCAGGGAGCTGTTTCAGAACTGTGTGCGGGCCTCGGAAATTTTAAAAACAGATGAACCGTTCAGGGAGCGCCTTTCTTCACTGTTCGGCCGGTTGCTGCCGTTTCAGACGGGAACGCAGGGGCAGCTGCTTGAGTGGTACCGTGAGGAACAAGAGGCCGAGCCGCAGCACCGCCATGTGTCGCACCTTTACGCCCTGCACCCGTCGCATTTGATCACGCCCGACGGCACGCCGGAGCTTGCCGACGCGTGCCGCAAAACGCTTGCGCTGCGCGGCGACGCGGGCACTGGCTGGAGCCTTGGGTGGAAAATCAATTTCTGGGCGCGGCTTCACGACGGCAACCACGCCAAAAAGCTGATTGACATGCAGCTGCGGTCCGTGGGTGTCGGCAGGGTGCAGATGAGCGGCGGCGGCACCTACCCGAACCTGTTTGACGCGCACCCACCGTTTCAGATTGACGGCAACTTCGGCGCGGCAAGCGGCATTGCGGAGATGCTGCTGCAGTCGCACGACGGACACATCTATCTGCTGCCCGCCCTGCCCGACGCGTGGCCGGACGGCAGCGTGAGCGGCTCGAAAGCACAGGGTGACATTACCGTGGATATCTCATGGAGGGACGGAAAACTTGCGGACTATACTCTCACGGGCGATACGGCGGGTGTTACTGTAGTGTATCAGGGCGAGGTCGTAAATCACAAGAGTCGAAAAAAGGAGAAAATATGACTGTTATTTCTATCAGAGAGCAGCCGGAATATGCGCAGGACGCAATCCGGTTCTTTCAAAAACATTGGGCAACTCAATACAGCGAAAGGGTATATGAGGACTGCATTTTAAATTGTCTGGATTCTCCGTCCCCTCTGCCGCAATGGTATTTGTTGCATGATAACGGTCAAATCATCGGCGGCGCCGGGCTGATTACAAACGACTTCATCAGCAGAATGGATTTATACCCTTGGCTGTGCGCTTTATATATCGAAAAACCATGCCGCGGCCATGCTCATGGCTCGCTACTGATAGAGCACATTAAAAAGCAGGCCAAACAAAGCGGTTACGGGCAGCTATACCTTTGCACAGACCATGTCGGCTATTATGAGCGCTATGGCTTTGCGTATCTTGCCCAAGGATATCACCCTTGGGGCGGCTGTTCAAGAATATATCAGGCAAAGCTATGATTGTTTTTAAAAGAAAGACCACACTGAAGGTATTATCTTCAGTGCGGTCTTCTTACATACTCAGAAATATCTACCAAAAATAACGAGAATTCTTCATAAGCCCTGAGCCGCTTTTCAGGTGGTTTCACGATACTTCGCATTTTTTCAGCCAGCAGTCGAGCACCTCGCCCGTGTCTGCGACCAATCCCTCGTCCGCATGCCTGAAAATCGGCGCGTTGCGGTCTGTGTTCACGGCCACGAGCGTTTTTGCCCGGCGAACGCCCGCCAAAAACGCCGCACTGCCCGAAACACCGAACGCAACGCAGAGCTCGGGCGCAATGCGTGTGCCTGACTGCCCCACGGTTTCGCGCATATCTCCCCAGCCGTTCATGGCCGCCGGGCGCGAGAGGCCGACTGCCGCACCGAACGCTTGCGCAAGAGCGCGCAATTTCTGCGCATTTTCCGCACCGCCAAGCCCCCGCCCGCCGATGAACACGGTTTTTGCCTGCTCAAGCGGGTTTTGCGCCGCGCCCTCCAGCAGCTCAGAGTGGCACACGGGGGCGCTCAAGGTGCTGGCGAACAGCCGCGCAACAGGCTGCACCGGCGTTTTCTGCCCCGAAAGAGGAGCTTTTTCGGCAACAACAGAAACAACATACGGATACCGCGCGATCTCCCTGCCCCAAACGACGTTGGAGCTGCAGGCATTCTTATAAACAAACAGCACCTGCCCGAACGCAACCTGCGTCGCCTGCATGAAGCAGCTGCTGCCGATTGATTGCGCAAACATTGCCGCGAGGCTTTGCCCCAGAATATTGCCATAGAACAACAGCAGATCGGGCTTTTCGGCCAAATACATCTGCCTGACCCATGAAAGATATTCGCCCGCGCCGCTTGCTTGCACATTCGCCGCCCTGCAAAACAATGCGCCCTCTTTGCCCTGCCAGTGCAGGCCCTCGGCCGCCGTTTTTCCTGTTCCGCACAGCCACGCGCTCACGCGGTGCCGCGAAAAGGCGTCGGCCGCAACCCGCTGCAAAAACTGAAAAGAACCCTCCAAATCCGGGGCGGGGGGCATCACAAGTGCGATATTCACTCCGATCCACCTCCCCAAAGATGCGCGAACAGGCGCTCCGCAGCATCCTTTTCTTCAAAAAACCGGCAATCCTTCTCTGCCTTTTCTGTGAAAAAAACAGGTTCTTTAAACCAAAAAAAATCCTCTGCGGGAAAAACGGTTTCAACCTCCCGCTTGCCGGCCATCAGCTGCGCGCGCAGGGTGGCCGCGCGTAATGCGGCGGGGCTGTTGCCAACAGAAACGACCGCCGGCAGCTCCAGCGTTGTGCGCAGCCTGCCAAAATCGCCCTGATGCACAACACAAAGCTGCCCGTCATAAAAACACAGGGTTTCGGCATGGCTCACAAACGGCCGGCCGAGCATCGAGGCAAGCAGGGGCGGCACAAGGCCCGTGTCCGCATAGCCGCTCTGCACACCCGTGAGAACGAGATCAAACCGGCCTTCTGTAATAAACTCCCTGAGCAGGCCGGCCATGCGGCGGGGCGCGAACTCCGTCTGTATGCTTTCAATCTTCACCACACGGTCAAACCCCACCGCGTACAGGTGCTTTTTGACCGCCGGACTCAGCTCCTGCGCCACGGTGACGGCGGTGCAGGTCGCGCTGCCGGGGGCGCGGCGGTTGCTGCTTTCGCACAGCGAAAGCCCCAGCTCCAGCGCGCTTTCGTCAAACACATTATAAGTTTTTTTAGTATAAAACAAATTTGTGCGCAGCGAAAAATCCTCCCAGTCAGAGGGAAGCACCTTGTCAAAATCCGGCACGATTTTAAAACAGACCAAAAGATTCATGGTACCCTCCCGCAACACAAAAAATGAAAACAATAAAACGCCCGCCGTGCCGTCACTCCCGCTCGACCAGCAGCACACCCTTATTCATGATGCCGTTGGGGTCAAGGGCCTCCTTCAGTTTATAAAGTAGGGTGTAGGAAGATCCGTGCTCCTCGGGCATCCACTGCGTGCGGTATTTGCCCGAGCCGTGGTGGTGGGCGATGCTGCCGCCGCGCTTGAGCGTTTCTTCCATGATGATCTTGACAACATGCATATAGTCCGGCCTTGCGTATTCGCCACCCTTCATGCCAAGAAAATAGCCGAAAGTGAAATAAATGTTTGTGCCCTGCACATAACTGTGCGACGAATGCCCGCCGACGGTCACAAGATTATCGAGCTCTTCGGGCATGCGCTCCCGCACCGCAGAGTGGATCTCGCCGATAACGCTCCAGGGCGCAGAGATTTCACAAGTGTCCGCCACGGCGCGCATCTTGTAATATTTCGGGCGATCCATGTCGTCGCAGGTGTCGTTTCGCGTGACGAGCCAGGACTCCACCGGTTTTTTGCCGAGGTCAACATAGTCATATTTGCGGATCGCCTCGTCGATGAACGCGCCCGTCGCGTCGGCAACAGGCTTCGGGCCCTCTGCGACGAAGAGCAGCAGGTTATATTCGTCCGGCGCGACGCCCTCGAACAGGGTCTCCACCTCCACCTCGTCATGCAGGCGCATCACGGCAGGACGGTAACCCTCCACCATAATTTCGCGGAACAGCGCAAGGCCGTCCTTCATATGGCGGATGGCATAGGCGTTCATCCAGCGGTCTTCGGGCTTATATTTAAAAATTTTCAGCGTCGCTTCGGTGATGAAGCCGAGCATGCCCTCGCTGCCGATAAACAGGTGGCGAAGGTCGGGCCCCACAGAACGGCGCGGATTGTTTTTGATGCGGACGACCTCACCGCACGGCAGCACAGCCTCAAGCCCCATGAGCAGATCCTCAATGCCGCCGTAAAGGGTTGAAAACTGCCCGATGCTGCGCGTTGCGACAAGGCCGCCGACCTGCGCCATGGGCAGCGACTGGGGCTGGTGGCCGGTCGTGTAGCCGCGTTCATTCAGATAGTTTTCAAGATATGCAAGCGGCGTGCCGCAGCGAACCGTCACCATCATGTCATATTCGTTGAGCCCAATGATTTCGTTCATGTCGGAGCCGTCGAGAATCACGCCGCCCTCCTGCGGCTCAAGCCCCAGCGTCACACTCGAGCCGCCGGTGCGCGGCACGGTATCGACCTTATATTCATTCAAAAAACGCAGCGCGGCCGAAACCTCATTTGTGTTCTTCGGCTTCACGACGCATGCCGCGCGGGGCACGTCAAACCGGCCGTCAAAGCGCTCATAGACCCGAAAGCCGATATAATCCTTTGAGCAATCCAGAATCACCTGTTCGTCCGTCAAAACCCGGTCTTTTCCGAGCAGGGCCTCAAGACCTGCGATCAACGCGCTTTTTTCCATGCAAAAACCTTCTTTCTTTATGATGAAACTGCATGATTTAAACCTGTATCTTCTTATTATTTTATACTATTTCCATAAAATGTCAATCATATATAAAACTTATGACGGCCGCATTGTGCCGTTTGGCTGCAAAAAGGACGAGGCACGTCTTTTTCTGCGGGCGGGAATCCCTTGACATTGCCCCGTCAAAATGTTATATATTGATTGGAAAAAAAGCATTATGATGTTTTTTATATATCCATAAATTTTTTGTTATCGGAGATGAGAGCTGAATGTTTGAAGACAAGCTGGCCGCGCTGTTGAAACAGCAGGTTGCGTCACAGGCGGAGAACGACATCCGGGCGCTCCTTGCAAGGCCCGAACTCAAAGAGCACGGGGATTTTTCGTTTCCCTGCTTTTCGTTATCGAAACTGCTGCGACGATCCCCTGCGCAGATCGCGCAGGAGCTTGCCGGCAAACTGGAAAGGCCCGTTTTCATTGACAAAATTGAAGCCGTCGGCGGCTATGTGAACTTCTTTCTCAACAGAACCGTCTTTTTTGAAACGGTCATGCTTGAAATTCTGAAGCAAAAAACGGCGTTCGGTTCCTCGGGCGAGGGGCGCGGCAAAACAAGCCTTGTTGAGCACACCAGCATCAACCCCAACGCCTCGCCCCACATCGGCAGGGCGCGCAACGCCATTATCGGCGACTTTATCACAAGGCTCTTGCGTTTCGAGGGATATGAAGTGGACGTGCACTATTTCGTCAACGACATCGGCAAGCAGATATCCATGCTTGTTCTGGGTTCTCAGAGCCTGAAAGAAATTCGCTTTGCGGACCTTTTGGACATTTATGTTTCCATCAATCAAAAAATCAAAGACGATCCGCAGCTTGAAACACAGGTGTTCGACCTGCTTTATCAGCTTGAAAATGGCGACGAGGCGGTGAAAAAGCAGTTCCGTGAAATTGTGGATATCTGCATTGCGGGGCAGTCTAAAATTTTCAACGAACTGGGTATTCATTATGACTGTTTTGATTATGAGTCACAGTTTTTGTTTGACAACTCGCTGGAAGACATTACAGAGCAGCTGCAAAATGCAAACCTGCTGTTTGAAGATGAAGAGGGCCGCCTTGTGGTGAACATTGAAGACCGCGGGCTGCCGCCCCTCGTCGTCACCCGAAGCGACAAAACGTCCCTTTATCCCCTGCGGGACATTGCCTACACCATTTGGAAAGCGCGGCAGGGAAAAGACAAAAACATGATTGTGCTGGGGCAGGACCAGCAGCTCTATTTTCAGCAGATCGCCGCGGTCGTGAGCGCGTTGGGGCACACGCCGCCGGAGGTTGTGCACTATTCTTTTGTGATGCTTGTTGACGGCAAAATGTCCACGCGGCAGGGCACGGTGGTGCTGCTTGAGGATTTTATGGCCGAGGCCGCAAAGAAAGCCGAGGAGGAAATGCGCGGGAGGGGCCACGAGGTTGACGAAGCGCTTGCGAAAAAAATCGCTTATGCCTCCGTGAAATATTCCATGGAAAAAACCTCAAACGAGCGCAATGTGATTTTTGACTGGGACAATGCCTTGAGCTTTGAGGGCGACACCGGGCCGTATTTGCTGTATTCTTATGTCAGGATTCACTCCATTCTGCGAAAAACAGGCCATGCGGTTGATTTCGCCGCTCTTAACTGCGCCTGTTTGACGCAGGAGGCGGAATATGATTTAATAAAAGCGCTTGCGGACTTTCCGAATGCGGTGCAATTGGCAAAAAAAGACTTCAGTCCACATGTGATCACGCACTACGCGTTTGAGCTGGCAAGGAAATTTTCCGCCTTTTATCATGCGTGCGCCATTCTCAACGCAGAGCAGGAAGCGGTGCGCAATGCCCGACTGTGCTTGATTCTGTGCGTGAAGCAAACCTTTAAAAACGCGTTTTATCTTTTGGGCATTGAGCCGATTGAATATATGTAATTTTATATAGTATGGGAGACAGGGCGAGCGGGGTGCGAACGCGCGGTTGCCCGAAACACAATGGACTATTTTGCGGGAAAATTTGATGTTGCGGTCATCGGGGCCGGCCACGCGGGCATTGAAGCCTCGCTTGCCGCGGCAAGGCTCGGCTGCGAGACGATCGCGTTCACACTGAATCTTGACTGGATCGGCAACCTTGCCTGCAACCCCTCCATCGGCGGCACGTCAAAGGGGCACCTGGTGCGCGAAATTGACGCGCTCGGGGGCGAGATGGGCCGCGCGGCGGATAAAAACACGCTGCAAAGCCGCATCCTCAACCTTGGCAAGGGGCCTGCCGTGCATTCGCTGCGTGTGCAGATCGACCGCCGCGCCTACAGCACTTATATGAAGCACACCCTCGAAAAACAGGAGCGGCTGACGCTCAAACAGGCTGAAATTGTATCCCTGCGGCGCATAGATAATGATTATTGGGAACTAAAAACCAATCTGGACGCGTTCTATCACGCAAAAGCCGTTATTATTGCCACAGGAACTTTTTTAAAAGGAAAAATTTATGTGGGCGACAAGGCCTATGCGGGCGGGCCGGACGGGATGTTCCCGGCAAACGCGCTGGCGGACTCGCTGGAGGCGCTTTCGGTCTCCTTGCGCCGCTTCAAAACGGGCACGCCCTCGCGGCTGAACCGCAGGAGCATTGATTTTTCTGAACTAGAACCACAATACGGCGACGAACGGGTGGTCCCGTTTTCGTTCCACTGTGAAGAACCGCCCAGAAATACGCACGCCTGCCACATTACCTACACAAATGAGCGGACAAAGCAGGTGATTCTGCAAAACCTTGACCGTTCGCCCCTCTATTCGGGCGTGATCGAGGGCACCGGCCCGCGCTACTGCCCGAGCATTGAAGACAAAATGGTGCGTTTCTCTGAAAAAGAGCGGCACCAGATTTTCATCGAACCCTGCGGCGCGGACACCGAAGAGGTCTATTTGCAGGGGATGTCTTCCTCTCTGCCCGAGGATGTGCAGCTTGCCTTTCTGCGCACCGTTCCCGGGCTGGAGCGCTGCGTTGTGATGCGCAACGCCTATGCGATTGAATATGACTGCGTGGACCCTGTCGCGCTGCATCCTACGCTCGAATTTATGGATGTTCCGAATTTATTCGGGGCAGGGCAGTTCAACGGCTCAAGCGGCTATGAAGAAGCCGCCGCGCAAGGCTTGGTGGCCGGCATCAACGCGGCAATGAGAATTCAGGGCAAAGAGAGCGTTGTGTTTGAGCGTTCGGGGTCCTATATCGGCACGTTGATTGACGACCTTGTGACAAAGGGCTGCAACGAGCCCTACCGCATGATGACCTCGCGCTCGGAGTACCGCCTGCTGCTGCGTCAGGATAATGCGGATTTGCGCCTGACTGAACTCGGCTATCATATCGGTTTAATTTCAGAAGCGCGCTATCAGGCAGTGCTTGAAAAAACGGCTGCCATCGGACAAGAAAAGAAACGGGCGGAAAAAACGATTATTCCGCCGTCAAAAGAGCTCAACGACCTGCTTGTTTCACGTGAAACATCCGCGGTCAAAGCCGGCATTAAGCTCGCGGACCTTTTGCGCCGCCCGCAGCTCACTTATGCCTGCCTCGCACCGTTTGACACAACAAGGCCGCCCGAGTTATCCGAAGCGGTGCTTGAACAGGTGGAAATCGATTTGAAATATGAGGGTTATATCAAACGCCAGCAGGCGCAGATTCATGAGATGCAGCGTCTGGAGTCAAAACGGATTCCCGAAGAGCTTGATTATTCTGCCATTATAAACCTGCGCACAGAGGCAAAAGAAAAGCTCGGGCGTATCCGCCCCCGCAGCGTGGGGCAGGCCTCAAGAATTTCAGGCGTCAGCCCGGCGGACATTTCAGTGCTGCTGATTTATCTTGCAAAAAACAGCGAAGGGAGCGTTTGAAGTGTTTATTTCACCGGAACTGCTCACAAAAGCGCTCGCTCCGTTTGCAATCACGCTTTCGGCAGAGCAAATCGCACAGCTGGACGCTTATGCCCGCATGCTTGTTGATTATAATGAAAAGGTGAACCTCACGGCGATCACCGACCCGGACGAGATTGTCGTCAAGCATTTTGCAGACTCTTTGGCACTGCTGCATTTCTGCTGTTTCCTAGAAAAAGCGCTTGTGGCGGATATCGGCACGGGCGCGGGCTTTCCCGGCGTTGTGCTGATGATCGCGCGGCCGGACTTAAAGCTGAACCTGTTTGACTCCACAAAAAAGAAGCTGCTGTTCATTGATTCTGTGATTGCCGGGCTTTCACTCAACGGCCAAACGGTGCACCTGCGCGCTGAGGAGGCGGGGCATGATCGGCGCTTTCGCGAGGCGTTCTCTGTGGTCACAGCCAGAGCGGTGGCGGAGCTGCGCGTGCTTTCAGAGTTTTGCGTGCCGCTTGTGAAGCCGGGCGGATTGTTCATTGCAATGAAAGGCGACCTCGCGGACGAAGAGCTGCAGGCTGGAAAAGGCGCGCTGAAAACCCTCGGGGCGCGGATTGACGGCATAGAATCCTACAATTTGCCCTCGGCAGACAAAAGAACTTTGATTTTGTCAAAAAAGATATCGCAAACATCGACAAAATATCCCAGAGCTTTTTCTCAAATATCAAAGAAACCTCTATAGAACAGCCAAAATTACACACTTTAAGCATTTTTGTGTCGAGCAAAAATGCTTTTCTTTTTTGGACAAGTATGGTATGTTGTCTTCGGGAGGAAAAGGAGGGAAGGCTTTTGTTCAAGAAACAAACCACTCTGAAAACAGGCGGGCAGATTCTTCTGATCCCTCAGGAGGAGCTTCTTCCGAACCCCCACAGAGCGCGAGACCGTTTTGACGACGAAAGCCTTGAGCTTCTTGCGGAATCTGTTCGAGAAAACGGGATTTTGCAGCCCCTGCATGTCCGCCCCCATGCCGGCGGGTATCAGGTCGTTTTGGGCGAACGGCGGCTTCGGGCGGCAAGAATGGCGGGACTCTTGCGTATTCCCTGCATTGTGATGGAGCTTTGCGACAGGCAGGCGGCGCTTTTCACCATGATCGAAAACAGAATGCGGCAGCCGGTCTCCTTTTTTGAAGAGGCGCAGGCAATCGACACCCTGATCAACCGGTTTCAATACTCCTATGAATCGCTTGCAAAAAATCTGGGGATGCAAAAACAGGAGCTGATGAACAAGCAGCGCCTGTTGCGCCTGCCCGAAGACCTGCGCGAAACGATTGCGGCCTCCGGGCTGAGCGAGCAACACGCGTTTTTGCTGCTGCGTCTGCCAAGCAACGATCTGCGCGAAAAGGCTCTCAACGAAATCAATAAGAAAAAACTTTCTCCCAAACAAACCGAAACCCTGATTCGCGACACCATTCGCAAGCTCAACAGCGAATCGTCTTTAAAGATTTTATATAAAGACATCCGTATTTTCACAAACACCATCGACCACGCGATCGAAACCATGAAAGAATGTGAAATTGCGGCCGAAACAGTGAAAAAAGAATCCAAGGATTTTATTGAATACACTATCAAAATCCCTATTGAACGGGAGGACGCCAAAAAAAAGTGCCCTTCGGTTGATATTCAGCTTGTTAAATAAAGTCCTCTCCTTTTATATATTTCTCATTTTTCTCTTTCTCTTTCATATCCCTTTCTTTTTTGCCAACCATCTAATCTCCCATATCCCATCCACAGCAAAGAAGCAGTCGCAACGCGGCTGTTTCTTTGCGTTTATAGTCGATTAATCCAAAAATCGATACATCTTTGCGGTCTTATTTCCGTCGACCTGCGTTGTCGCCCTTGCCTTACGCCGGTAAGGCTGTGTCCTCCTCCTTGTTCGACAAAAACAATCCTCGCAAATCTTGTACCGCTTTTTGAGTTAATCGACTATAAGGCAAAACTCACCGATGTTTCACGTGAAACATTGTGCAAATCCATGTTTTGGAACGTTTGGTCTTGCAGAAAACCGGAAAATTATGTATAATACAGTCAAACTATTTAAAAAGCGATACAGGATTTGCGGTTTGTTCTTAAATGGTTTGACTATATTAAAAAAACAACATGGAGTTGGTTCAATGAACCCCCCTTTTAAACGCTTAAACGGCGCCGCAGCGCTTATTTTTATGATAACGACCCTCTCTTTTGCTTGCCCCGCCTGCAAAACCCTGCCCGTAAACAGTTTTGCGGCAAACGAAAACCTGTATGCAGAACCGACAACCGTCAGAAACCCCGACGGCTCGTCGACCGTTCGGGTGGCGACCTTTAATACCAAAAATTGTGACAACGGACGGAACATTGTTGAAATCGCGGCTGAAATCAAAAAACAAAACGCCCAGATCGTATTTTTGCAAGAGCTTGACAGCGGCGTGAAACGCTCGGGCAAGCAAAACCTGCTCAAACAGCTCTCAGAGCTTTTAGAGATGAACTACGCCTTTTTTCCCGCCATGGCACTGGAGGGCGGCTCCTATGGCGTGGGCATTTTGAGCCGTTTTTATATTCAAAGCACGGAAAGCTTTCTATTAGACACAAAACAGGAGGAGCCAAGGGTGCTCGCGAAGGCAGAGGTCAGCATCAACGGCAGAAACGTGGATCTTTATAACACGCACCTGAGTTTTGAATCCGAAACCCTGCGCATCGCTCAGCTCAAATTGATTAACGAAAAAACGACTGTGTCAACACTTTTTATTCTGGGCGGGGATTTTAACGCCAAGAATTTTGAAGAATATAGTGTCATTCAAAATAGCGTCACCGTAAACTCACCCAAAAACCAGTTTATAACGTATCGGGACGCGGGGGAGGGCAGCTTCGGCTGCATTGACAACCTGCTTCTTGCAAACGCCTTTGTCGTTTTGAACGCATGGATGGCAGAGTCCGCGGCGTCTGACCACAACCTGCTTGTCGCCGAAATCCGCGTGCCCGCGCCGGGTGAAGATGTTTCACGTGAAACATCCACAAACAGCGTCGGGGAAGCGGGAGAAACAACAGGCGAAGAGACATCCGGGCAAAACACAACGCAACAGAAAGGGGTATGACGCCGTGGCAAAGGTTGTTTCAATTGTGAACCAAAAAGGCGGTGTGGGCAAAACCACAACGGCGGTGAACCTTGCCGCTTCGGTGGGCGACCTGAATAAAAAGGTGCTGCTCGTGGATATTGACCCTCAGGGCAACACCACCAGCGGTTACGGCATCAACAAGCGGGAGCTGAAGGCCTCTTCTTATGACGTGATCGCCGGCGAGGCCAAAGCGGTGGACGCGATTCTCACAACCGCATTCCCCGGGGTGGACATCCTGCCTTCCAACATCAATCTGGCGGGGCTTGAGCTTGAGATTGCCGCCGAACAAAGCCGCGAAGGGCTGCTCAAGCGCGCGCTTGCCCCGGTTTGGGGCGAATATGACTACATTTTTCTTGATTGCCCGCCCTCTCTGGGGTTAATTACGTTGAACGCACTGACCGCGTCCGACACATTTTTGGTGCCGATCCAGTGCGAATATTATGCGCTTGAAGGGCTTTCGCAGCTGATTTCCACCGTGCGGCAAATCAAACGCCTCTATAACCCGGCCATTGAGCTGGAGGCCGTATTACTCACGATGTATGACGGCAGATTGAATTTGACACAACAGGTTGTGGATGAAGTCAAAAAGTTTTTTTCCAAGAAGGTTTATAAGACCTACATACCGCGCAACGTGCGCCTTTCGGAAGCGCCGGGCTTCGGGCAGCCTGTGCTTTATTATGACCGGCGCTCCCAGGGCGCGGAAGCCTATAAAAACTTAGCGGCTGAATTTTTGGCGAATCAGCGGTAAACAAAGAGGAGATGGTGCACTTGGCAACCAAAAAGCGCGGGCTGGGCAAGGGGTTTGACATTCTCTTTGCCGAAAACGCAACGGAAGAAATCAACGATTCCTCGGCGGTCACGCTGCCGATCAATGAAATAGAGCCAAACAAAAACCAGCCGCGCGGCTATTTTGACAACGAGGCGTTGCTGTCGCTGTCTGAAAGCATTGCCGAACACGGTGTGCTGCAGCCGCTGCTTGTGCGCCCTTTGGCCGACGGGTCTTATCAGATCGTCGCCGGCGAGCGGCGCTGGCGGGCGGCAAAAATGGCCGGGCTTACCGAGGTGCCGGCCATTGTGAAAACCTTGAGCGACACCGAAACCGCCGTGCTTGCCCTGATTGAAAACCTGCAGAGGGAAGACCTCAACCCTGTTGAGGAGGCGCAGGGCATCCGCAGGCTCATTGAGGAGTTCGGCCTCACGCAGGAACAGGCCGCGCAAAAGCTTTCAAAGTCACGCCCGGCGCTCACAAACGCCCTGCGGCTTTTGCACCTGCCCGAAAGCGTTCTTTCGCTCCTTTATGATAAGAGGCTGTCGCCCGGGCATGCGAGAGCCTTGCTTGCGCTTGAAAACGCGCGGCAAATTGAAACGCTTGCCCAGGAAATTGTTGACAGGCAGCTTTCTGTCAGAGAAGTGGAAAAACTGGTGCAGTCCCTTGTGAAAACACCGGCAGAGCCAAGAAAAAAAGAAGCGCCGGAACCGTTTTACAAAGAGGCGGAAATCGCCCTCGCGTCTGTGCTCGGCCGAAAGGTCAGGGTGCAGGCAAAAAAAGCGGGCGGCGTTCTGGAGCTTGAATTTTTCGACAAGGACGATTTAAAGAAGCTCATGAAAGCGCTTGAAGAATAAAAGAGGAAAGCACGGCGAGGCTGTGCTTTCTTTTTATGAGAAAATTTATGGAAAAAGGGCAAACCCAGAGCAGTCCCTCGCCTGTTGCTAAGGCGGAAAAGCCGCATCGCATAAGGGTTTTTCAATCGTTTTGCTTTGTTTTTCGTCGATTCCCGGCTGCTTTTTGTGTAAATATTTGAAGAATTTTCTCTTTTTAAAGAAAAAGCATAAAGAATCCCCTTTACTTTTTTACCTTATTAAAGTATAATATTTTTTGTATAGATTGATAGGAGGAATATACCCATGCTTATTAAAAACCGAAAAAGCCGTTTTTCAATCAAGCTTTTATCTGTATTCATATCTCTTGTCCTGCTGCTTTCTTTAATGCCCGCGAACATACTTCTTTCCGCTTTCGCAGCCGAACAAGACGGGCTTCTTGTTGCAACAATGGCGGATCTTCATTATTATGCCACGGAGGATCTCGGTTCCAAGGGCGACGCATTGACGGAGCTTTTGAATCAAACCAACACGCAGGTTCTTCAGCTCGAGGGGCTGACCACCGCGGCGCTTCACGCGGTGCAGGAGCACGCGGTTGCGAACGGCCTGAAATATCTCTTTTTGGCCGGTGACCTCACGCTCAACGGCGAGAAAAAGGCCCATGAGGAGCTGGCCGCAAAGCTCAGGCAGTTTGAGGCGGACTCAGGCGTGAAGGTTTATTTGATCAACGGCAACCACGACGTGAACCACACCGGCGCGACCTCCTATAAAAACGATGTGAAGGATTCCTCCCCGGAGCTCAGAACGAGCCCGCAGGACTTTGTCGACATTTATTCCGATTTGGTTTATGGCCAGCAAAATGTCACCCGTTACATCCCGCCCGAAGGCCGCTTCGGCGGTTCGCTTTCTTATGCCGTGAGCCTTGAGGGGGGCTACCGCCTGATTGCTATCGACGGCGGCAAATACAGCTTCGACAACACGACCAACAGAAAAGACGAGGCCGAAACCGGCGGAAACATCCCCAAAGACCTTATGAACTGGGTTGCCGCGCAGGCAGCGCAGGCAAAGGCAAACGGCGAAACCGTCATCGGCCTGACGCACTGGAACGCAGTTGAAACAAACTATGTGCAAAAAAACGTCATGCAGGGCTTCGTTTATGATAATATGGAAGACACTGCCGAAAAGCTTGCGGACGCGGGCGTGAATTTTTTGATGACGGGCCACTCCCATACAAACGACATTGCCACGACCGTCAGCGACAACGGCGAAACCCTTTATAACATTCAAACGGCCGCATTGAGCGAATTCCCGAACACTTTCCGCGAAACACACTTTTCAAAGGCTGAGGACAGTTCTGTGACCGCAAGGTTTGACGTGCGTGACGTGGACTGCGAGATCCCCGTGGTGGTCGACGGCGTAGCATTTGCGCAGCCATACAGGGAAACAACATCCTTTAACATTACATACAAAAACGGCGACGCAACCGCGTTTTTGGCAAAAATCTTGAACGCGTCTGTGGACAAGCTGTTTGACCAGATCGAAAAAAAGGGCGGCCTGCTCTCTTATCTTGAAGAAGCCTTCGGCTTTAATCTACAGCAGATGCTGTTTGAAAACCTGCTTGTGGACTTTCCCATTCCGGGCACAAACATCAACCTGATCGACTCCAAAAACATCCTCAGCTTTGTTGAAGATATTGAAACGCAGGTTTATAATAAATATATTGCAGACAGGGCGTACACGCACTCGGTGCTTTACGGCATTGCGCAATCTCTCGCGACGCACCCGGTTTCAGACCTGCCCTGCACCGAATTCCTCAGCAAATACGGCTTTGGCGGCGCCTCCGCCCCCGGCACGTTCGGCGACCTGGTTTTCAGCGCGCTGGCGTATATGTACGAGGGCAATGAAAACAATCTTGAGGATGCCTTCATTCAGGATGTGATCGCAAAAAGCGCTTCAGGCGAGTTTGCAAGCGATTTGTTTGACCTGCTCAAGGATGTTTTGTTCAAGGGCCTGCTGCAGGATGAAATCCTCGCGGGCGTGAACCTGAACATATCAAAGCTGCTTGCCTCTTACGGCCCGAACGTCAGCTATGTTGCCGAATTGGCGCTCAGGCTGCTGCTGAACAATAATCTGAGCGCGTTGAATGTGATCAACACCCTCCTCGGCAAAAACATTTTGCCGCAGTACGGCACCAGCATTGACAATATTGCCGATAACCTGATTGCCAAATATATGACCCCCTCGCAGTTTGAAGGGCTGGGCTATCAGTTTGACCGCGTGATTTCAGGCTGCACCTCAGACGACACGCTTGATTATGACACAGAATATACCTACAGCGGCAAGGTCGAGGTTCCCGCAACGACAGAGAATTACCGCCTGCCCTCCATGGCCACGGTGGTGTTCGGCTCTGAAATTAAAAAATCCTATAACATCACCTGGTACACAAAGGCCTCGGTAACAGGCACGGACATCGAGCTTGTCAAGGCAAACGGCAGCGCACCGCCTCTCTTTTCTTCAAAGCCCTCCATCGGCGACAATATCAAGGCATACAGCACCTATGTCACGAAAGAATACCCGGGCGTGGACCTCGGTATCACCGGATTCTTCCCCTATGAGCTCACGCTCACGAAGCACACCCTGCAACTCACAAACCTTGACCCGAACCAAAAATACTATTTCAGGATCGGCGACGCGGCAAAGGACTGGTGGAGCGAAGTCGGCATGTTAAACGCCTTCCCGAACGACGACAGCTTCCGCTTTCTGTTCACGACAGACGCGCAGTCGCAGACCCCCTATCAGTATCAGGACACCTGGGGCAGCGTCATGAAGGCCGCGTTTGAAAAATATAATGATATTTCTTTTGTGGTGCACGGCGGCGATATGACCGACAACCCCAACAATATCAACCAGTGGCAGTGGTGCCTTGACTCGGCGCAGGCTCAGCTTCTCTCCACCGTGACGGTTCCCGTTTCGGGCAACCATGAAGAAAGCGCGGCCAACGCGGTCTTAAACCACTTCGCGCTTGCGAACTACCCCAAACAAAACACAGAAACCGGTGTGTACTATTCCTTTGAGTATGAAAACGCCTATATTGCCGTGCTCAACACCAACGACCTTACCGGCAAGGGCGCCCTTTCAGACGAACAGGTCGCCTGGCTCAAGGCGGACATTCAAAAGAGCGGCGCCAACTGGAAAATCGTGGCCCTTCACAAATCGCCCTACACAACGGGCACACACGCCAATGATGAGGACGTCACGGCCCTGCGCGCGCAGCTCGCAAAACTCATGCCCGAGCTTTCGGTCGACCTTGTGCTTTCCGGCCATGACCATATCTATTTGAGAACCGATGTGCTCAAAAACAATCAGGTGACCTTCTGTGACAAAAACATCATAGAGCTGGACGGTATGCCTTTTGAAACAAAGTTCGGGCCGGACGGCACCGTCTTTGTGGTGGGCGGCACCGCGGGCGCAAAGCATTATAACGACGCGGTGGTTTCCATCGATTTCCCGAAGCCTGAAAAAGAAGTGCCGACTGCTTCGCCGGTGTTCTCATCCGTCCGCATTGAAAAGGATGTGCTGGTGTTTGAGGCATATTCGGTTGACGGCGACAGTGTTTCAAGGGCGGACGTTTTCGCGCTTGAAAAAGGCTATGAGGAATATTTGTCGGGCGATCTTGACTACAACCACATGATAACCGCCGCAGACGCAAGGCTTGCCCTGCGGGCCTCCGCAAAGCTTGACAAGCTAACGGCAACGGATAAAATCGTCGCCGATGTGGACGGTGACGGCAATGTGACGGCCGCAGACGCAAGGCTGATCCTGCGCGCTTCCGCAAAGCTGCAGCCTTTACAGAATCAATATGTTACCATAAAAGGCTAAGCAGAACGCAAAAATCTCTCGCTAAAAAAATTTTTTAAACGAGTATTTTTGAGATAATCAGAGAAAATGCGAGAATGCGCGAGCTATTTTAAAATTTTAATTTTATTTGACCTTTATTGACCTTTGACATTTCTGTCAGAGGTCAATATACTATAGTAAAGGTCAAAGAAAGTCAAAGGCAAACAATCATAAAGGAAGCGAAAAAGCGCTGCTATAAAATTGGTTTCCGGCCGTTCTTTTCGCAAAAGAGTGGCAGCCGTTTGAAAAACACCGTTTTCAGACAAGAGGTTTTATTCTTTTGCACAAAAAGCATTGCATGAATCCGGCACATAAAATGTGCGGAACCGGCAAAAACAGTTCGGGTTCTGCGAAAGGATGGTAACAGAAATGAATCTCAGCAACATTATTGCCCAGATGCTTCTTGACATGATAGAGGCGAACGGCAGTACCGAAATTCAAAGAAACGAGCTTGCGGAGCAGCTGGGCTGCGTGCCCAGCCAAATCAACTATGTGCTCTCTTCCCGCTTCACACCGGAGCAGGGCTACATTGTGGAAAGCCGGCGCGGCGGCGGCGGATATATTAAAATCAGCAGAGTGAACCTTGAGCGCGCAGATATGATCATGCACCTTGTGAATTCCATCGGCAAACAGATTGATGAACAAACCTGCCGGGCACACATCGTGAACCTTATGCATCAGGATTATTTGAGCCCGGAGAGCTCCTCTGTGATGCTCGCCGCCATGAACGAAACCAGTTACCGCTGCCTGCCCCCGGAAGACCGCGACGCGGTTCGGGCCGGAATCTTTAAACAGATGCTTCTCGCATCAATTTGACCCCCTTTCATATAAGCACAATACAAACAATAAAAAGCTTTCGCTGCCAAAAAGATAACGGCGACCCCTGTTTAGAAGCTTCTGAAAATATATGCTGTTCGGCAACGCTTTTATTCAGGCTCGCACTACACAAGTGTTAAACAGAGGAGTGAACAATCATGTTATGTCAAAACTGCAAGAAAAATGAAGCGACCACACATATCAAACGCATTATTAACGGAGAAACTGCGGAATACCGGCTTTGCAGAAGCTGTGCGGGCGCGCTCGGGTTTATCGACTCCTTTTCCGACTTCGGCCTGAACCTTTCAGAGCTGTTCGGCGGATTTTTAGGAGACTTGCCCGTCAGCTCCCTCAGCAACAGAACGATCCGCTGCGAGAAGTGCGGCTCAACCTTTGACGACATCGCAAAAAGCGGAAAAATCGGCTGTGCGGATTGCTACACGCTGTTTTATGACAAACTCCTCCCCTCCCTTCAACGAATACACGGAAGAACCCAGCACGAGGGCAAAATCGCCCAGAGCGCCGGGAAAGAAGTCAAAAAAGAACGCCGGATCTCCGACCTGAAAAAGGAAATGGAATCGGCGGTCAGTGAACAGAATTTTGAACGCGCCGCCCATCTTCGCGACCAGATCAGGGAACTCGAAGCGGGCAACGCGTAAACCGGCAAAAAGCAAAAGACCGGCTGAAAGAATTCAGTTTTTCAGCCCTCAGAGAAAGGATGGAACCTGTTATGAGTAAATGGTATATCAACACTGGCGAGCACGGCGACGTAGTTCTCAGCACGCGCATCCGCTTCGCCAGGAACTTGGCACCCTATCCGTTTCCAGCAAAATTGCCGGTTTCTGAAAAATATACGGTAAACGAGCTTGTGCGCACGGCATTAGAGGATGTTCCCGCACTGAAGCTGCAGTATACCGACATGAACCAGATCAACGACTTTGAGGCCGTTTCGCTTGCCGAGCGGCACCTCGTCAGCCCCGAATTCGTCAGCGCGCGTGAAGGCCGCTCCCTTCTGCTTTCGGAGGATGAATCCGTCAGCATCATGCTCAACGAAGAGGATCATATCCGCTTGCAGGTCATCAAAGGCGGTTTCGCCCTTGACGAGGCCTTTTCGGAGGCCGGCAAAATCGACGACCTTCTCGACAGTCGGCTGCAATATGCCTTTGACGACAGGATCGGCTACCTCACCCAATGCCCCACAAACCTCGGCACAGGTATGCGGGCCTCGGTGATGCTGCATTTGCCCGCGCTTGCGGCTTGCAGCCAGCTTGCTTCGCTTTCGGCCACGGTCTCAAAGCTCGGCCTTACCATCCGCGGCTCCTACGGCGAAGGCAGCAGCGCGAAAGGCGACATCTATCAGCTGAGCAATCAGGTTTCTCTGGGCATCAGCGAACAAGCGGCCCTTGAAAACCTCAAATCCATTACGTTGCAGCTTGCGACGCGGGAACGCACCGCGCGCGAGGAGCTTGAAAAGAACCCCGCCTTTCTTGACAAAATCTTTCGTTCCTACGGCATTCTGAAAACCGCCAGAATCCTGTCAACAGACGAAATGATGGAGCTGCTCTCTTTCACCCGCCTCGGGAGCATCCGCGGCCAGATTCCCGTCAAAACAGAAGTGATCAACGAGCTGTTTGTAACCATGCAGCCCGCCAACCTGAATTCCTCCTATAAAACACGGTTTGACGCTATGACACGGCGGGAGGTGCGCGCAGAAGCGGTGCGCCGGGCGCTTGAGGAAAGCGACAGAACAGATTAGAAAGAAAAGAAACTGTTCATACTATTCTCAACTGCCAAAAACAGGCATATAGTAAATCAGCCCTAAACAGCTGATTCATCTTCGGGAAACAAACTTTTTGATTTTTGATTATGAAGTTTGTTTCCTGTATCTCTACTAAAGTCAAAAATAACTTATTGTTTTATCAAGTATCCGGGTGTTTTGCCCTTTGTTTCAAGGTGCCAAAACATCCCGGATCTCACGAAAGGACGGTATTACTATGTATAAATTCACCGGATTCACAGAAAAAGCGAATATGGCGCTCAATCACGCGGTAACGCTCGCCGAAAAATACGGCCACACCTATATCGGCAGCGAACACCTCCTGCTCGGGCTGCTTTCCGACAGGGGCACCCCGGCGGCCACGGCGCTTGAAAATAAAAAAATAAACTTTTCAAAAGTAGAAGAGCTGCTCAAAGCGCAAATCGGCGTGGGCATCCCCACCCAGCTTGCGCCCGACGACATCACGCCCCGCTGCAAACACATCATTGAAAAGGCCCTGTCTCTCGCACGCAGCATGGGGCAGCAGCTTGCGGGCACAGAGCATTTGCTGCTTGCAATTTTGAGCGAGGACCAAAGCTGCGCGGCGCGTTTTGTGCACCAGCTCGGCTCGCAGCCCTCGGAGATCGTTTCAGAGATAAACAAATCCGGTGAACCTTCGGCGCCCTTCGGCAAACAGGGGGGTTTCGGAGAAAGCAAAAAAACGGGGGGCTCCGGCACAAGCACCCTGCAGCAGTTCGGCAGGGACCTGACGGATTACGCAAAGCAGGGCAAAATCGACCCTGTCATCGGCCGGCAAAAAGAAATTGAGCGCGTGATCCAGATTCTCAGCCGCCGCTCCAAAAACAACCCCTGCCTCATCGGCGAGCCCGGCGTGGGCAAAACCGCGATAGCGGAAGGCCTTGCGCTGAAAATCGCTTCGGGCGAGGTGCCCGAACTGCTCACAGACAAACGCATTTTTGCCCTTGACCTGACAGGCATGGTCGCGGGCACAAAATACAGGGGCGACTTCGAAGAGCGCATTAAAAACGCGATCGAAGAGGTCATCGCGGCTGAAAATATTATTCTTTTCATCGACGAAATCCACACTCTCGTGGGCGCGGGCAGCGCGGAGGGCGCGATCGACGCGGCAAACATCCTCAAGCCCCAGCTTGCACGGGGCGACATGCAGGTCATCGGCGCGACGACGCTTGAAGAATACCGCAAGCACATTGAAAAAGACGCCGCGCTTGAGCGCCGTTTTCAGCCCGTGGTCGTCGGCGAGCCAACCGAAGAGGAGGCCGTTGAAATCCTCAAGGGGCTGCGCGACAAATATGAGGCGCACCACAAGGTCAAAATCACAGACGACGCGATCCTCGCCGCGGTGAAGCTCTCGGCAAGATATATCGGCGATCGCTTCCTGCCTGATAAGGCCATCGATTTGATCGACGAAGCGGCGTCAAAGGTGCGGCTGCGTTCTTATACCGCCCCGCCGGACCTGAAAGCGCTCGAAAACAAAATCAAAGAGCTTTCGCAAGAGAAAGAAGCGGCGGTCAACGCCCAGGATTTTGAGCGCGCCGCCGCCCTGCGTGACGAAGAGGGCAAGCTTTCAGAACAGCTGAAAAAAGAAAGGAACCTCTGGCGCGAAAAGAACAGCCACAGCGAAGAGGAGGTCAACGCGCAGGAAATCGCGGAAATTGTCTGCTCGTGGACGGGCATTCCCGTGCGGCAGCTTACAATTGAAGAGAGCCGCCGCCTGCTTGACATGGAGGATGAGCTTCACAAACGCATCGTCGGCCAGAATGAGGCTGTCGGCGCCGTCGCAAGGGCCATCAGGCGCGGCCGTGTGGGCTTAAAAGACCCCAAACGTCCCGTCGGCTCCTTTATCTTCCTCGGCCCCACGGGCGTGGGCAAAACAGAACTCTGCAAAGCCCTGGCTGCGTCAATGTTCGGCGAAGAAAACGCCATGATCCGCCTTGACATGTCCGAATATATGGAAAAGCACACCGTTTCAAAGCTTATCGGCTCTCCTCCGGGCTATGTGGGCTATGACGAGGGCGGTCAGCTGACGGAGAAAATCCGTAAAAGGCCCTATTCTGTGCTGCTGTTTGACGAAATCGAGAAAGCGCATCCGGACGTCTACAACATGCTGCTGCAAATTCTTGAGGATGGCATTCTCACCGACGCCCAGGGCCGCAGGGTGAGCTTTAAGAACTGTATCATCATCATGACCTCGAATGTGGGCGCAAAACTCATCACTTCGCGCAACACAAGCCTCGGGTTCACAGACAACAGCGGCCCGCTCAATGAATCAAGCATCAGGGACGCCGTGATGGGCGAGCTGAAAAACACCTTCCGCCCCGAATTTTTGAACCGCGTCGACGACATCATCGTCTTTGGCAGGCTCACAAAAGAAAACATTCAGGAAATCGCGCGAAAGATGCTCAACCTTGTTGCCGAACGCACGGCGGAGCTTGAAATAAAACTCTCGTTCAGCGACGAAGCTATCGCAAAAATTGCGGATGCGGGCTTTGACGAGGTCTATGGCGCGCGGCCGCTGAGAAGGGCGATTCAGTCGCAGATTGAGGATATCCTTTCTGAAAAGATCCTTGCAGGCGACGTAAAAACCGGCAGCTATGCGTGCGTGGTGCGGGACGGCGCATTCGCCTTTGTGCCCGCCGAACCGCCTGCGGAGAAGGAGGCGCCGCGACCTGAAGAAAGCGGCGAAACAAAAGAATAACACACAGCCGCGGGCAAGAGATTTTTCTCTTTGCCCTCGGCTTCGATTGTTTCAGTATGCCCCGCCGGCGCCCCTTTTCAGCCAAAACTTTTCAATCAAAAACAGTAACCTCTTTTCCTGTTTTCTCATATGATACTGTGAAAGCAAGAAAGGAGGAACGCACATGTGTAATAATCTTTTTGGCAGCGGCAACAATTGGCTGATTATCATCATCATCATCATCCTGCTCTCCGACACCAACAACAATAATAACTGCGGTTGCAATAACTGTGGTAATAACTGCGGATGCTGCTAAGTAATTAACCTTTGTTGATGAATGTAAAAATAAGGGGGGCCGTTCCATACGGCTCCCATAGTCTCAAAGTTCGGCATTGAAAAGCATGCGACAAGAACTGTTCAGACGTAAAAACCAAAAACATATGTCTCTCCGTTTGGCCCTTTTCTGTAAAAACAGAAAAGGGCCTTTTATCGCTTTATTATATAATACATTATAATATAAAGAAAAAGAGATTGCTTGTTTATAAAAAATATGGTATAATAAAACAGTGTTGTTCTTTCTGTTTTCAGAAAACTCATCTTTTTTGAAACAACCAAAACTTTTCTATTTTTCGTGTGCTTGTGGAGGTTCACATGGATTCTTTTTTAGATTTATGGAATCAGGTCCTGCTGCTGTGCCGCAAAGAGATCACGGAGGTTTCCTACAACCTTTGGGTCGCGCCTGTGACCGCTGTGAAATTTGAGTCTGACACCGTGTTTCTCAGCGTTACGACCGATTTCAAACGAAATATATTTGAAGAAAAATTTAAAGACCTCGTGCGACAAAAATTCACGGAGGTTATCGGATTTCCCGTGAATATCACGGTTGAGGTCATTAACCACACCGGCTTGCCCGACGACCTTGCAGAAGAGGCGCCCAGAATCACAACCGAGCCGGAATGCACGTTTGATTCTTTCGTTGTCGGTTCTTCAAACCGTTTTGCCCATGCGGCGTGCATCCGCGTCGCCACCGTGCCGGGCGTGGAATACAACCCCCTGTTCATTTATGGCCGCTCGGGCCTTGGCAAAACCCATCTGCTGCTGGCGATTGAAAACGAAATGAAAACCCGCAACCCCGACAGCCAGATCATTTACACCACCGGCGAAAACTTCACAAATGAACTGATTTTATGTATTGCTGAAAAAAATACAACAGCCTTTCACAACAAATACCGCAATGTCGACGTGCTGCTGGTGGACGATATTCAGTTCATCCAAAACAAGGTTTCAACCCAAGAGGAATTTTTTCACACCTTCAACACCCTTGCCCAGGCAGGCAAACAGATTGTGCTCACGTCTGACCGCCCGCCCAAGGAGATGGACACGCTCGACGACCGCCTGCGCACCCGCTTTGAATGGGGCCTTTTGGCGGACATCCAGCCACCTGACATTGACACGCGCATGGCCATTATCAAGCGTAAGGCAAAAACGCTCAGCCTCACTTTGCCGGACGACGTTGTGGAATATATTGCGGACAAGCTCAAAACCAACATCCGCCAGCTTGAGGGCACGGTCAAGCGCCTCTCGGCAAACCTTGTGCTCAACGGCATTGAGCCCTCGGTCGAGCTTGCGCAGGACATTATCAAAGACATTCAAACCAGCAGCCAGCCGATTTCTGTGCAGACGGACAATATCATTGAGCATGTGGCTAAATTTTACGGCATCTCTGCGGACGACATTAAGTCAGACAAAAAAACGGCGGTCGTTTCGCTTGCGCGGCAGGTTTCAATGTATATCATCCGCGAAACGACAGACCTCACGCTCCAGTCCATCGGCGACTTTTTCGGCGGCAAGAACTATTCGACCGTTATCTATTCCACCTCGATTATTGAGAAAAAAATCTCTGAGGACGCGATGCTGAAAAACACGGTGTATGACCTGATCAAAAACGTGCAGGACTCGCAAATATAGGTTGCGCTCTCCCCTTTCCGGCTAAAAATCTTTCAACATCTTTTCAGTTTTCAACATCCCGGTTTTCAACATATAAACGTTGATTAAAAATAAGAAAAAAAACCTCAACACCGGCAACCGTTTTTTTAACAGCTCCATTTTAAAAAAAAACATTGATACTATTACGCTGTTTCTTTGTTTCAACATTTTGGCATCCCCTATGAATACGACTATAGTATTTTAATTGATTTTATCATCAATTGACAGATTCCCGGCAAAAGGCGTTTGCGAAAGGACGGATGGTTTATGAAAATTAATTGCAACGCGGCAAGCCTTGCAGAGGCCTGCCTGAACGTGCAACGCGCGGCGGCGCAAAAATCCACACTGCCCACACTGGAATGCATTATGCTGCAAACAAACGAGCATGGCGTGGAGCTGAGCGGTTATGACCTTGAAATGGGCATCAACACGGTCGTGGACGCGACCGTGGAGCGGGAGGGCGGCATTCTTCTCAACGCAAAAACATTGTGTGAGATTTTAAGACATCTTCCAAAGGCCCCTGTTTCCATTGAAGCGGATGATAAGCATATTTGCACGATCAAATGCAAAGAAACAGAATTTTCGTTGATCGGCTTTCCTGCCTCCGAATTCCCCGACATGCCCATTGTGATGGGCGGGGTCCCTGTCGTTTTGCCCCAGTGCCTTTTGAGGGACATGATTCGCCAGACTATTTTTGCCGTTTCTGTTGACGACAGCAAAATGGTGCACAAGGGTGTGAAGTTTGAAATTGAAAGCGGCGAAATGAAGCTCATCGCTCTCGACGGCTACCGTCTTGCGATCCGCAGGGAGCGGATCGATTATCAGGGCGAATCCATTTCTTTTATTGTTCCGGCAAAAACGCTTTCAGAGGTCATCAAATTCATCAATGACGAAAACGGTTTGATCTCTCTTTCTTTGGGCAAACGCCACATTGTTTTCAGCATCAACGGCTATAATATTGTGTCACGGCTGCTTGAGGGCGACTTTTTAAATTATAAATCGGCCGTTCCCGAGCATCACAGCGCCACCGTTAAGGTGCGGACAAGAGAGTTGATCGAAAGTATTGAGCGCATCTCGCTTGTGATCACCGAAAAGTTTAAAATTCCGATGAAATGTGTGTTTGACAATGATTCCATCCGTTTTTCCTGCTCGACGACCGTCGGCGTCGCGAATGACAAAATCAGCGCGACTATGGAGGGTGAGCGTATCGAAATCGGTTTTAACAACCGTTTTTTGCTTGACGCGCTGCGCGCGGCCGACACAGACGAAGTGAGCATCAAGCTTTCAGGCCCCCTTTCCCCCGTGATCATCACGCCCCCCCAGGGCGACGGTTTTATTTTTCTTGTGCTGCCCGCAAGGCTGCGCAATGAGGATTGATTTTTTTTAAAGGATGTCTTTTCTATGAATGACGGCAAAGCAAGGCCAAAGAGAATCATTAAAGTGAAGGCCAAAGCCGCCCAAATGGACGTGCGCGAGCTGAAAATCTCGTCTGAATTTATCAAGCTGGATTCCGCCCTGAAGCTTGCCGACATTGCGCAAACGGGAGGCCATGCGAAAATCCTTGTGCAGAACGGCGAAATTCGCGTCAACGGCGAGGTTTGCACCCAGCGGGGTAAAAAACTGCGCCCGGGCGACAGGCTGGAGTTTGGCAGGCAGATTTTTGTGCTCAAGGCCGCCGACGGACAGTGATGGAGATTCCGAATGAAAGTGAATAAATTGACCCTGCAAGGCTACCGAAACATTGAAAATATTGAAATTGTTCCGTCAGACGGCATCAATGTCGTGCATGGCGACAATGCCCAAGGCAAAACCAATTTGCTTGAGGGAATCTGGTTGTTTACGGGCTGCAAAAGCTTTCGCGGCACAAAAGACACGGAGCTTGTGGGGTTTGGGCAGAGCTTCGCAAGGCTTGACATGGATTTTAACGCCTTCGGGCGCGACCAAAACGCAAGTATCGTCATTGAGATGAACCGCCGCGCTTCTTTAAACGGCGTAGGGTTGCAGTCGCCTGCGCGGCTCATGGGCGAGTTTTTGGCCGTGGTGTTTTCGCCGGCGCACCTTTCCCTTGTGCAGGCGGGGCCCTCTGAACGGCGAAAATTTATTGACACCGCGCTGGGGCAGCTCAGCAGGCGCTATGCCAGGGCGCTGACGGAATATAATAAAGTCCTGCTGCAAAGAAATTATCTTTTAAAAGACATCCCCCG